>NZ_JABWQV010000063.1 GCF_014268615.1 Pseudomonas tehranensis | reverse complement strand
TGTGGGAGCGAGCCTGCTCGCGATTACGGTAGAACGGTCAACATCAATGTTGACTGGAACATCGCAATCGCGAGCAGGCTCGCTCCCACATTTTTAACCACATTGTATTCAGAGGATATTGGAATAATCCGCTTCGATCCGGTCCAGGCTCAGGTGGTTCAGGAAGTTGGAGAAACACATCCAAGCCGACAGCGCGTTCATGTCGCGGAACTGTTCCGGCAGGTATTTGGGTGGCACGACCAGGCCTTCGTCCACGAGTTGGCGCATCGTGCGCATGTCTTCCAGGGTGGTTTTGCCGCAGAACAACAGCGGCACCTGTTCCAGCTTGCCTTTGCGTACGGCCAGCTGAATGTAGTTGTAAACCATGATGAAGCCCTTGAGGTAGGACAAGTCTTTGGTGAATGGCAGACCGGTCGGCACCGAACCCCGGAAAACCCGGCTGGCGTTGCCGTAGCTTTCGCCCATCTCAAAGCCCTGCTCACGGAAGAACTCGTATATCTGCAGAAAGTCCGCCCCCTCCTCCACCATGTGAATGGCCCGGGTGCGATTGGTCAGCTTGCGCAGGCGACTTGGGTAAGAGGCGAAGGTGATGATCTCCATCAGGATCGCCAGGCCTTCCTGGGTCACCGTCGACGAGGGCGGCCCCTTGGACAGGAAGGTGCAGATCGGCTGATTCAGGCCGTTGAGGGTGGTGCCGACGTGCACCAGGCCCTCATGGACTTCCAGGGCCCGGACGTCACGATCGTTGAACATCGCATCGGTGCGAATCTTGATGTAATCGGCACCAGCCGCCGCATCGGCCACGATCCCGTCCGACTCGAACACCCGGATGGTTTCCTCGGCTTCGCCAAAGACCCGGTTGAGACGATGCTGCAGCAGGCTGACAGCGTCCTGGGCGGTCAGAATCTTCGGCTCATCCTTCAGGTCGCCACGGCCGTCAATGTTGTTCAGGTAATCGGAGAGCATCAGCCCCAGGTCAGCCAGGGTCGGGTCGCCGGCATGGAACGCATCGGAGGCGGCGCCGTACAGCTCCTGGGAGATCAGGCCGAAATCCTCGGTGCCGCGCGCTTCGAGCATGCGCACCACCATGCGGTATTCCTTGCACATGCGACGCATGATCTGGCCGACCGGGTTGAACTGCCCGAGTTGACGGGTGATGTCGCGTTCGATGTTCTGGAATTCCAGCTTCACTTTGCTGGAATCGAAGGACAGGGGCCGGTTGAGGTAATAGTCGCGGTCCACAGCGGGCATTTCCTTGCCCTTGGCCTTGAGGAAACCCTTGCGGATGCTTTCGTCCCACTTTACTGCGTCGAGAATGCGAATCGGCGTTTGCGCCAGCACAATGCGATCGGACAAGGTGCGTATCGTCTGCTGGTAATCGTCCACCCGGAACTCCTGTGAAAAAACGTCCGCTTGTTGCAACAATTATTGGGATTTGACCAACCGCTGGTAGCGCACGGCCTCCGAGAACACATCGGAGTTGGCCGGGTCGTCGAGGTAACAGAAAACCGTGTTCATGTCGCTGTCCACCAGCACGCCGTCACCTTCTTCGCTCTGGTTCGGCTGGCCGCTGAGAATCTTCTGGCCGATGGCCTGGTTGATCTGATCCATATCCAGGTTGTAGATCACCAGTTCCTGCTTGTCGGTCAGTTCAAAACCGGCGATCACGAAATGCCCTCCAAAGCGGGCCGGCACCTTGGCCGACAGATACCAGCGGCTGCCGTGACGGGAGACGGTCACCGGGATGGCTTCGCGCTCCAGAGGCCTGGCCCTGAAGTAGGTGACGGCTTGATAACGGCGCGGGCCCACTTCGGCCAACTCCAGGTTGAGCGGCTCGCCCCAGGCGTTGGTGCTGGTCCAGTGGCCGACCAGGCCTTGGGGCGCGGCTTCGCTGTCGGGCAACGGCGCCTTGAAGGACACCAGGCAGCCACTGAGCAGCAGCAACGACACGGCCATTACAACGGCACGCCAGGCTTTCATTTGAACTCCCTATGCAAATGTGGCGAGGGGATTTATCCCCGCTGGGCTGCGCAGCAGACCCAAAGGCTGTCAACTCAATTTGCCTGGCACGCTGAGTTGTCTGGTTGTAGGGCCGCTGCACGCCCCAACGGGGATAAATCCCCTCGCCACAAATGCGTGTTCCACCAAGGTTACACCGACGCCAATACCAGATGCATGTAGCGGGTCAGGATGCCGAGCATTTCTTCTGCCGCTACCGGCTCGGCGCCATTGAGCAAGCCTTGATATTCCATCCGTCCGATAATCGCCGTCAACACTTTGGCATCCTGCTGGGGTTCGCGCGAGCCCAAAACCTGGAAAAACTGACAAGTGCCGTGCAACAGGATCTGCTGGTGGGAGCGCACCAGCTCCGCCAGGCGCGGGTTGAGCAGCGCTTCCTGGCGAAAAGCCTGTTCCGCCATCAGGTATTCGCGCCGGCTGTGCAATTGATGCTGCACGTAGTCGGCGGTCATCCGGGCGATGTCATCCGCCAGTTGCGAGCGGGATTCGGCGCTGCCGTCTCCGTAGGCAACCATCTCCCGCAGCAGGCCTTCATTGTTGGTCCACAGCTTGGCCATGAACGCCGCGCTGCGCTCCACGTACTGGGCGAAGGTATCGGTCAGCAGGTCATCGATGTCCTTGAAGTAATACGTCGTGGCCGACAGCGGCACACCCGCTTCGGCGGCCACGGCGCGGTGGCGTACCGCCCGCACACCATCGCGCACCACAATCCGCATGGCCGCGTCGAGAATCTCCTGGCGACGCTGTTCACTGCCCTGCCGGCTGGCCTTGCGACCCTGGTACTGAACACTTTCAGCGACAGCAGTGGCGACGCCCGCCGCACCTTCTGGAGCCATTGCACGATTCACGACAGGTCTTTCCTCGCTATTTCAAAAGTAACCAATTGATACGTTTGTACCAGACAGGCAATAAAAAGCCGCCTGTTCGAGGCGGCTTTTTAATTGAAACACTTACGCTTGGGGCCGCATGTGCGGGAAAAGAATGACATCCCGGATCGACGGAGAGTTGGTCAGCAACATCACCAGGCGATCGATGCCGATGCCTTCGCCGGCCGTCGGCGGCATGCCGTACTCAAGGGCGCGAACGAAGTCGGCATCGTAGTGCATGGCCTCGTCGTCGCCGGCGTCCTTGTCGGCCACCTGGGCCATGAAACGCTCTGCCTGATCTTCGGCGTCATTGAGCTCGGAGTAGGCGTTGGCGATTTCACGGCCACCGATGAACAGCTCGAAACGGTCGGTCACGCTTGGGTTCTCGTCGTTGCGACGGGCCAGCGGCGACACTTCGAACGGGTACTGGGTGATGAAATGCGGCTGCTCCAGCTTGTGCTCGACCAACTCTTCGAAAATCATCACTTGCAGCTTGCCCAGACCCTCGAAGCCGAGCACCTTGGCGCCGGCTTTCTTGGCGATGGCACGGGCCTTTTCGATGTCCTGCAGATCGGCCGCGGTGATGTCCGGGTTGTACTTGAGGATCGAGTCGAACACCGACAGGCGCACGAACGGTTCGCCGAAATGGAACACCTTGTCGCCGTACGGCACGTCGGTGGTGCCGAGCACCAACTGCGCCAACTCGCGGAACAGCTCCTCGGTCAGGTCCATGTTGTCTTCGTAGTCGGCGTAGGCCTGGTAGAACTCGAGCATGGTGAACTCGGGGTTGTGCCGGGTCGAAACGCCTTCGTTACGGAAGTTGCGGTTGATCTCGAAGACCTTCTCGAAGCCACCCACAACCAGGCGCTTGAGGTACAGCTCCGGCGCGATACGCAGGAACATTTCCATGTCCAGGGCGTTGTGGTGGGTTTCGAACGGCTTGGCCGCCGCACCGCCGGGGATGGTCTGCAGCATCGGTGTTTCGACTTCGAGGAAGTCACGCTTCATCAGGAAGCTGCGGATATGGGCGATGACCTGCGAGCGCACGCGGAAGGTCTGGCGTACCTCTTCGTTGACGATCAGGTCGACGTAGCGCTGGCGATAGCGTTGCTCGGTGTCCGTCAGGCCGTGGTGCTTGTCCGGCAGTGGGCGCAGGGACTTGGTCAGCAGGCGCACACTGGTCATTTCGACGTACAGGTCGCCCTTGCCGGAACGGGCCAGGGTGCCTTCAGCGGCAATGATGTCGCCCAGGTCCCAGGTTTTGACGGCGGCCAGGGTTTCTTCCGGCAGGGTCTTGCGGTTGACGTAGACCTGGATGCGCCCGGTCATGTCCTGGATCACCATGAACGAACCACGGTTGAGCATGATACGACCGGCAACCTTGACGGGAATCGCGGCCTCGGCCAGCTCTTCCTTGGTCTTGTCCGCGTACTTCTTCTGCAGAACGTCGCAGTACGCGTCGCGGCGGAAGTCGTTGGGGAAGGCCTGGCCCTTGGCGCGCTCGGCAGCAAGCTTTTCCTTGCGCAGGGCGATCAGGGAGTTTTCTTCCTGTTGCAGGGCTTGCGGGTCGAGTTCTAGGTCGCTCATGTCTTTAAGGTTTCCATCACAGGTTCGTTGCCCCCGGCCCCGGGCCGGAGTTTGCGGCCAGGCCTCGCTCCTGGGTGGAAGCGTGCCTGCCCGCCGCATGGGTGTCGCGTTACAGCCCTTGTTTGAGGCTGGCGATCAGGTATTCGTCGATATCGCCGTCGAGCACCTTGTCGCAGTCGCTGCGTTCGATGCTGGTGCGCAGGTCCTTGATCCGCGAGGCGTCAAGTACATACGAACGGATCTGGTGACCCCAGCCGATGTCCGACTTGGTGTCTTCCAGGGCCTGGGACGCCGCGTTGCGCTTCTGCACTTCCTGCTCGTACAAACGGGCCCGCAGCATTTTCATCGCGGTGTCCTTGTTCGCGTGCTGGGAGCGTTCGTTCTGGCAACTGACCACGGTGTTGGTCGGTACGTGGGTAATCCGTACGGCCGAATCCGTGGTGTTAACGTGCTGACCACCGGCCCCGGAGGAACGGTAGGTGTCGATGCGCAGGTCGGACGGGTTGATGTCGATTTCGATGTTGTCATCGATTTCCGGCGAGACAAACACTGCCGAGAACGACGTGTGGCGACGGTTACCGGAGTCGAACGGACTTTTGCGCACCAGGCGATGCACGCCGATTTCGGTACGCAGCCAGCCAAAGGCGTATTCGCCCTTGATGTGCACGGTGGCACCCTTGATCCCGGCGACTTCACCGGCCGACAGTTCCATGATGGTCGCGTCGAAGCCGCGTTTGTCGGCCCAGCGCAGGTACATGCGCAGCAGGATGTTGGCCCAGTCCTGGGCTTCGGTGCCGCCGGAACCGGCCTGGATGTCCAGGTAGGCGTTGTTGGCATCCATCTCGCCACTGAACATGCGCCGGAATTCCAGCTTGGCCAACGCCTCCTCGAGGCGTGTCAGCTCGGCGACGACATCACCGACGGCGCCTTCATCGTTTTCTTCGACAGCCATGTCCAACAGGTCGCGGCAGTCGGCCAGGCCGCTGGACATTTCATCCAGGGTCTCGACGATCTGCGCCAGCGCGGCACGCTCGCGGCCCAGCTCCTGGGCATACGACGGGTTGTTCCAGACATTCGGATCTTCAAGCTCGCGATTGACTTCGGTCAGACGCTCATGCTTTTGATCGTAGTCAAAGATACCCCCGAATAGTTTCGGAGCGCTCGGACAGGTCCTTGATGGTGTTCAGGATCGGGTTGATTTCCATGGCGGGCAGCACTCGTTGGCGAACTTTTGAAAGCCGGCGAGTATAACGTAATCAAGCGCCAGCGGCAGCCCGCCTGGCGGCTTTAGGGGTAATGATAATCAAGGATTGTCTACCACAAGCCCCGTGGCGAGGGAGCTTGCTCCCGCTGGGCTGCGCAGCAGCCCCCTCTCAAAGGCCACTCAATCAACCTGATCCACCGAGTTGCCTGATTTCAGGGCCGCTTCGCGCCCCAGCGGGAGCAAGCTCCCTCGCCACAAATGCCACCTCGCCCCGCTGTATTATTCGATCCCCACCCGATTACGCCCATTGTGCTTGGCCATGTACAACCCCTTGTCCGCCGCCGAAATCAGCTGGCGGCAATCGCCACCTTGCTGGGGCGTGAAGGTCGAGACGCCAACGCTGATAGTCAGGTTCGCCCCCTCATGAGGTGTGATGTGGGGGATGTTCAGGGCCACGACGCTCTGGCGCAGCTTTTCGGCCATCAATCGGGCACCGCCAGGCGAGGTGCCGGGCAGTACCAGGGCGAACTCCTCGCCGCCGTAACGGGCCGGCAGGTCGGACGGACGACTGCACGCATCACGGATCGCCGTGGCGACCTTGCGCAGGGCTTCGTCCCCCTCCAAATGGCCGAAATTGTCGTTGAAGGACTTGAAGTAATCCACGTCGATCATCAACAGCGATAGCTGGGACTGGTCCCGCAGCGCCCTTCTCCACTCCAGCTCCAGGTATTCATCGAAGTGCCGGCGGTTGGACAGCCCGGTCAGGCCGTCGGAATTCATCAGTCGCTGCAGCACCAGATTGGTGTCGAGCAATTGCTGCTGGCTGACCCGCAGGGCGCGATAGGCCGCATCGCGCTGCAGCAGCATCATGTAGGACCGCGAGTGATAGCGAATGCGCGCCACCAGTTCGATGTTGTCCGGCAACTTGACCAGGTAATCGTTGGCCCCGGCGGCGAACGCCGCGCTTTTGACCAGCGGGTCCTCCTTGGTGGACAGGACAATGATCGGAATATCCCGGGTCGCCGGATGGTTACGGTATTCGCGCACCAGACTCAGGCCGTCAAGACCGGGCATCACCAAGTCCTGGAGAATCACCGTTGGTTTGATGCGCACCGCCTGGGCGATGGCCTGGTGTGGGTCGGCGCAGAAATGGAAGTCGATGTTATCTTCCTTTGACAGCCCGCGCCGCACCGCCTCGCCGATCATCGCCTGGTCGTCGACGAGCAAGACCATGGCGGCATTCTCATCGCGCTTGAAATCGTCGAGTTGTAAATCATTCATGGGAGCTCACCTGAATACGGCTGTGGACAAGGTTGCCGGGGTTCTTCATGGGGTAAAAATCTCCGCCAACCGTGGCGCTATCTGGTCCAGCGCAAGAATCTGCGCAGCCGCGTCGATGGCCGCAGCCGCTTTGGGCATGCCGTACACCGCGCTGCTCTGCTGGTCCTGGGCGATGGTCAGATAGCCCTGCTGGCGCATGAGTTTAAGCCCTTGGGCGCCGTCGCGGCCCATGCCAGTGAGCAACACGCCCACCGCGTCACCATTCCAGAAGTGGGCGACGCTCTCGAAAAACACGTCGATGGAGGGTCGGTAGATCTCGTTGACCGGCTCGGCGGTGTAGGCCAGGGTGCCGTTTTTCAACAGGCGCAAATGGTGGTTGGTGCCGGCCAGCAGCACCGTACCGCTTTGCGGCGGCTCGCCGTGCCGGGCCAGGCGGACCTTGTGGCCTGACGCACTACTGAGCCATTGCGCCATGCCTGCGGCAAACACCTCGTCCACATGCTGGACCAGCACAATGGCCGGGGCGAAATGCCGTGGCAGGCCCTTGAGCAGGATCTCCAGCGCCGCCGGCCCACCCGCCGACGATCCGATGGCAACCAGGCTGTTGCGTGACAACGAAACACGCTGCGCAGCCGGTGCCGCGCGTTCACGGTGATTGCGCTCACCGATCAGCCAGCCGATGTTGGTGATCTTGCGCAACAGCGGTGCCGCCGCGTCCGCGGGGTTGCCGACCCCCAAGGTGGGGGTATCAACCACATCCAGCGCGCCATACCCCATGGCTTCGAACACCCGGTGAACGTTCTGCTGGCTGTCACCGGTGACAATCACAATGGCGCACGGGGTTTCGGCCATGATTCGCCGGGTCGCCTCCACGCCATCCATGATGGGCATGAGCAGGTCCATCAGAATCAGGTCCGGGGTGTATTCGGCGCAACGCTGGACCGCCTCGGCACCGTTGGCGGCCACCCAGACCAACTGGTGCGCCGGCTCGAAGGCCAGGGCACGGCGTAGGGCTTCGACCGCCAGGGGCATGTCATTGACGATGGCGATCTTCAAGCGCGTGCTCCTCCGATCAATTCGACGACGGCATCGAGCAGGGCGTCGTCATGGAAACTGGCCTTGGCTAGATAATAGTCAGCGCCGGCGTCCAGGCCACGGCGACGATCTTCTTCACGATCCTTGTAGGACACCACCATCACCGGCAGCGACTGCAGACGGTTATCGCGCCGCAACAGCGACACCAACTCGATGCCGTCCATGCGCGGCATGTCGATGTCGGTGATCAGCAGGTCGAAATCCTCCGCTCGCAGCGCGTTCCAGCCGTCCATGCCGTCCACGGCCACCGCCACGTCATAGCCGCGATTGAGCAACAGCTTGCGTTGCAGCTCGCGCACGGTCAGGGAGTCGTCCACCACCAGGATCCGCTTACGCGGTGTCTGCGTCTGGTTCTGGCGGGCGATGCGTTCCAGGCGCCCGGTGTCGAGCAACTTGTCCACCGAGCGCAGCAGGTCTTCGACATCGACGATCAGCACCACCGAACCATCGTCCAGCAAGGCCCCGGCGGAGATGTCCTGGATCTTGCCCAGGCGTTCGTCCAGGGGCAGGACCACCAGCGTGCGCTCGCCAATGAAGCGTTCGACCGCCACGCCGTAGATTGCCTCGCGCTCACGGATCACCACGACCTTGAGCGCCTGGTTGTTGTTCTGTGATGCCGGGCGATTGAGCAACTGACTGGCCGCGACCAGTCCGACATGCCGCCCTTCGTGCCAGAAGTGCTGGCGCCCTTCGACCTGCACAATGTCCTCAGGAGCGAGGTCGCACATGCGCTCGATGTGAGCCAGGGGAAAGGCGTAGGCTTCACCGCCGACTTCCACCACCAGACTGCGCACCACCGAGAGTGTCAGCGGCACCTCAAGATGGAAGCGGCTGCCCTCACCCGCCGTCTGCTCCAGCACCACCGCGCCGCGCAGTTGCCGGACCATATGCTGGACGGCGTCCAGGCCGACGCCGCGCCCGGACACTTCAGTGACGGTGTCGCGCAGGCTGAAGCCGGGCAGGAACAGGAACGTCAGCAGTTCCTCTTCGCTCAAGTTGGCGGCGGTCTGCTCAGGGGAAAGCCCTCGTTCGACGACGCTGCGCCGCACCCGCTCCAGGTCCACACCGGCGCCGTCGTCCGCCAGTTCCAGCACCAGCAGGCCCGCCTGATGGGACGCGCGCAAGCGGATCAAACCTTCGGCGGGCTTGCCGGCGAGCACCCGTTGCTCCGGGGATTCGATGCCATGGTCCACGGCGTTGCGCAGCAGATGGGTCAGCGGTGCTTCGAGCCTTTCCAGCACGTCGCGGTCGACCTGGGTTTTATCGCCCTCAATCTCCAGGCGCACCTGCTTGCCCAGGCTGCGGCCCAGGTCTCGGACCATGCGGGCCTGGCCGGATAACACATCGGCAAACGGTCGCATGCGACAGGCCAGCGCCGTGTCGTACAACACCTGTGCTCGCTGACCGGCCTGCCAGGCGAACTCATCCATCTCTGCGGTTTTCTGCGCCAACAGTTGCTGGGTTTCGGCCAGCAAACGGCGGGCGTCGTTGAGCGCTTCCTCGGCCTGCAAGCTCAACGCGTGTTCCTTGAGGTGCACATTCAGCTCTTCCAAGGCCCGCAAGCCGTTGCTCTGCTGGCGTTTGAGCCGTTGCATCGTCGCTAGCCAGGGCTTGAGGCGCTGGGTTTCCACCAAGGATTTACTGGACAGGTCCAACAGGCTATTGAGGCGCTCGGCGGTGACCCGCAACACCCGCTCGCCCCCTTCGGTGACCCGTTTCCCCTTGGGGACCGCTTCCGTTGACACCAGCGGTTCTGCCTCGGCCGGCTCAACGCGTAAGGCCTCGGCTTGCATCTCGATTCGCGGTGGCACGACAGGCGTCTGCGCAGCGGCGGGATCGAGCAGTTGCCCCATCAACGCCACATACGCATCGACGTCCTGGGCCGCGATGCTGTTGCCAGGCGTGGCAATTCGCGTCAACAGGTCGGTGCCTTGCAGCAAGGCATCGATATGCTCGGCGCGCAGGACCAGGCGGCGCTCCTGGGCGCTGACCAGGCAATCCTCCATGACGTGCGCCACGCTGACCCCGGCGTTCACCCCAACGATTCGCGCCGCGCCCTTGAGGGAATGGGCCGCGCGCATGCACGACTCAAGATAATCGGCCTGGGTCGGGTCGCGTTCCAGGGCCAGCAGGCCGGCGCTGAGCACCTGAGTCTGGGCTTCGGCTTCCAGGCTGAACAACTCCAGCAACGAGGCGTCACGCATTTGATCAGGGGTCATGACAGGCTCCGGGTCATGGCGGACAACAACTGTTCTTCGTCCAGCCAGCGCAGGCTGCGGCCCTTGAACTTCAATACGCCACGGGTGTACTTGGCCGCCGATTGCGAGGCTGCACTCAGGACGCGTTCATCGATGGCGTGAATGCCGTCCACCTCGTCCACCGGCACCACCACCGGACCGCCCTGGGCCGCGACGATCAACATGCGCGGCATGACCCGTGCACCGGCAACCACCGCCCCGCCGGGCTCCAGGTCCAAAAGGTCCACCAGCGAGAGGCAGGCCACCAGGGCCCCGCGCACATTCGCCACGCCCAACAAGGCCCGCGAACGCTGGTGGGGCAGCGAATGAATCGGCTGCAACGGCGCCACTTCCACCAGACTGCGGGTGGTCAGGCCCAGCCACTCTTCGCCCAGTCGGAACATCAACAGCGATCGGGTGACGATATCGCTGTCCAGCGGCGCGAGGGTCAGATCCCGGTCGTCGCGCTGCAAAGTGTAGCGGTCGAGCAAGCGGGTGGCCGCCGCCGAATACACCGAGCAGTTGCGGCAGTGAATATGCTCGGCCAGCAATGGACAGGATTTATCGCCATGCACCCCGATGCGATTCCAGCAGTCGTCGATGGCCTGGGCATCGTCATGGGTCAGTTTGTCATTAGCCGAACCACTCATTGTTTACGCTCACTGTCAGCCATGCGCCCGCTACGAGCGGCGCGGTCCTGCAATCGACGGGCACCGGCCGCGTCTCCCTGGGAAGCCAGCAGCGCCGCCAGATGCACCAGGGCCTCGGCGTGTTGCGGTTCAAGATAGAGCGCCTTGCGATAAAAACCCTGGGCCTCCAGTGCGCTACCGGCCATGTCACTGAGCAGTCCCAGCCAGTAGAACACTTGGGCCGCCGGCGCATGACTGCTCAAGTATTGCTGGCAGGCAGCACGGGCTTCGGCGCTTTTGCCAGCATTGGCCAGCGCGGCGATATTGGCCAGCAAGGTAGCGGCGTCGCTGTTTTTCGGCTCAGTGATCGGGGTTACCCTTGCTGCGAACGGCCGGGGCCGGACCACTGGAGGGATGACGCGAGACGCGACCTGACCAAGCGGCAGCGGGGCCGGCAGCGGAGTCGACATCAACGCGGGGAGCGGTTGTGGCTCCGGGGCGCCTTGGCGACTGAAAGCGAAAGACTGGGCAATCCCGATCGAACGCATGCCCAACCGCCCCAGCAAACTGCCCTCGGCGGGACCAATAAACAGCACGCCGTCCTGATGGGTCAGGCGCTTGAGCACCTCGAACACCTGCTGCTGGGTTGGCTGGTCGAAATAGATCAGCAGGTTGCGGCAGAACACAAAGTCGTAAGGGGCCTCATTCACCAGCAAGGTCGGATCCAGCAGGTTGCCCACTTGCAGACGTACCTGTTCACTCACCCGCTCGCTGAGGCGATAACCCTCTGCCTCGGCGTTGAAATGTCGCTCGCGAAAACCAAGGCCGGCGCCACGGAAAGAGTTTCTGCCATAACGCGCTTGCCTGGCACGCTCTATCGACAGCGGACTGACGTCCAGCGCGTCCACCTTGAACTGATGCGGCCCCAGGCCCGCGTCGAGCAAGGCCATGGCGATGGAGTAAGGCTCTTCGCCGGTGGAGCACGGCAAGCTGAGAATGCGCAGCGCGCGCAGGTGCTTGATCTCGGCCAAGCGCTTGATGGCCAGCCTGGCGAGGGTGGCGAAGGACTCGGGATAACGGAAGAACCAAGTCTCCGGGACAATCACCGCTTCGATCAGCGCCTGTTGCTCCTGGGCCGAATGTTGCAGGCACTGCCAGTACTCCTCTGCGGCTCGCCCAGGCACGGCAATGATGCGCTGGCGCACGGCCCGCTCAATGATGGCGGTGCCGACGGAGGTGACATCCAGGCCGATGCGCTCCTTGAGAAAATCGAAAAACCGCTGGTCGTTGCTCATGGCCGACCCTCGAGATCATCGAAGCTCAAGGGCGGCGTGGGAAACAGCACGGCACGGACCGACTCGTCGAGCAGGTCATTGACCCGCACCCATTGCAACAGGCCTTGCGCGTCTTCGCGCACCGGACCCAGATACGGCGCCTGTGGATTATCCAAGCCATAGGGTCGGAAATCCGCCGGATCGCAACGCAGGGTGTCGGTGGCTTGTTCCAGAATCAGCCCCAGAACCTGCCCCGCCTGCTGCGCGTCGGGGCGGTAATGCACCAGCACCAGCCGCGTACTGGTACGCGCCTGGGCGCTCTGACCGAAGGTCAGCCTGCACAGATCGATCACGGGCACCACCGCGCCGCGCCAGGCAAACACGCCCGCCACCCAGGACGGTGCCCGGGCAATCGGCTTGAGGGGCAGGCGCGGCAGCACTTCCACCACATCGATGGCTTGCAGGGCGTAGCGTTCGTTGCCGATGCAAAACACCAGGAACAACGACTGACGGGCCGCCGGCACGGCGCCACGTCTGGCCTCGAACTCGCTCATCAGACTTTGAAACGCGAGACGCCGCTGCGCAGCCCCACGGCCACCTGGCTCAGTTCATCGATGGCGGAACTGGCCTGGCGCAGCGACTCCACCGTCTGACTGCTGGCATCGCCCAGTTGCACCAGGGCGTGGTTGATCTGCTCAGCGCCGGTGGCCTGGGCTTGCATGCCTTCGTTGACCATCAACACCCGCGGCGCCAGCGCCTGCACCTGATGGATGATCTGCGACAGTTGCTCGCCGATCTGCTGCACCTCGGCCATGCCACGGCGCACTTCTTCGGAGAACTTGTCCATGCCCATCACGCCAGCGGATACGGCGGACTGGATTTCGCGCACCATCTGCTCGATGTCGTAGGTTGCCACGGCCGTCTGATCCGCCAGGCGCCGCACCTCAGTGGCGACCACGGCAAAACCCCGACCGTACTCACCCGCCTTCTCGGCCTCGATGGCGGCATTGAGGGACAACAGGTTGGTCTGGTCGGCCACCTTGACGATGGTCACCACCACCTGGTTGATGTTGCCGGCCTTCTCGTTGAGGATCGCCAACTTGGCATTCACCAGATCCGCGGCGCCCATCACCGAGTGCATGGTTTCTTCCATGCGCGCCAGGCCTTGCTGGCCGGAACCGGCCGCCACCGAGGCCTGATCGGCAGCACTGGAAACTTCGGTCATGGTGCGCACCAGATCCCGGGACGTGGCGGCGATTTCTCGAGAGGTCGCGCCGATCTCCGTCGTGGTAGCGGCGGTTTCCGTGGCGGTGGCCTGTTGCTCGCGGGAAGTGGCAGCGATCTCGGTCACCGAGGTGGTGACCTGCACCGAAGAACGCTGGGCCTGGGAGACCAGCGAGGTCAGCTCGGCCATCATGTCGTTGAAGCCGGTTTCCACGGCCCCGAACTCGTCTTTGCGCGCCAGGTTCAGGCGTCCGCTCAGGTCGCCGCTGCGCATGACGCCGAGGATTTCCACAATGCGATTCATCGGCGCCATGATCGCACGCATCAACAACAGGCCGCAGAGCATGGCAATGAGCACCGCCACGAGAAACGACAACCCCATGGCAACCTCAGCGGCGCTCACCGACTGACTGATGGTCAGGGCAGCTTTTTCCGCCAGCTCCCGGTTGCGTTCGATGATCTGGTTCAAATGCCCGCGACCGTCGAGCCATGCCGGGGTCAGCTCCTTCTCCAGCGCCAGCTGTGCCCCGTCATAATCCTTGCGTTCATACAGGTCCAGAACCTTCGCCAGGGCCTTGTTGAAGTCCTGATGATTGACCTCGAATTCGTCGAAGGAGACTTGGTCGGCAGGGTCCTGGATCAGCTTTTGATAGTGCTGGATTTCCTCGCGCAGATGCTGCTCGTAACCCTGGTAGAGCGCCTTGTCCTCGGCAGTGATTTCCCTCTGCCCCGAGAGGCCGACGATCTGCTGGGTCTTGACGTAGCTGTCGACCCAGCCACCGCGAATCATGGAACTGTAATACACCCCCGGCACCGCGTAGACGCGCACTTTTTCTTCACTGGCCTCGATCTTCAACAACCGCGAATACGTGACGACCACCATCAGTAGCATGATGGCGATGATCACCGCAAAACTCGCCAGGATGCGTTGGCGCAACGTCCAGTTCTTCACAGAGAAACCTCAGGCATTTGAAATGCTGGGGAGTATAGCCGAGGGCGGTGTGGCGTCTGTATGGCGCGGGAAGAGTTTGGCGATTCGCCCAATTGTTCAAACAGCTCAATCGATACGGCAGTCGATGCAAAAGCTAGGTGGGAGCGAGCCTGCTCGCGATTGCGGTGCATCAGTCAATAATAGTGTCGACTGACATACCGCTATCGCGAGCAGGCTCGCTCCCACAAGGGAGGATGGTTCCCCTGGGGTCAGGCCTGACTCAAAGAGACGCCTGACGTACCTGCTTCTCCAGCTCGGTCTTCAAGCCCGGCTCCAGTTTGAGCTGGCGCGCCAGTTCATCGAGGTAGGATTTCTCCATGAAGTTTTCCTCATCCACCAGCATCACGCTGGCGATGTACATCTCGGCGGCCATTTCCGGCGTGCTGGCGGCCCGGGCGACGTCGGTGGGGTCCAGGGGTTTGTTTAGCTCGGCGTGCAGCCAGTGTTGCAGTTCCTGATCGTTGTCGAGCTTGGTGAATTCGCCTTCGATCAACTGCTTTTCACGCTCGTCGACGTGGCCATCGGCCTTGGCCGCGGCCACCAGGGCCGTGAGGATTGCCTGGCTGTGCTGCTCGACCTGGGCCGGGGGGAGACGATCCAGTGTCTGCGGTTCAGTTTTCGGCGCACTGCCCTGCTGGGCTTGCCAATTGCCATAGGCCTTGTAGGCAATCACGCCCAATGCCGCCAGACCACCGTAGGTCAGGGCCTTGCCGCCAAACTGGCGAGCCTTCTTGTTGCCCAGCAACAGGCCCATGGCGCCGGCGGCCAGCGCCCCGCCACCCGCGCCGGAGAGCATCCCGCCCAAATTGCCAGCACCACCGCCGAGCAAACCGCCCAGGCCGCCGGATGACTTGCCTTGGGCACCGCCAGCCTTGTTCTGCAACATTTCCTGACCGGACTTGAGAAGCTGATCGAGCAATCCACGGGTGTTCATTTGCTGCCTCCACGCATTCGGGTAACCGGATCATTAAGGCAATCAGCCTAGTTCGAAAGTGCCCGCGCCTGTCGGTGAGAGTGCTTCGAGATGTTGCTTGCCGATTTTCATGTGGCTGCGGCGAACCCGATAAAACGATATAGACTCGAATCAACTGAAAAACCGCCGCAAAACAGCTTTGACGAGGGATTGGACATGCAAACCAAACTGCTGATCAATGGCCAACTGGTGAACGGCGACGGGCCCGGCCAGGCCGTGTTCAACCCCGCGCTGGGGCGGGTGCTGGTGGAAATCAACGAAGCCAGTGAAGCCCAGGTCGATGCCGCCGTGCGCGCGGCCGACAATGCCTTCGAAAACTGGTCTCAGGTTCCGCCCAAGGATAGGTCTGTGCTGCTGCTCAGGCTGGCCGATGCCATCGAAGCCCACGGTGAAGAACTGGCGAAGCTGGAATCGGACAACTGCGGCAAGCCCTTGAACGCCGTGCTCAACGACGAGATTCCGGCCATTGCCGACGTGTTCCGTTTCTTTGCCGGCGCCAGCCGGTGCATGAGCGGCTCGGCGGGTGGCGAATACCTGCCGGGGCACACGTCGATGACCCGCCGCGACCCGGTGGGCGTGATCGCCTCCATCGCGCCGTGGAATTACCCGCTGATGATGGTCGCCTGGAAAATCGCCCCGGCCCTGGCCGCCGGTAATACCGTGGTGCTCAAACCCTCGGAGCAGACCCCGCTGACAGCGTTGCGCCTGGCGGAACTGGCTTCGGATATTTTCCCCGCTGGCGTACTGAACGTGGTGTTCGGGCGTGGGCAGACCGTCGGCCAACCGTTGGTCACTCACGCAAAAGTGCGCATGGTGTCACTGACCGGCTCCATCGCCACGGGCGCGAACATCATTTCCAGCACGGCCGACAGCGTCAAACGCACTCACATGGAACTGGGCGGCAAGGCCCCGGTGATCATTTTCGACGATGCCGACATTGACGCGGCCGTGGAAGGCATCCGCACCTTCGGCTTCTACAATGCCGGCCAGGATTGCACCGCTGCCTGCCGCATTTACGCCCAACAAGGCATCTATGACCGGTTCGTCGAGAAACTCGGCGCGGCGGTGGCCAGCATCAAGTACGGCCTGCAAACCGCCCCGGACACCGAGATGGGTCCGCTGATCACTGCCCAGCACCGCGACCGCGTGGCCGGCTTTGTCGAACGGGCCATCGCCCAATCGCATATTCGCCTGATTACCGGTGGCAAGGCCGTGGACGGCAACGGATTCTTCTTTGAACCAACGGTGTTGGCCGACGCCCAGCAGGACGACGAAATCGTGCGCCGCGAGGTTTTCGGGCCGGTGGTGTCCGTCACGCCGTTCATCGACGAAGCGCAGGTGCTGGCCTGGGCCAACGACTCGGACTACGGCCTGGCGTCTTCAGTCTGGACCGCCGACATCGGCCGCGCCCATCGCCTCGCGGCACGCCTGCAATATGGCTGCACCTGGGTCAATACCCACTTCATGCTTGTCAGCGAAATGCCCCAT
Source organism: Pseudomonas tehranensis (assembly GCF_014268615.1). Lineage (GTDB taxonomy): Bacteria > Pseudomonadota > Gammaproteobacteria > Pseudomonadales > Pseudomonadaceae > Aquipseudomonas > Aquipseudomonas tehranensis. The sequence goes on along the minus strand of NZ_JABWQV010000063.1, from coordinate 6,566 downwards.
GGCGGTCAGAAACGTTCTGGTTATGGCAAGGACATGTCGATGTATGGGCTGGAGGACTACACGGTGGTGCGGCATGTGATGTTCAAGCATTGAGCCAAAGAACGACTACCATGGCCGGACGGCAGAGTCTGGTCGTGGCGGTTCAAGTGTCATGACGGCACTAGCAACGCCACTGAAGGAAAATAGCTTCGGTAACGTTTGGCATCGCGGGTGAGCAAGGGCAGGCCATTCACAGCAGCATGGGCGCCGATAAAAAAATCGGCCAGCACGTTATTTTTTCCGCCCCCTACCTTTCGGTAACGCACAAAAGCCTTCCCTGCGAGGAACAATGCCGGTCGAGGTACTTCCTGCATCAGCAGCCCGAGCTCAGCAACAACCTCATCCAACGCTTCAAAGGTGGAAAAAGTCTGAGACAGTTCGGCATAGATAATCGGGTTGATGACAAGGTCATGGGCTTGCGATTGGGCCCGCAGTTGCTGGATAGACCAATCAGCCCAAACGGGATCGTTTTCCAGGACATCAATCAAAACGTTGGTGTCGACCAGTATCATTAATCTTCACCACGCAAGAGCGCCATCAGCTCATCCGTGCGCCATTTGATATCCGCCTTACCACGGGCAGCCTCGAAACGATCATGGACTGTTTTCTTCGCTGCTTGGGGTTTACCGGCATGGAGCACCACCTCACCCTGCGCGTTGACACTAAACTCGATTGCACAACCCGGAATCAAATGCAGCGCATCGCGAATTGGCTTAGGAATGGTGACCTGCCCCTTGCTCGTCATCGTTGTCGACACAATGTTCTCCTTTGAAGTATTACCTTTGCCTGAAAAGTAATACTTCATGCCTGGGGGTGCAACCGCCGCTGATCCGCAACTATTCAAAACCTCGAAACACTGCGCATTGCATCCATCAGGCAACGCATGGCGATCCGGTCGTTTTCCGACAGCTCCCGATAGCGTTCCACCAGCCTTAATTCGTCCATGCTGAGCGGCCGTGTCCTGCGCGCGTTCGTCAAGCATGGAAGGATCCCCAGCAATTGGGTGATGCCCTGTATTTTTGTCATTGAGCCATGTCCTTCTGGTACGTCGAATTGACCTGATAACGCCTGCTGAATCCGCGGTTCAACGTCTATCACGCTAAAGGATAGGGATGATTCACGCCGTGGAAAGAGAGTTTTAGAGTAATTAGTCAAAAAAAGCAGAGTTAGCCGATAAAAAAGGAAATATCTGTAAGGAAATTTAACCAAATCACGCTTTCTTCTCTCGCCCGACCTGCGTATCCCCTATGATTTTGCGCCTCGGTGAACCGATCCAGCTCTCAGGCATCTGTTCTAACGTCTGTCGCGTTTGGCCAAAGGCATGTCCGAACTTCTTTACCAGTCTCTGTTGCCAGGAAAGGCTCGGGATTGTCTCCAGAAAGGTTGTATTTATGCACCGCAGGAATCTGCTCAAGGCCTCCATGGCTTTCGCTGCCTACACCGGGCTTTCGGCCTCAGGACTCATGGCCGCACGCGCCTGGGCTGCTGACCGGACCGCCGACGGCGAGGCACGTCCTTTCGATTTCAATGGTTTGAAAGAACAGGCCCGGGAACTGGCCAAGAGCCGTTACGTCGACACCAAGCAAGTCTTGCCGCCGACACTGGCGATGATGTCCCCGTTGCAATTCAACGCCATCCGCTATGACGCCAACCACTCGCTATGGAATGAGCTGGACGGTCAGCTGGACGTGCAGTTTTTCCACGTCGGCATGGGCTTCAAGCAACCGGTGCGCATGTACAGTGTCGACGCCAAGACCCGCATGGCCCGTGAAGTGCACTTCCGCCCGGAGTTGTTCAACTATGAGAAAACCACGGTCAACACTTCGCAGTTGACCGGTGACCTGGGCTTCTCAGGCTTCAGGGTGTTCAAGGCGCCGGAGCTGGACCGGCACGATATCGTTTCGTTTCTGGGAGCCAGTTATTTCCGCGCCGTGGACAACACCGGCCAGTACGGGTTGTCGGCCCGGGGCCTGGCCATCGACACGTACGCCAAGAAGCGTGAGGAGTTTCCGGACTTCACCAAGTTCTGGTTCGAAATCCCGGACAAGAACAGCACCCGTTTCGTGGTCTACGCCCTGCTCGACTCCCCCAGCGCCACCGGTGCCTATCGCTTTGACATCGATTGCCAGCCCACCCGTGTCGTGATGGAGATCGATGCGCACATCAATGCGCGTACCGCCATCGAGCAACTGGGCATCGCACCGATGACCAGCATGTTCAGCTGCGGCACCGTTGAGCGGCGCATGTGCGACACCATCCACCCGCAAATTCACGATTCCGACCGCCTGGCGATGTGGCGCGGCAATGGCGAATGGGTCTGTCGCCCGCTGAACAACCCCGCCACCCTGCAGTTCAACGCCTTCGCCGACAACAACCCCAAAGGCTTCGGCCTGGTGCAGACCGACCACGACTTCGCCAGCTACCAGGACACCGTGGACTGGTACAGCAAGCGCCCAAGCCTGTGGGTCGAACCGACAACGGCCTGGGGCGAAGGCTCGGTGGATCTGCTGGAGATTCCTACCACCGGTGAAACCCTGGACAACATCGTCGCATTCTGGACGCCGAAAAAGCCGGTCGCTGCCGGCGAGTCGTTGAACTACGGCTACAAGCTCTACTGGAGCGCCTTGCCACCGGTGAGCACCGAGCTGGCCCAGGTCAACGCGACCCGTTCAGGCATGGGCGGTTTCATCGAAGGCTGGGCACCGGGCGAGCACTACCCCACCGTCTGGGCGCGACGCTTTGCCGTGGACTTCAACGGCGGCGGTCTCGACCAGCTTCCCCCCGGCACCGGTATCGAACCGGTCGTGACCTGCTCCCACGGCGAGGTGAAGGACTTCAACGTGCTGGTGCTGGACGCGATCAAGGGTTACCGCATCACCTTCGACTGGTACCCGACCGACGACCGCGTGGACCCGGTGGAGATGCGCCTGTTCCTGCGCACCAAGGACCGGACCTTGAGCGAGACCTGGCTGTACCAGTACTTCCCGCCGGCGCCGGATAAGCGTAAATACCCTTAAGCCTTCAGCGTCAGGGATGACGCCATCGCGAGCAGGCTCGCTCCCACAGGGTAGGGTGTGGATCACAAGTTCTGTGAACAACACCAATCCACTGTGGGAGCGAGCCTGCTCGCGATGAGGCAAGTACAGACGCCGGACCATCCAGCCCAATAAACAAAAGCCCCGGCCTAAAAACCGGGGTTTTTTGTTTCAAGCTAACCCTTAATCGCGCAAATCCGACTCATGAATCGGCTGTTCCCGATGCGTGGCCCGTTGGTACTGCGCCGGCCACGTGGCCTTGCGTCCCCCCAGGTCATCATCGGCATGCAGCGCCCAGTACGGGTCGCGCAACAATTCGCGGGCCAGGAAAATGATGTCGGCCTGGCAGGTCCGCAAGATGTGCTCGGCCTGGGCTGGTTCGGTAATCATACCGACAGTGCCGGTGGCGATTTCCGACTCCTTGCGCACCCGTTCGGCAAAACGCGTCTGATACCCGGGACCGGTGGGAATTTCTGCATTCGCGGCGGTGCCGCCCGAGGACACATCAATCAAGTCCACCCCCAGTGCCCGGAATCGTCGCGCCAGCTCCACGGTTTCATCCGGGTTCCAGCCATCTTCGACCCAGTCGGTGGCCGATACGCGCACAAACACCGGCAATTCCTCAGGCCATACCGCCCGGACCGCTTCGGTCACTTGCAGCACCAACCGGATGCGATTCTCGAACGAGCCGCCGTATTGATCGCGCCGCTGATTGCTCAAGGGAGACAGGAATTGATGCAGCAGATAGCCGTGGGCGGCGTGGACTTCCACAACTTTGAAGCCGGCCGTCAGGCTACGTTTGGCCGCCTCCACGAACGCCTGGATGACACCGGCAATCTGCCCCTCGTCCAGTTGGACCGGCTGGGTGTGCTGCGGATCGAAGGCAATCGGCGACGGGCCGACCGGAACCCAACCACCCTCCTCCGGTTTTACGCTGCCATGCTTGCCGAGCCAGGGTCGCCAGGTGCTGGCCTTGCGTCCGGCGTGGGCCAGCTGTATGCCCGGCACGGCCCCTTGGGCGGTGATGAAGCGGGTGATGCGTTGCAGGGGGGCGATCTGTTCATCGTTCCACAACCCCAGGTCCTGATCGGTGATGCGGCCGTCAGCAGTGACGGCAGTGGCTTCGGTGAACACTAGGCCGGCGCCACCCACGGCGCGGCTGCCGAGGTGTACCAGATGCCAGTCATTGGCCAGGCCATCGGCGCTCGAATACTGGCACATCGGCGATACGGCGATGCGATTGGGCAGGGTCAATTGGCGAAGGGTATAGGGTTCCAGCAGCAGACTCATGGGGCACCTCTCGAATCAGTGGGCAGGCTCCAGGGTTCTGTTTGAAAAGTCGACGAGTGACAAAAGGTGCAACCCCCCCCCCCGCGGGCAAAGAAATCCGACAAGACGTCACAAGGGCTATCAAGCAGTGCTTAGAGCCTAGTCGACAACCCGGGATCAGGGTGGGTTCAGAATTAAAAACCGCCCCTGATTCTCGTGTGGGAGCAAAGCTTGCTCGCGAGACAGGCACCTCGTTCTTTGAAAAGCCGCATCGCCTTCATCGCGGGCAAGCCTTGCTCCCACACAAGGAGTCGCCACCCAGCAGATGAGTATTGGAGCCTACCGCGGTTCGATATGGGCAATCATCAACTGCACCGTTTCCTGGCCGCGAAACTCGTTGAGATCGAGTTTGTAGGCCAACTCCACCCAGCGCACCGTGGGGTTTGGCCAGATATCGCGATCGATGCCGAAGGCGATACCATCGAGCTTCACCGAGCCGCATTCGCTCTTGAGGACGACCTTGAGGTGCCGTTCGCCCACCACGCGCTGTTCGACCAACTGGAACACCCCGTGAAACATCGGCTCCGGGAAATGCTGACCCCAGGGCCCGGCGTGACGCAGCGCCCGAGCCAGCTCCAGGTGAAACTCTTCCACCGCCAGGGTGCCGTCCGACAACAGGCGCCCGGTCAGGTCTTCTTCACGTAATTGTCGGCGCACTTCAGCGTCGAATGCCTCGGCGAACAATGGAAAATTCTCTTGCGCCAACGTCAGTCCCGCCGCCATGGCGTGGCCGCCATACTTGCTGATCAGCGTCGGATGTTGCGCGGCCACCACACTCAGGGCATCGCGAATATGGAAACCCGGCACCGAGCGCCCCGAGCCCTTGAGCAGGCCGTCTCCGGCATCGGCAAAAGCAATGGTCGGGCGGAAATACCGCTCCTTCATCCGCGAGGCGAGGATCCCGATAACGCCCTGGTGCCACTGAGGATCGAACAGGCATAAACCGAACGGCATGGACTCCACCGGCAAATCCTTGAGCTGGGCCAGGGCTTCACGCTGCATGCCCTGCTCGATGGATTTGCGATCCTGGTTCATGCCGTCCAGTTGCGCCGCCATCTCTCGCGCTAAAGCCGGATCGTCAGTGAGCAGGCATTCGATGCCCAGGCTCATGTCGTCCAGACGCCCGGCTGCGTTCAGGCGCGGGCCGAGGATAAAGCCGAGGTCGGTGGAGGTGATACGAGAATGATCGCGCCTGGCCACTTCCAGTATGGCCTTGATACCGGGGCGGGCACGCCCGGCACGAATGCGTTCCAGACCCTGATGCACCAGGATCCGGTTGTTGGCGTCGAGGGGCACCACATCCGCCACGCTGCCCAGTGCCACCAGATCCAGCAGTTCGCCGATGTTTGGCTGGGGGCTGCTGGCGTATCGGCCCAGGCTGCGCAGACGCGCCCGCAAAGCCATCAGCACATAAAAGATCACACCGACACCGGCCAATGCCTTGCTCGGGAACTCACAGCCTGGCTGGTTCGGGTTGACGATGGCGTCGGCCGCCGGCAGTTCCAGGCCCGGCAAATGGTGGTCGGTAACCAGCACCTTGAGCCCCGCCGCTTTCGCCGCTGCCACACCTTCGACGCTGGAAATGCCGTTGTCCACAGTGATCAGCAACTGCGGCTCACGGGTCAGGGCAACCTCGACAATTTCCGGGGTCAGTCCGTAGCCGTACTCGAAGCGATTGGGCACCAGATAATCGACATGGGCCGCGCCGAGCAAACGCAGCCCCAACATGCCCACGGTGCTGGCCGTCGCGCCGTCGGCATCAAAGTCGCCGACGATCAGGATGCGCTGGCGTTGCTCCAGCGCCACCACCAGCAGATCCACCGCCGCGTCGATGCCCTTGAGTTGCTGATAAGGAATCAAGCGCGCCAGGCTCTTGTCCAGTTCAGCCTCGGACTGCACGCCACGGGCCGCATACAGGCGCGTCAACAGGGGCGGCAGGTCACCGAGGAATGGCAGGGTATCGGGTAACTGGCGGGGTTCTATGCGCATGGGGTGACGGATATTTCTCTATAAAACTGTGGAATTTTGATTACTTGTGGCGAGGGCGCTTGCTTGCGTTGGGCCCTGTAGGAACTGCCGAAGGCTGTGATCTCTTGATCTTTGGCTTGAGACTCAAGCGCCAGGGGAAAGATCGCAGCCTCGCTTCGCTCGGCAGCTCCTACA
>NZ_JABWQV010000062.1 GCF_014268615.1 Pseudomonas tehranensis | reverse complement strand
CGTCATCGCGAGCAGGCTCGCTCCCACATTTATCCAGGGTGACTACAGATTCCTGTGGGAGCAAAGCTTGCTCGCGATGACGGCGGCACCTTCACCCTCTATGCAACCTGTCTCCCCCTATCCACAATACCCACCAGAACATCCTGACTGTCCACCCTGGAATGACAATGAACCCCTTCGAAGAAATGCGCATTTTTGCCCAGGTCATGGAGTCGGGCAGTTTCACCGCAGCGGCGGAAAAGCTCGGGCTGTCCAAGCAGTTCGTCAGCCGCAAGCTCATGGAGCTGGAGCAGCGGCTGGGCGTGCGTTTGCTCAATCGCTCGACACGCCGGCTGGATGTGACCCCGCTGGGCCAGCGCTATTACGAAGCTGCGCTGCGCCTGCTCAATGAAGTCGAACAGGTGGAGCAGGGCATCAGTGGCCAGACCAGCGAGCCGCGGGGCACCATTCGTCTCAGCGCACCGCTGTCGTTCGCGGTCGCGCATCTGGGCAGCCTGTTACCGCTGTTCTTGCAGCGCCATCAAGAGGTGAGTGTCGAGGTGGATTTGAGTGACCGCTCGGTTGACCTGCTGGGGGAAGGCTACGACATCGCGCTGCGCATTGGCGTGCTGGAGGATTCGACGTTGATCGCCCGGCGCATCGCGACCATCGAGCGGGTGTACTGCGCCAGTCCCGCCTATCTGGCGCAACGCGGCACACCCGAACGACCGGAAGACCTGCGCAATCACGATTGCCTGCCCTATGGGCATAGCCGTCAGGTGCAATGGCGATTCGGTGGAGGCAGTAAACCGCTGACCCTGGAGGTCGCCGGACGCATGCGCGCCAATAACGGTGATTTGCTCAGGGATGCGGCTGTCGCTGGCATGGGCATCACGTACCTGCCGACGTTCATTGTTGGTGATGCATTGAAGGACGGTCGATTGATCAAGGTGCTCGAAGGCTTCGAGACAGAGGCGTTGGCGCTGTCGGCGGTCTATCCGCAACATCGGCAAAGTTCACGCCCGGTGCAGGCGCTAGTGGAGTTCTTGCGAGAACAGATGCAGTGAGCTGCCCGGCTGCGTTCAGCCGTGGCAAACGGCTGAACGCATCGGCAGTGCCTGATCAGGCGGCCAGGCTGGAGCTGCTCATTTCTTTTTTGTACTGCGCCTTCATGGTCTCCATCTGCTCGCCCAACGACTCCAGCGTCGCTTTGCCCAGCAGTTTTTTGGCTTGAGGGAACATCTCGGTTTCTTCTTCTTCGATATGGTGCTCAAGCAACTCTTTGACCACTTTCACCCGGCCGGCAAATTCTGGCGTGGACGGGTCAGTGTTCTTCAGGTCCGGCAGCACTAGCGAGTCGACAGTGCGGTGCTCTTCCTTGGCCTCGTAGTACATCTCGGCCTGCTCCTTGCCGCCAGCCTGCTTGTAGGCCGGATAGAGAATTTCTTCTTCGAGTCGGGTATGAATGGAAATTTCCATTTCCAGTTTCGCCAACAGGTCGGTGCGTTTCTTGATGCCGCGGCTGGTTGATTCGCTCAGCTGGGCAAGGATGGCTTTGACGCGTTCATGGTCGGCTTTCAACAGGTCGATGGCGTTCATAAGTAGCTCCTGGCAATTCACGGATGCGGGCCGGCTTCAAGCGCCTGCGCCGCGTTCCAGGGAAATTGCATCAGCCGTGCCAGCCAAGGATTTTTTAAAAGTCTTTTAAAAACAAAAGGTTGTATAAGTCTGTATTTAGCTCGTCGTGCAGCCTGCATGAGGGCAGGAAAAAATGCATTGCACTTTGCGCTGCCCCAACCGCTAAACCATCAGTTGCCGCACCCGCCCGGCAAGCGCCAGGCATGAAGTCAGCCCGGGCGATTCGATCCCGAACAGATTGATCAGCCCCGGGACCTGATGCTCGGCTGGGCCGCTGATGAGGAAATCGCGGGCGGGCTCGTTGGGGCCGGAAATTTTCGGACGGATGCCGCTATAACCCGGTTGCAGGCTTTGGTCCGGCAAGTCAGGCCAATAACTGCGAATCGCCGGATAAAAGGCCTCGGCCCGGGCCGGGTCCACACGGTAGTCCTCGCGCTCGATCCACTCGGTGTCCGGACCGAACCGGGCCTGGCCCGCCAAATCCAGGGTCATGTGAATACCCAGGCCGGCAGCTTCCGGAGCGGGGTAGATCAGATGCCGGAAAGGCGCGCGTCCGGTCAGGCTGAAGTAGTTGCCCTTGCACAAATAATCGCGGGGCACCGAGTGCGGCGCCAGTCCTTCGATACAGCGGGCGAGGGCGGGCGCCTGGAGGCCAGCCGCATTGATCAGGCGGCGGCAGGACAGACTCATCTGCGCCGTACCACCCAATTGCAGCATGAAACCACCGGTGAGGGTCCGCGCCCTCAGCAAGGGTGTGTGGAATACGATGTCGGCACCGGCCGCTTCGGCATCGCCCTGCAAGGCCAGCATCAGCGCATGGGCGTCGACGATACCGGTGGAGGGCGAATACAGCGCGGCGACACACGCCAGGGCCGGTTCCAGCGCCTGGGCCTGTTGCTGATCGAGCAGACGCAGGTCGTCGACACCGTTCTTCAATCCTCGCTCAAGCAAGGCCTTGAGCCCGTCCACCTGAAGCTGATCCTTGGCAACGATCAATTTACCAAGCCTTTGGGTCGCGACCCCGTGACTGTCGCAATACGCGTACAACCGCTGGCGACCTTCGACGCACAGCTGCGCCTTGAGGCTCCCCGGAGGGTAATAGATGCCGGCATGGATGACTTCGGAATTGCGCGAGCTGGTGCCCATGCCGATGGCTTCGCCGGCTTCGATCAACAGCACTTCGTGACCGGCCTGGGCCAGTTCCCGAGCCACGGCGAGCCCGACCACGCCAGCGCCCACCACCACGCAATCGATGTCCATGCCCAAACCCTTTCCCCTTGGAGTCGTCTATGGTCAAGCGCCTCAGGATAGCCCGGCGTAGGCGACTTCTACAGCCCAAAAAAAATGCCCGTATCTGGCGATACGGGCATTTTTTGATGACTACACCGTTCGGGCGATCAACCCGTCAGGCCAGCCTGCTGGACCAACGTCAGCAACGGCTGCGGGTACACACCGAGGAAGAACGCCAGTACGGCGATGGCCAGCAGCATCACGCCGCCTGCCTTCTGTTCCCAGTGCAGCTCGGCGTCGTGGCGACGCAGGTTCGGTTCCATCAGGTACAGGGTGACCATCACGCGCAGGTAGTAGAACACGCCGATGGCACTGCCCAGCACCAGGGAGCCGACCAGCCACCATTGGTGCGCCTCGACGCCGGTGGCGATGATGTAGAACTTGCCGATGAAACCGGCGGTCAGCGGGATACCGGCCAGGGACAGCATCATCACGGTCAGTACGGCGGTCAGGTACGGACGGCGCCAGAACAGGCCGCGGTATTCGTACAGGGCGTCGGCGTCGCGGCCGTTGTACGGCGAGGACATCAGGGTGATCACGCCGAAGGCGCCGAGGCTGGTGATCACGTAGGTGACCAGGTACACGCCGATGGCCTCCACGGCCAGGCCCTTGCTGGCGATCAGGGCGATCAGCAGGTAACCGAAGTGGGCGATGGACGAGTAACCCAGCAGACGCTTGAGGTTACTCTGGGTCAGCGCCAACAGGTTACCGAACAGGATCGACGCGATGGCGATGATGGTCAGCACGTCGCTCAGTACACCGCTGCTGGCCACTGGCGAGATTTGGAACAACCGCACCATCACTGCGAACACCGCGACTTTCGACGCGGTGGCCAGGAACGCCGCCACCGGAGCCGGGGCGCCTTCGTAGACGTCCGGGGTCCAGAGGTGGAAGGGCACCAGCGACAGCTTGAACGCCAGGCCGATCAGCATCATGCCCAGGCCCAGTTGCGCGATCGGGCTTGGCAGGCCGGTGGCCGCCAGGGCCTGGCCGATGCCGACGAAGCTCAGGGTGCCGGCTTCGGCGTAGAGCAAGGCCATGCCGAACAACAGGAACGCGGAACCGGCGGCCGACAGCACCATGTACTTGATGCCGGCTTCCAGGGAGCGTTTGTTGAAGAAGGCATAGGCCACCAGACCGTAGACCGGCACCGACAGCAGCTCCAGGCCGATGAACAGGCTGGCCAGGTGCTGTGCGCTGACCAAAACCAGGCCACCGGCGGCGGCCATCAGGATCAGCAGGTACAGTTCTTCACGGTTGCCCGGGTAACCCGTACCGCCATCGCCGAGGTAGGCGTGGGCGAGGGTGACGCAGGCGAGGGTGGCGACCAGGATCAGCGCCATGTACAGGCAGGCGAAACTGTCGATCTGCAACAGCGGTGTGACCGCCAGCGGCGCGACTTTCAGGGCCGGCAGAATCGACAGCAGGGCCAGGTTCAGCCCCGCCACCGACAGCAGGAAGGTCTGTGAGTGATTACGCCGCCAGGCGATCGCCAGCATCACCACGATGATCGTGGCGCTGGTGATCAACAGCGGCGCAAGCGCGATAAAGTGTTGAATCGTGAATTCCATAGCGCTCTTACCGGGCCGAAGCGAGTTGAGAGAAGGCGGTGCCGAGCCACTGCTGCACGCCATACATCGTGGCGGCAGAGGTGTCGAGGAACGGTTGCGGGTAGACGCCGAGGTAAACCAGCAGCACCGCAAGGCCGAGCACCATGATCAGTTCGCGACCGTCCATGCCGCGCAGCACTTCATCCGACTTGGTCGGACCGAAGTAGGCGCGGTGGATCATGATCAGCGAGTAGACCGAACCGAACACCAGGCCAGACGTAGCGATGGCGGTGATCCATGGAGCGCTGACGAACGAGCCGATCAGGATCAGGAACTCGCCGACAAAGTTACCGGTGCCCGGCAGGCCCAGGGACGCCGCTGCGAAGAACAGGCTGATGGCCGGCAGGTACGCGATGCGCGACCAGATGCCGCCCATTTCACGCATGTCCCGAGTGTGCAGACGCTCGTACAACTGGCCGCTGAGGATAAACAGTGCCGCCGCCGACAGGCCGTGGGCCAGCATCTGGATCACCGCGCCTTGCAGGGCCAACTGGCTGCCGGAGTAGATCCCGATCAGCACAAAGCCCATGTGCGAAACGCTGGAGAAGGCGATCAGGCGCTTGATGTCGGTCTGGGCGAACGCCAGGAACGCACCGTAGAAAATCCCGATCAGACCCAGGGTCATGGCAATCGGCGCAAACTCGGCCGAGGCGTTGGGGAACAGCGGCAGGGCGAAGCGCAGCAGGCCATAGGCCGCCGTCTTCAGCAGGATACCGGCCAGGTCCACGGAACCGGCGGTCGGTGCCTGGGCGTGGGCGTCCGGCAGCCAGGAGTGGAACGGCACCACCGGCAGCTTCACCGCGAAGGCGATGAAGAAGCCCAGCATCAGCACGTATTCGGTGGTGCGCGACATCTGCACTTTCAACAGGTCGGCGTAGTTGAAGGTAATCACGCCGGTGTTGTTGAAGTTGACCAGCACCAGACCCAGGATCGCCACCAGCATGATCAGGCCGGAAGCCTGGGTGAAGATGAAGAACTTGGTCGCCGCGTAGATCCGGGTTTTCTTGCCGTCCGAAGAACTGTGACCCCAGAGCGCGATGAGGAAGTACATCGGCACCAGCATCATTTCCCAGAAGAAGAAGAACATGAACAGGTCCAGCGCCAGGAACACGCCGACGACACCGCCCAGGATCCACATCAGGTTCAGGTGGAAGAAACCGACGTGACGCTGGATCTCTTTCCAGGAGCACAGGACCGAGAGGATACCCAGCAGGCCGGTCAGCAGGATCATCAGCAGCGACAGGCCGTCGAGGGCCAGGTGCACGCTGATACCGAAGCGTTCGATCCAGATGTGCTTGAACTCAAGCGCCCAGGTCGGATCGGCGCCAGGGGCCGGAGCAAATGAATAGTCGCCGGTCGCCCAGAGCCAGAGGCCGAGTGCGAGTTCCAGGGACATGGTCAGCAGCGCAATCCAGCGCGGGAGGGTGGAGCTTGAACGCTCCGCCATCCAGCACAGCAGGCCGCCGATGAAGGGGATCAGGATTAGCCAGGGCAGAATCATGACGGGCTCGTTTCCTTTCGCAAGTTCGCAAGGTTCATATCAGACCGCTACCAGCACGATGGCGCCGATAACCAGCACGGCGCCAGCCGCCATGGAAGCCGCATACCAACGCAGTTGACCGGTCTCGGTACGGCTCAGGGCAGTGTGGCCGCCCTTGGCCATACGCGGGATCAGGCCAATGGTCTGGTCGAGCGGGTCTTTGCGCAGAATGTGGCTGATCGCAAGGTATGGCTTGACGAACAGTTTGTCGTAGATCCAGTCGAAGCCCCAGGCAGCGAACCACCAGGCCGAAAGGAACCGCCCGATGCCGCTGTTGGCGATCGCCGTGACGAAGCGACGTTTGCCCAGGAACAGCAGGGCGGCCAGCAGGATACCGGCCAGGGCGATGGCGCCCGAAGCGATTTCCAGGCTGTGCTTGGCGTCGCCGCCGGCATGGCCGACGCTTTGCGGCAGTACATCGGCCAGCGGTGGCGTGATCATGGCGCCGACGAAGGTCGACAGCACGATCAGCACCGACAGTGGCAGCCAGTGGGCAATGCCGTGGCCAGCGTGGGCTTCGGTCTTGGCTTCACCGTGGAACGCGATGAAGATCAGGCGGAAGGTGTACAGCGAGGTCATGAATGCACCCACCAGGCCTGCGTAGAGCAGACCCTGGTTACCGCTGGCGAACGCTTCCCAGAGGATCTCGTCCTTGGAGTAGAAACCGGCGGTGACCAGTGGCAGGGCCGCCAGGGCCGCGCCGCCGACGATGAAGCTGGCATAGGCCAGCGGCAGCTTCTTCCACAGGCCGCCCATCTTGAAGATGTTCTGCTCGTGGTGGCAGGCAACGATCACCGCACCGGAAGCAAGGAACAGCAGCGCCTTGAAGAAGGCGTGGGTCATCAGGTGGAAGATCGCGCCTTCCCAGGCGCCGACGCCCAGGGCCAGGAACATGTAGCCAATCTGGCTCATGGTGGAGTAGGCGAGGATCCGCTTGATGTCGGTCTGGACCAGGGCGGCGAAACCGGCCAGCACCAGGGTCACACCGCCGACGATGCCCACCAGGTGCAGGATGTCCGGCGCCAGGGCGAACAGGCCGTGGGTACGGGCGATCAGGTAGACACCGGCGGTCACCATGGTTGCGGCGTGGATCAGTGCCGACACCGGGGTAGGGCCGGCCATCGCATCCGCCAGCCAGGTTTGCAGCGGCAGTTGTGCGGATTTACCGACAGCGCCGCCCAGCAGCATCAGGGTCGCCAGGACCATCCAGAAGTCGCCAGCCTGGAACTTCTGCGGCGCCAGGACCAGCAGTTCCTGGATGTTCAGCGTGCCCAGTTGCTGGAACAGGATGAACAGGCCGATGGCCATGAACACGTCGCCGATCCGGGTCACGATGAACGCCTTGAGCGCCGCGTTACCGTTGTTGCGGTTGCTGTAGTAGAAACCGATCAACAGGTACGAGCACAGGCCCACACCTTCCCAGCCGAAGTACAGGAACAACAGGTTATCGCCGAGCACCAGGAACAGCATGCTGGCGATGAACAGGTTGGTGTAGGCGAAGAAGCGCGAGTAACCGGCTTCACCGCGCATGTACCAGGAGGCGAACAGGTGGATCAGGAAGCCCACGCCGACTACCACGCCCAGCATGGTCACCGACAGGCCATCCAGGTACAGGGCGAAGTTCGGCGTGAAGCCTTCCACCGCCATCCACTGCCACAGCACCTGCACGTACGCGCCACCTTCCGGCGGGGCGACGTTGAACTGCCAGATCACGTAGGCCGTGACGATGGCAGACAGGCCGATGGACCCTACGCCAACCAGCGCCGAAAGGTTCTCCGACCAGCGTCCACGAGAGAACGACAGCAGCAGGAAACCGATGAGGGGGAATACGAAAGTCAGAAAGAGTAGGTTCATCCGCGCATCTCGCTGGCAGCGTCGATATCGAGAGTGTGGAAGCGGCGATACAGCTGCAACAGAATCGCCAGGCCGATACTGGCCTCGGCGGCTGCCAGGCTGATCACCAGGATGAACATGACTTGTCCATCCGGCTGCGCCCAGCGAGCGCCCGCGACGATGAAGGCCAGGGCGGAGGCATTCATCATGACCTCCAGGCTCATCAGCACGAACAGAATGTTACGGCGGACCATCAGGCCGACCAGACCGAGGCAGAACAGGATGCCGGCAACCGCCAGACCATGCTCGAGAGGGATAGCAGGCATGTGATTACTCCTTCGCCTCGTTACGGCCCAAATGGAACGCCGTGACGGCTGCGGCAAGCAGCAGCATCGAGGCGAGTTCGACCACCAGCAGATACGGGCCGAACAGGCTGATGCCCACGGCCTTGGCGTCTACGGTGGTGTGGCCGATGGCCTGGCCGCTCTGATGAGCGAACAGCACATACAGCAGTTCACCCAGCAGCAGCGCGGCGAGAATCACCGGCCCGGCCCAGATGCCCGGCTTGAGCCAGGAGCGTTCTTGCTGCACCGAGGCCGGGCCCAGGTTCAGCATCATCACCACGAACACGAACAGCACCATGATGGCGCCAGCGTAGGCGATCACTTCCAGCGCACCGGCAAACGGCGCACCGAGACTGAAGAAGGTCATGGCCACGGCGATCAGCGAGATGATCAGGTAGAGCAGGGCGTGCACGGGGTTGGTGTTGGTGACCACTCGAAGCGTGGAGACCACCGCGATACCCGATGCGAAATAGAAAGCGAATTCCATCTTTCTTCCTTAAGGCAGCAAGCTCTTCACGTTGATCGGTTCGGCTTCATTTTGCGCGGCGCCTTTTGGCTTACCGGCAATGGCCATACCTGCAACACGATAGAAGTTGTAATCAGGGTTTTTACCGGGACCGGAAATCAGCAGATCTTCTTTCTCGTACACCAGGTCCTGACGTTTGAACTCGGCCATTTCGAAATCCGGTGTGAGCTGGATCGCGGTGGTCGGGCACGCTTCCTCGCAGAGGCCGCAGAAAATGCAGCGCGAGAAGTTGATACGGAAGAAGTCCGGGTACCAGCGACCGTCTTCGGTTTCGGCTTTCTGCAACGAGATGCAGCCCACCGGGCACGCTACGGCGCACAGGTTGCAGGCTACGCAGCGTTCTTCGCCGTCGGGGTCGCGGGTCAGGACGATGCGGCCGCGATAACGCGGCGGCAGGTAGACCGCTTCTTCCGGGTATTGCAGGGTGTCGCGCTTGCGAAAGCCATGGCCGAAGATCATGACCAGGCTTCGCAGTTGGGTACCGGTACCCTTAACGATGTCGCCAATATATTTGAACATGGGTCAAATCCTCACTGAACCGCGGCCGCAGGCGTGTTCATCAACACGATCGCAGCGGTCACCAGCAAATTGATCAGGGTCAGCGGCAGGCAGAATTTCCAGCTGAAGTCCATCACCTGGTCGTAGCGCGGGCGCGGGATCGAGGCGCGCAGCAGGACGAACAGCATGATGAAAAACGCGGTCTTCAGGGCGAACCAGACGAAGGACAGTTGCGGCAGGATGCCGAACGGACCGTGCCAGCCACCGAAGAACAACGTCACCAGCAGCGCCGAGATCAGGATGATGCCGATGTATTCACCGACGAAAAACATGCCCCATTTCATGCCGGCATATTCGATGTGATAACCGTCGGCCAATTCCTGTTCCGCTTCCGGTTGGTCGAAGGGGTGACGGTGAGTCACGGCCACGCCAGCCACGAAGAAGGTACAGAAACCGAAGAACTGCGGAATGATGAACCACAGGTTCTGGGCCTGGTACTCGACGATGTCGCGCATGTTGAACGAGCCGGCCTGGACCACCACGCCCATGAGCGCCAGGCCCATGAACACTTCGTAGGACACGGTCTGGGCCGAGGCCCGCAGGCTGCCCAGCAGGGCGAACTTGTTGTTGCTCGACCAGCCGGCGAACAGCACCGCATACACCGACAGACCCGCCATGGCGAAGAAGAACAGCAGGCCGATGTTCAGGTCCGCCACGCCCCAGGTCGGGGTGATCGGGATGATCGCGAAGGCGATCAGCAAGGCGCTCATGGCCACGACCGGTGCCAGGGTGAAGATCACCTTGTCGGCAAACGGCGGCGTCCAGTCTTCCTTGAAGAACATCTTGATCATGTCGGCGGCGATCTGGAACATGCCGAACGGGCCGACGCGGTTCGGACCGTAACGGTCCTGCCACCAGCCCAGCAGGCGACGTTCGACGAAGCTCAGCAGCGCTCCGCAGACCACCACGGCCAGCAGGATCACGATGGCCTTGAGAACCGTCAGGATCACGTCGATCACTTCAGGGGTAAACCAGCTCATTGCGCTGCCTCCTGCAGACCGTCGACGGTTTTGCCGAATATCGCCGGTGGAATACCCGCCAGGCCGGCCGGCAGGGCCACCAGGCCGGCGCCCAGTTCTTCATTGATGCGCAGCGGCAGACGCAAGGTCTGGCCCGCGACGTTCAGGCTCAGCAGGGCACCGTCGTTGACGCCCAGGCGATCGGCTTCGGACTTGGCCAGCGACACGTAGGCGGCCGGGATGCGTTCCTGGACCGGAGCGGCTTTGGAAGAGTTCTCTTCACTGCCGAACAGGTGGTGGAACGGTACGACCTGCCAGGTGCCCGGTGCCGGGTTGAAGGCGCGCGGCACGCTGGCGAACCAGCTCAGGCCATCGCCCTGGCTTTCGATCAGGCGAGTGCCCGGGTCACCGGCACGCAGGTGACCGCCGACTTCGTCCTGGAACTTGTTCCAGGCTTGCGGCGAGTTCCAGCCCGGCGACCAGGCGAACGGCACTTGCGAGCGCGGTTCGGTGGAGCCCGAGTAACCTTCCATGGAGAACGAGAACGCAGTGTCGTTGTCCTGGGAGGTCCGTGGTTCGTGGACGCTGATGTCGGCGCGCATCGCGGTGCGACCGGAGTAGCGCAGCGGTTCGCGGGCCAGCTTCAGGCCCTTGATGCGGAATGCGGCCGATGGCGCGGCATCGACGATGCGAGCCAGTTGCGGGCTGCTCGAAGCGACGGCGGCGGTGACATGGTCCAGTTGCGTCCAGTCGATCGGCTGGTTCAGCAGGGTGGCGCGCAGGGCATGCAGCCAGCGCCAGCCTTCGTGAACCAGGATGCTGGCGTCCAGGTAAGTCGGGTCGAACACCTGGAAGAAGCGCTGGGCGCGACCTTCCTGGCTGACCAGCGTACCGTCGCCTTCGGCGAAGCTTGCCGCCGGCAGCACCAGGTGGGCGCGGTCGGTGGTGGCGGTTTTCTGGTGGTCGGCAACGATCAGCACTTTCGCTGCACTCAGGGCAGCGTCCACCCGGGCTTTGTCAGTGCGGGTGTACAGGTCGTTTTCCAGCACCACGATGGCGTCGGCGCTGCCGTCGATCACCGCTTGCAGCGCTGCGTCCAGCGATTCGCCGCCGAGCATGGCCAGGCCGAGGCTGTTGGCTTCCGGCACGATCAGGCTGATGGAACCGTTCTTCTCGCGCAGCTTCAGTGCCTTGGCGATGTTGGCGGCGGCCTCGATCAGCGCCTTGGAACCCAACGAGGTGCCGGCAATGATCAATGGGCGTTTGGCCGCCAGCAGGGCGTCGGCGATACGTTGGGCGAGGGCGGCTGCTTCGCTGTCCAGGCCTTCGACGGCCGGGGCGCTGGCGTCCAGGGCGTGGGCCACGGCAAAACCGATGCGCGCCAGGTCGTCGGGAGCTGCGTGGACACATTCTTCGGCGACGTCGTCGAGCTTGGTTTCCGTCAGGCTGGCAATGAACAGCGGGTTAAGCGCGTGCTGGCCGATGTTCTTCACGGCCGCGTCGAGCCATGGCTGCACGCGCATGGCGTCGGCCATGTCTTCGGCCTTGCCCTTGACCGACTGGCGCAGGGCCAGGGCCATGCGCGCGGCCGTCTGGGTCAGGTCTTCGCCAAGGACGAACACCGCGTCGTGGTCTTCGATGTCACGCATCGTCGGCACGGGCAGCGGGCTGTCCTTGAGCACTTGCAGTGCCAGGCGAATGCGTTCCAGCTCGCCTGCTTCAATGCCGCTGTAGAAGTGCTCGGCGCCGACCAGTTCACGCAGCGCGTAGTTGCTTTCCAGGCTAGCCCGTGGCGAACCGATGCCGACGATGTTGCGACCGCGCAGCAGGTCGGCGGCTTTATCCAGTGCTTCGTCCAGGCTCAGCTTGGCGCCGCCCGCCAGCAGTGGCTGACGCGGGCGATCGGTGCGGTTGACGTAGCCGTAGCCGAAGCGGCCACGGTCGCACAGGAAGTACTGGTTGACCGAACCGTTGAAGCGGTTTTCGATGCGACGCAGTTCGCCGTAGCGTTCGCCCGGGGAAATATTGCAACCGCTGGAGCAGCCATGGCAGATGCTTGGCGAGAACTGCATGTCCCACTTGCGGTTGTAGCGCTCGGAGTGAGTCTTGTCGGTGAACACACCGGTCGGGCAGACCTCGGTGAGGTTGCCGGAGAACTCGCTTTCCAGGGTGCCGTCTTCAACGCGACCGAAGTACACGTTGTCGTGGGCGCCGAACACGCCCAGGTCGGTGCCGCCGGCGTAGTCCTTGTAGAAACGCACGCAGCGGTAGCAGGCGATGCAGCGGTTCATCTCGTGGGAGATGAACGGGCCCAGTTGCTGGTTCTGGTGGGTGCGCTTGGTGAAGCGATAACGGCG
Source organism: Pseudomonas tehranensis (assembly GCF_014268615.1). Lineage (GTDB taxonomy): Bacteria > Pseudomonadota > Gammaproteobacteria > Pseudomonadales > Pseudomonadaceae > Aquipseudomonas > Aquipseudomonas tehranensis. The sequence continues at coordinate 10,941 of NZ_JABWQV010000062.1, read as the reverse complement.
CTCGTTGTGGCCGGTCATCACCGTCATGTCTTGCAGGTGGCAGTGACCGCCTTCCTCACAGACCGGGCAGTCGTGAGGGTGGTTGGTCATCAGCCATTCGACGACGCTGGCGCGAAACACTTTCGCTTCTTCGTCGTCGATGGAGATCCAGCTGCCGTCGGTGGCAGGGGTCATGCAGGACATGACGATCCGACCACGCTTGTCGTTTTCGTCGGTGTACTGCTTGACCGCGCATTGGCGACAGGCGCCTACGCTGCCAAGGGCGGGGTGCCAGCAGAAATAAGGGATGTCGAGGCCCAGGGACAGACATGCCTGTAACAGGTTGTCTGCGCCATCGACTTCGAGCTCTTTGCCGTCTACGTGGATAGTGGCCATGGTTCAAAGTTCTTCGTTGGCCCGGTGTCAGCGGGCGTGGCTAATGGAATCTTGTTATTCGTCCGAATCCAAACAGCCTTGGTGAAAAGGCGTCATCGAACGAAAGGCGAAGGGCACGGACCCTTCGCCTTTTTAAGCGTCGTTACGCGCCGACCATGGTCGGCGTGACCACCTGATTGAGATCACCGGCGCGCGTTGGCGCGATGCCGGCCTCGAATTCAGAGCGGAAGTATTTGATCGCGCTGCCCAACGGCTCCACGGCACCCGGTGCATGAGCACAGAAGGTCTTGCCCGGGCCGAGGAAACCCACCAGACCCAGCAGGGTCTCGATGTCGCCTGCCTGGCCTTCGCCGTTTTCAATGGCCCGCAGCAGCTTGACGCTCCAGGGCAGGCCATCGCGGCAAGGGGTGCAGAAACCGCACGACTCACGGGAGAAAAACTCTTCCATGTTGCGCAGCAGGGACACCATGTTGACGCTGTCGTCCACCGCCATGGCCAGGCCGGTGCCCATACGGGTACCCACCTTGGCGATGCCGCCGGCATACATTTGTGCGTCCAGGTGTTCGGGCAACAGGAAGCCGGTGCCGGCGCCGCCGGGCTGCCAGCACTTGAGCTTGTAACCGTCGCGCATGCCGCCGGCGTAGTCTTCGAACAACTCGCGGCCGGTGACGCCGAATGGCAGTTCCCACAGGCCCGGGTTCTTGACCTTGCCGGAGAAGCCCATGAGCTTGGTGCCCATGTCTTCGCTGCCGTCGCGGGCCAGGGATTTGTACCAGTCCACGCCGTCGGCAATGATCGCCGGCACGTTGCACAGGGTCTCGACGTTGTTCACGCAGGTCGGCTTGCCCCACACGCCGACGGCGGCAGGGAAGGGCGGCTTGGAGCGCGGGTTGGCGCGGCGGCCTTCCAGGGAGTTGATCAGCGCGGTTTCTTCCCCGCAGATGTAGCGCCCGGCGCCGGTGTGGACGAACAGCTCGAAATCAAAGCCCGAACCCAGGATGTTCTTGCCCAAGAGGCCTGCGGCCTTGGCTTCTTCCACGGCACGGTTCAGGTGCTTGGCGGCGGTGGTGTATTCGCCGCGCAGGAAGATGTAGCCACGGTAGGTTTTCAACGCACGGGCACTGATCAGCATGCCTTCGATCAGCAGATGGGGCAGTTGCTCCATCAGCATGCGGTCTTTCCAGGTGTTGGGCTCCATTTCATCCGCGTTGCACAGCAGGTAGCGGATGTTGATGGACTCGTCCTTGGGCATCAGGCCCCACTTCACGCCAGTGGGGAAGCCCGCACCGCCGCGACCCTTGAGGCCGGAGTCTTTGACGGTCTGGACGATGTCGTCCTGGGCCATGTCGCTGAATGCCTTGCGCGCGGCGGCGTAGCCATTCTTGGCCTGGTATTCGTCCAGCCATACCGCTTCGCCGTCGTCACGCAGACGCCAGGTCAGGGGATGGGTTTCGGCCGAACGCTGGATGCGGTTGGCGGGCCCGAAGGAAGTCAGGGTCATACGTAGCCCTCCAGCAGTTTGGCGACGCCGTCAGGCTGGACGTCACCGAAGGTGTCGTCGTCGATCATCAGCGCCGGTGCCTTGTCGCAGTTGCCCAGGCAGCACACCGGCAGCAGCGTGAAACGACCGTCGGCGGTGGTCTGGCCCAGGCCGATGCCCAGCTTGCTCTGGATCTCGCCGACCACGGACTCGTGGCCGCCGATGTAGCAGACCATGCTGTCGCAGACGCGAATGATGTGGCGGCCCACTGGCTGGCGGAAGATCTGGCTGTAGAAGGTGGCGACACCTTCGACGTCGCTGGCCGGGATGCCGAGGATCTCGCCGATGGCGTAGAGCGCGCCATCAGGCACCCAGCCACGTTCCTTCTGGACGATCTTCAGGGCTTCGATCGACGCCGCGCGCGGGTCTTCGTAGTGATGCAGCTCGTGCTCGATGGCCGAGCGCTCGGTTTCGCTGAGGGCGAAACGGTCTGTCTGGATAAGCGTGCTATTCATGCTTAGCGGTCCACGTCGGCCATAACGAAATCGATACTACCCAGGTACGCAATCATATCCGCGACCATGCTGCCTTTGATCACCGAAGGGATCTGCTGCAGGTGTGGGAAGCTTGGGGTGCGAATCCGGGTGCGGTAGCTCATGGTGCCGCCATCGCTCGTCAGGTAATAACTGTTGATGCCCTTGGTCGCTTCGATCATCTGGAAGGACTCGTTGGCCGGCATGACCGGGCCCCACGAAACCTGCAGGAAGTGCGTGATCAGGGTCTCGATGTGTTGCAGCGTGCGCTCTTTGGGCGGCGGCGTGGTCAGCGGGTGATCCGCCTTGTACGGGCCTTCCGGCATGTTGCGCATGCACTGGTCGATGATCTTGATGCTCTGGCGCATCTCCTCGACGCGAACCATGCAGCGGTCATAGGCATCACCATTGACTGCCAGCGGTACTTCGAATTCGAAGTTTTCGTAGCCGGAGTACGGGCGCGCCTTGCGCAGGTCGAAGTCGCAACCGGTGGAACGCAGGCCCGCACCGGTGACACCCCATTCCAGGGCCTCTTTGGTGTTGTACGCGGCGACCCCGATGGTACGGCCCTTGAGGATGCTGTTCTGCAAGGCGGCCTTGGTGTATTCGTCCAGGCGCTTGGGCATCCATTCGACGAAATCCTTGACCAGCTTTTCCCAACCCCGCGGCAGGTCGTGGGCAACGCCACCGATGCGGTACCAGGCCGGGTGCAGGCGGAAACCGGTGATGGCTTCGATCACCGTGTAGGCCTTCTGGCGGTCGGTGAAGGTGAAGAACACCGGGGTCATGGCGCCCACGTCCTGGATGTAGGTGCCCAGGAACAGCAGGTGGCTGGTGATCCGGAAGAACTCGGCCATCATGATGCGGATGACGTCGACCTTTTCCGGCACCTTGATCCCGGCCAGTTTTTCGACCGAAAGCACGTACGGCAGGTTGTTCATCACGCCGCCGAGGTAATCGATGCGGTCGGTGTAGGGAATGTAGCTGTGCCAGGACTGGCGCTCGCCCATCTTTTCGGCGCCACGGTGGTGGTAACCGATGTCCGGAACGCAGTCGACGATCTCTTCGCCGTCCAGCTGCAGGATGATGCGGAATGCACCGTGGGCCGAAGGGTGGTTCGGGCCCAGGTTGAGGAACATGTAGTCCTCGTTCGCCCCGGAGCGTTTCATGCCCCAGTCTTCCGGCTTGAAGCGCGCGGCTTCTTCCTCGAGCTGTTGCTTGGCCAGGGACAGGCTGAACGGATCGAACTCGGTGGCGCGGGCCGGGAAGTCCTTGCGCAGCGGGTGACCTTCCCAGGTTGGCGGCATCATGATGCGCGTCAGGTGCGGGTGGCCGGGGAAATCGATCCCGAACATGTCCCACACTTCACGTTCGTACCAGTTGGCGTTCGGCCAGATACCGGTCACGGTCGGCACGCTGAGGTCGCTCTCGGACAAGGCGACTTTGATCATCACGTCACTATTACGTTCGATCGACATCAGGTGATAGAACACGGTGAAATCGACGCCGTCTGGCAGCCCTTGACGCTTGGTGCGCAGACGCTCGTCCACGCCATGCAGGTCATAAAGCATGACGTACGGCTTGGGCAGGTTGCGCAGGAACGTCAGGACTTCGACGAGTTTGGCGCGGGCAACCCAAAGCACCGGCATGCCGGTGCGGGTCGGCTGGGCGGTGAACGCCTCGGGGCCAAAACGGTTGTTCAGTTCGACGACCACATCCTGGTCGTCTGCCTTGTAAGGCGGGATGTACAGAGCACTGCCTGTAGTCATGGTTATTTATCGCTTTCGGTCAACGTAAAGAATGAAGCCAGGTTCTCGTTTCTTATGCAGAGCAGAGCTGGATCAGACTTCGTCGGGGCTGCGCAGGTTGGTGACTGCGATACGCTGTTCGCGGCGCTGTTCCTTTTGCGATGGCATCTCGGCGCGATAGACGCCTTGATCACCAACGACCCAGGACAGTGGGCGACGCTCCTGGCCAATCGACTCCTGCAGCAGCATCAAGCCTTGCAGGAACGCTTCAGGGCGAGGCGGGCAGCCAGGCACGTAGACGTCCACGGGCAGGAACTTGTCCACCCCTTGAACGACGGAATAGATGTCGTACATGCCACCGGAGTTGGCGCACGAACCCATGGAGATAACCCACTTCGGTTCGAGCATTTGCTCGTAGAGACGCTGGATGATCGGCGCCATCTTGATGAAGCAGGTCCCGGCAATAACCATGAAATCCGCCTGGCGCGGCGATGCCCGGATCACCTCGGCGCCAAAGCGCGCGATGTCGTGGGGCGCCGTGAAGGCGGTGGTCATTTCCACGTAGCAGCACGAAAGGCCGAAGTTGTACGGCCACAGGGAGTTCTTGCGACCCCAGTTGACCGTGCTGTTCAGCACGTCTTCGAGCTTGCCCATGAAGATGTTTTTGTGGACTTGATCTTCTAACGGATCGGAAACGGTTTCCCGCTCGCCAATCGGATACTGCTCGTTAGGAGCATCGGGGTCGATCCTGGTGAGATTGTATTGCATTGCCAAAGCCTCATTGTTTCAGCTTCGCTTGCCGCTTACGACGACCTTCCGGAGCCCAATCAAGAGCCCCCACCCGCCAAAGGTAGACAAGACCTGCCAACAGAATTGCTATGAAAACGAGAGCTTCGACGAATCCGGTCCAGCCGCTTTCGCGGACGGACACAGACCATGCAAAGAGAAAGAGGGCTTCGATATCGAAGATCACGAAGAGCATCGCGACCAGATAGAATTTGGCTGAGAGCCGCAAGCGGGCGCCACCGGTAGGCAGCATGCCGGACTCGAACGGTTCATTTTTGCTGCGGCCCCAGGCTTTTGACCCGAGCAGGCTCGACACGCCGAGCATGAAGGCACACAGGCCGACAACGCCCAGAAGGAAAATGGCAAAGCCCCAGTTGTGGGCCATGAGTCCTGTCGCTTCGGGCATGCTGGAAATCCTTAACAGAGAGCAAAGGTCTCTGAGCTTGAAAAGAAATAACGCAGTGACGATATGTCGCAGCAATCAATCGCGGTGATTTTATGGCTAAACACCGGGCAAGTAAAATTCCTGTAGCGAAATTATTTATTGGAATAAGGACATAGCGCACCTCCAAGACCCTGCGGCCCCGGCGGGGCGGGGATTGGGCGGTTATTCATCAATTATATTTCGTGCGGAATGTAACAATGATAATGACTTCCAAATGATAATTATTATTATCTGAGTCAACCTTTTCTACAGTGCACTTAGTATCGTGTCCGAGAGGCTGTCTTACATCGTCGCTACTGCAATTGTCAGCGTCGGACGTTTTACTCCTTTTCGGACTGCCCAATACTGCCTTCGATCAATTTTTCTACCCGTGCGCCGCAGTTTTTTTGAGGGCGGGCTTGGTGAAGGTTGGATCTGCCTGGGGACTGCTCCTGTGGGAGCCAAGCTTGCTCGCGATGCCGGCAACGCTGTCCCGAGGCAGACTGCGCAATCGTTCATCGCGGGCAAGCCTGGTTCCCACAGATGCAGGCTTGCTCTTACAGAGTAGGTTGCTTCAAAAAAAACGGGTGAAAAAACCGGAGGTGTTCGATCAATGTCGCTCAGTTGACCTCGCGTAGAACCTAGGGCCGGGGGGCGCGCGTTCAATCGACACCGTTTTGCGAGCAAAAAAATCGGCACGAGGGTGGGCGCAAGGTCTTGAAGAGGTGATATCAAATGGCTATCTTTACGCTTCATTCATCTAATCATCTATATCAATACTGGTTAGATTTTCGCCCCCTTCTTAGATAGCCGTGTCAGTTTCCACCGTTCGCGGCTGATACCCAAGGAATGTCATGAACTCTCGGATCGCGAATATGAGCGTTATGCTCAAGCTGGCTTTGGGCTTTGCTGTTGTGCTGCTTCTGACCGCTATTCTCGCCGCGACCGGCTGGTTCAGCCTGGGAAAGATGATCGAGCGTACTGATCGAATGACCAGCATTACCGAGCTTGGCAACCGTCTTGATCATCTGCGCAGGGCTCGCTTGCAGTACCAGTTGGACCGGGGTGATGAACAAAAGGGTGCATTGATCCAGGCGTCGCTGGAGCAGTTCGTCGCCCAGCAAAAAAGCCTCGCAAAAGAGCTGAGAAAACCTGAAAACCTGAAGAAACTTGCCCTGATCGAGCAGGCCAGCACGCAGTATCAAGTGGCACTGAATACGATGCGTGAGGCGTATCGCAATGACGCAGCCATGCGCAAGGAGATGGGCGTCAATGCGGTCAAGGGCGCCGCGCTGATTGCCAAGGTCATCAATGACGTAGAAGCAATGCCTGCCTCGGATGAGCGCCGTTTTGACCTTTTTAAGCTCATCCTCAAAGCTAAAGAGGATGTGGCGCTGGTGCGTTATGAAGTGCGTGGTTATACCGGCAACCCCAACAGCACCACAGAACAAGCCGCCACCCGCCAGCTCGAAAATGCGTTCAAGACCATCGAAGCGCTCAACAGCGCTTTCGGCCCGACCTATACCGACACCTTCAAGCAACTGGAAACTGCGCTGATTGCTTACCGTCGTTCGGTGCAGAACTTCACGACCAGTAATCAGGCCATGGGCAAGGCTGTGCAGGACACCCTTGATTTGGGTGAAACCATCACCCGGCTGTCTGACGAAATGTATGCCAGCCAACTGGCCTCCCGTGACGAAGACAGCGCCCAGTCCCGTATCTTGCAGTTGAGCTGTACTGCCTTGGCGATGCTGTTGGGAATTTTTGCCGCCCTGATCATCACCCGCCAGATTACACGGCCGTTGCAAGACACATTGGCTGTGGTCGATCGCATTGCGGCAGGCGACCTCACGCAACACATGATCGTGACTCGTCGTGATGAGCTGGGTGTCTTGCAGCAAGGTATTCAGCGCATGGGCACCACCTTGCGCGACCTGATCGGTGGCATCCGCGATGGCGTCACCCAAATCGCCAGCGCCGCCGAAGAATTGTCGGCCGTCACCGAGCAGACCAGCGCCGGGGTCAATAGTCAGAAGATCGAGACCGATCAGGTGGCGACCGCCATGCACGAAATGTCGGTTACCGTGCATGAGGTCGCGCGTAATGCCGAACAAGCTTGCGCAGCCGCATCAGAGGCCGATGCACAGGCCCGTATTGGCGACCAGGTTGTTGCGCAAGCCATCGTTCAGATCGAGCGCTTGGCCAGCGAAGTCGGGCGCTCAGTCGACGCCATGGATGAGTTGGAACAGGAAAGCGCGCGCATCGGCAAGATCATGGACGTGATCAGAGCGGTGGCTGAGCAGACCAACTTGCTGGCCCTTAACGCCGCCATTGAGGCCGCTCGCGCGGGTGACGCCGGGCGCGGTTTTGCCGTGGTCGCCGACGAAGTGCGTGGGCTGGCCCTGCGTACCCAGCATTCCACCGAAGAGATTGAGAGCCTGGTGGCGGGCTTGCAGGACGGCACGCGTCAGGTGTCGAGTATCATGCGAAACAGCCGCGAACTGACCGACAGCAGCGTGGAATTGGCCGGCAAGGCCGGCATCTCCCTGGGCAACATCACTCAGGCAGTTTCTGGTATCCAGGCCATGAACCAGCAGATTGCTGCTGCTGCGGTGCAACAAAGCTCAGTGGCCGAGGAAATCAGCCGCAGTGTTCTGAGCGTGCGCGATGTATCCGAACAGACCGCCTCGGCCAGCGAAGAAACTGCAGCCTCCAGCATCGAACTGGCGCGCCTGGGTAACCAGTTGCAGCAGTTGGTCAGCCACTTCAAAGTGTAAAAAACGCAAGAAAAACGCAGGCAAAAAAAGCCCCGAACCAGTCGGGGCTGCAGAACGTCGGCTTTGCGGTTAGCTTTTATTCGGTCCGCAAGGGCCGTTGACTCAAGGCAAGCCGAGGATCAGTGAAACTGCTCTTCTTCGGTGGAGCCGGTCAGCGCGGTGACCGAGGAGGTGCCGCCCTGGATCACGGTGGTCATGTCGTCGAAGTAGCCGGTGCCCACTTCCTGCTGGTGAGCCACGAAGGTGTAGCCCTTGGCGGCGTCAGCGAACTCCTGCTCTTGCAGCTTCACGTAGGCGGTCATGTCGTTGCGGGCGTAGTCATGCGCCAGGTTGAACATGCTGTGCCACATGTTGTGAATGCCGGCCAGGGTGATGAACTGGTGCTTGTAGCCCATGGCGGACAGTTCGCGCTGGAACTTGGCGATGGTCGCGTCGTCCAGGTTTTTCTTCCAGTTGAAGGAAGGCGAGCAGTTGTACGACAGCAGTTGGTCCGGGTATTCCTTCTTGATCGCTTCGGCGAAGCGACGCGCCTCGTCCAGGTCCGGCTTGGCGGTTTCGCACCAGATCAGGTCGGCGTACGGCGCGTAGGCCAGGCCACGGGCGATCGCCTGGTCAAGACCGGCGCGAACCTTGTAGAAGCCTTCCTGGGTGCGGGTACCGGTCACGAACGGCTGGTCGTACGGGTCGCAGTCGGAAGTCAGCAGGTCAGCGGCGTTGGCGTCGGTACGGGCCAGGATGATGGTCGGTACGCCGGCAACGTCGGCGGCCAGGCGGGCAGCGGTGAGCTTCTGCACGGCTTCCTGGGTCGGCACCAATACTTTGCCGCCCATGTGGCCGCATTTCTTCACCGAAGCCAGTTGGTCTTCGAAGTGAACGCCGGCGGCGCCTGCTTCGATCATGCTCTTCATCAGCTCGTAGGCGTTCAGTACGCCGCCGAAACCGGCTTCAGCGTCGGCCACGATTGGCGCGAAGTAGTCGATGTAGCCTTCGTCGCCTGGGTTCTTGCCGGCTTTCCACTGGATCTGGTCGGCACGACGGAACGAGTTGTTGATGCGTTTGACCACGGTGGGAACCGAATCCACCGGGTACAGCGACTGGTCCGGGTACATCGACTCGGCGGAGTTGTTGTCCGCAGCCACTTGCCAGCCCGACAGGTAGATCGCCTGGATACCGGCCTTGACTTGCTGTACAGCCTGGCCGCCGGTCAGGGCGCCCATGCAGTTGACGAAATCTTTCTCGGGACGGAAGGCTGGCTTGGCGCCCTGGGTGACCAGGTTCCACAGTTTCTCGGCGCCCATTTTCGCAAAGGTGTGCTCAGGTTGAACCGAGCCACGCAGACGGACGACGTCAGCAGCGGAGTAATTGCGCTTCACGCCTTTCCAGCGCGGGTTTTCAGCCCAATCTTTTTCAAGGGCTGCAATTTGCTGTTCGCGTGTCAGTGCCATGGAGATAAACCTCGTCGCATAGGTCTGGGGTGGAAAATTCCTGCTCCTGCCGACCAGGGGTTGGACGGTCAAGTCGGTTCAAGCGGGGAGGCGACGGGATGAACGATGGGCTCGAGAGGAAAGTGAGCAGGTAGAGGCGAACTGCGGGCGCATTCGGGCGTCGTGGGCCTTTATACGAACTCAGAGTGATGCCGGGTTACCTAGTTACGCTTCCGTCCCTCGGGACAACTTCGTTCCAGTCGCAACCTCGTCAAACACACCTTGTGGGCGGTACAGACACGAATCGGCTCGCAGGGTAGTTGCAAGCGTCGACCCGAAGGCCCTTGCCAGGGCCCCTGATTAGCGGGAGCGAGGCCATCATGCCTTCGGTTTTTTGGCTCGTCAAACGTTTTGTAGTGCTTTTTTTGTGGCACTACATCTTTGGTCTAATACGACTCATCAGTCAGTTTTTGGTGCTTCAGTTCAGGGTATCCACCTTAACCCGCAGAATCATGTCGTCCCGGCCTTGGGTCGAGTAGCTGCGGCTCAGCCCCTGTTTATCGGCCTGGGTCTGGCGATTGACGCCGGCCAGGGTGATCCATTCACCCAAGCGGCCGCTGACCGTTGTGTCGGTACTTTGAACGTTCACTACATCGGGACGCTCCTGGCTCATGCGGTCACGGTTGGTACTGATGTTCAGATGAACGGTCTCGCCGGTGACGCTGGCCGTGACATAAAAGCCCTGGGTGACGTTGCGGTATTCGGTCTGGCTTTGCAGGCGGCCGTAGGTGTCGGTCTGGGTGCTGGTGACCGGCACGCTCTGGCCGACCTGAATCAGCGCCGGCTGGCCTTCGCTGGCTTGTACCTGTTGCACGCCGCCTTCACGGCTGGCGGTGCTGCGGTTGATGATGCGGGTCTGGCTGGGAGTGGCGCCGTTGATCGAATAGCCCTGGTCGCCCTGCAAGTTGTTTTCGTTGGTGTCGACCGTGATCAGCAGGCGCTTGGGGGCGGTGTCCAGTTGGGCGAGAAATGCCTTGAGCGCCTCGATTTTCCCAGGCTCGGCATTGACGATCAGTTGGTTGCCATAGGCGCTGACCTGGCCGTCCTTGCCGATGAAATTCTGCGCCACCGGCAACAGGTCGGCGCTGGTCCGGTAGTTCAGCGGGACGATTTCAGTAGCGGCCATCACCGACAGGCTGCAGCCGAGCAGCAGGGTGGCGAGCAGGGTGCGTAAGGACATGTCCATTTCTCCGCGAGACAAAGGCTTGATATTGCCAGTTTGTCGGCCCGGGGTGGGGCAAGTTGAATGTTAGACGGCAAAACGCCCCGGCATCGGTGGATGGCGAGGCGTTTTGAGGCGTTGCATGATGCTTTTGTGGCGAGGGAGCTTGCTC
>NZ_JABWQV010000061.1 GCF_014268615.1 Pseudomonas tehranensis | reverse complement strand
TTTTTTTGTGTCCGAAAAGACTCAGCCCATCATGTCCTTGACCATGCGCTCCTGCTCCATGAGCTCGCGCTGCCTGGCGTCGATGCGTGACGACAGCGGGAAATTGCTGCCGGCGCGCCGTTTGGCGAAGTCCAGTTGCTGGATGGCCTGACGGTAGTCGCCCACTAGGGCGAAGTATTCGGCGCGGGCCTGGTGCAGGCCGATGATGTTGCCCGACAGTCCGCGGGTCTCTGCCACCATGTACCAGACATCCGGATCGTCTGGACGAGTCTTGAGCAGGTTCTCAAGAGCCTTCTCGGCGTCGGCGGGGCGGTTCTGCTTGAGCAGCAGGTCGACACGCACCTGATTCAGCGGATAGTTGCCCGGGTACTGGGCTAGCATCCGGTCGACGCGAGCCTGAGCGTCTGGCAGTTTGTTGCTGGTGATATCCAGATCAACCTGGGCCAGGTTATAGATGATCTCGTTGGGCGATTTGGCCAGTAACTGCTTGAGGTTGTCCCGGGCCTCATTCAACTGGCCACCCTTGATCTGCGCGATCGCCAAGCCATAGCGGGCCACGTCGTTCTTCGGGTTTTCATCCAGTTGCGCCCGGAAGCGCTTGGCGCCCAGTCCTGGCGTTTCTTCGTAGATCAACTTGACCCGTGCGCGAATCAATTGATAGCGCATGCTGTCCTCGATGCCACCTGGCCCTGCCTGTTCGGCGCGGTTGCGGGTGTCAGCGATTCGGGATTCGGTCACCGGGTGAGTCAGCAGGAATTCAGGGGGCCTGGCGTCGAAACGGTACTGGCGCATCAGCCGTTCGAACATGGTCGGCATGGACCGCGGATCATAGCCGGCCTTTTCCAGGTTCTGGATGCCGATGCGGTCGGCCTCCTGCTCGTTCTGACGCGAGAAACGCCGTTGTTCCTGAATGGCGGCCGCCTGGGTGCCGGCAATGGCCGCGATCCCGGCATCCCCACCACCGGCGGCGGCGATCACAATGCCAGCCAGCAGCGCTGCCATCATCGGCACCTGCATGCGTTGTTGGGCTTCGACGCCCCGGGCAAAGTGGCGTTGTGACAAGTGCGCCAGTTCGTGGGCCATGACCGAGGCGTATTCACCTTCGGTCTGCGCATTGAGGAACAGTCCACCGTTTACTCCGACGATTCCGCCGGGCGCGGCGAAAGCGTTGAGTTGCGGGCTGTTGATCAGGATGAATTCCAGGCGTCGGTCGTTGACCTGGCTGGTCTCCACCAGTTTGTAAACGCTGGACTCGACGTAGTCCTTGAGCTGTGGATCGTTGAGCTGTGAGACCTGACTGCGCAACAAGGCCAGCCAGGCGCGACCCAACTGGTGCTCCTGTTGCGGCGAGACGATGGCAGAACTGGCGTCGCCAAGTGACGGCAGGTCGTCGGCGAAGCCCGGTGAGGCAAGCAGGCAAGCGAGCGTCAGCAGGGTGGGGCGCAGAAATGTCATGCACGAAGCCTTAGTCGACAAAGACCCTACTGTAGCCGGACACCAGGCCCGGGACCAGATATTCTAAGTCGCTCAACGACCTGCTGCGGAGTGAACCGATGACCGATGCTGTAGCCCCCGATGCCGAACTGGACGCCAGCGGCCTGAATTGCCCGTTACCACTGCTCAAGGCCAAGCTGGAACTCAATCGCCTCGCCAGTGGCGCCGTGCTCAAGGTGACCGCAACGGACGCGGGCTCCCAGCGTGATTTCCGCACCTTTGCCCGGCTGGCCGGTCATACGCTGCTGCGTGAAGAAGACGACAACGGCGTCTACCGTTACTGGCTGAAGAAAGCCTGAGCATCAACAGCGGCCCTTAAGGATTTTTAATGTTCAAAGTGTTACGCGACTGGATCCAGCGCTACTTCTCCGACGAAGAGGCAGTGGTGCTGGCAGTGTTGCTGTTCCTGGCCTTCACGGCAGTCCTCACGCTGGGCGGCATGCTCGCGCCGGTGCTGGCAGGGATGGTGCTGGCGTACCTGATGCAGGGGCTGGTCACGACACTGGAACGGATGCGGCTGCCTGGCGCCATGGCGGTAGGGCTGGTGTTCGCCCTGTTCATGGGGTTGTTGGTGGTGTTCGTCGTGGTGATCATGCCGCTGCTCTGGCATCAGTTGGTGACCTTGTTCAACGAATTGCCCGGGATGCTTGCCAAATGGCAGTCGTTGTTATTGCTGTTGCCGGAGCGCTATCCGCATCTGGTGTCCGACGAGCAGGTACTGCAGGCCATCGAGGTGGTGCGCGGCCAGATCGGCAAGTTCGGCCAGTGGGCGCTGACGTTCTCTTTGTCCAGCCTGCCGCTGCTGGTGAACATCATGATCTACCTGGTGCTGGTGCCGATCCTGGTGTTTTTCTTTCTCAAGGATCGGGAAATGATCGGGCGCTGGGTCCGTGGCTATCTGCCCCGCGAGCGGGCGCTGATCACCCGGGTGGCCCAGGAAATGAATCGCCAGATCGCCAACTACATTCGCGGAAAAGTCATCGAGATTTTCATCTGCGGCGGCGTGACCTATATCGGCTTTGTGGCCCTGGGGCTCAATTACGCGGCATTGCTGGCGCTGCTGGTGGGCATTTCGGTGGTGGTGCCTTATGTCGGGACCGTGGTGGTGACCGTGCCCGTGGCGTTGATTGCGCTGTTCCAGTGGGGATGGAGCGATCAGTTCATTTATCTGATGGCCGTCTACGGGATCATCCAGGTGCTCGATGGCAACGTGCTGGTGCCGCTGCTGTTCTCCGAAGCAGTGAACCTGCATCCGGTGGTGATCATCTGTGCGGTGTTGCTGTTTGGCGGACTGTGGGGGTTTTGGGGTGTGTTCTTTGCCATTCCCCTGGCAACACTGTTCAAGGCTGTGCTGGATGCGTGGCCGAGCCGGGAGCCGGTGGTGGCGCCGTTGCTGTAGTAGGCGCTATTTATCCGGTGAGGATGCGGGTGGCCTCATCGCGAGCAGGCTCGCTCCCACACTGGATTTGTGCCGTTAATAAATCCCCTGTGGGAGCGAGCCTGCTCGCGATAGCGCCAGGACAGGCAACGAAAAAACTTCAGGCCTTGTTCAGCGCCTGCGCCGCCGCCAACACCGCATCCACATGCCCCGGCACCTTCACACCGCGCCATTCCTGGCGTAGCACACCGTCCTTGTCGATCAGGAACGTGCTGCGATCAACGCCCAGATACTCCTTGCCATAGAGCTTTTTCAGCTTGATCACGTCGAACAGCTGGCAAACGGCCTCGTCCTTGTCGCTGATCAGCTCGAACGGGAACTCCTGCTTGCACTTGAAGTTCTCGTGGGACTTGAGGCTATCGCGCGATACGCCGAACACTTCGGTGTTGGCGGCCTGGAACTGGGCGTACTGGTCACGAAAACCCTGGCCTTCGGTGGTACACCCCGGGGTGCTGTCCTTGGGGTAGAAGTAAATCACCACCTGCTTGCCTTTGAGGGCCGCGAGGCTGACGGTTTGCCCGCTGGTGGCGGGCGCCTGGAAATCGGTAACCGGTTGGTCAATGGCAACGGCCATGAACGCTTCCTTACATTGGGTTTTGGGGGCGCCACGGTTCGATCAGGGCATCGAGGTTCATCGCGTCGGCGAAATCCAGGAACTGATCGCGCAGCCAACTGATCTGGGTGCCGGCCGGCAGTGTCACGGTGAACGTGGCATTGAGCATGGTGCCGCCTGTCTGCGGGGCCTGGTAGGTGTCGCAGGTCAGGTTCTCCAGCTCGACATGGTGGTCCATGAAGAACTGGCACAGCTCATTGATGATGTCCGGGCGATAGGCCGAACTCACATACGCCACATAGGGCAGGGCCTGGGGACGGTTCTCCAGGGCGGCGCTGCGCACCACGTTGACGGTGAAGGCGTGTTTCTTGGCCAGCACCGGCAGGCTGGCTTCCAGGCGGGCCAGGGCGTCCCAGCTGCCGGAGATCTCAAGCACGAGTGCACTGCATTCGCCGTGACGGGTCAGGCGTGAGGTTACGACGGCGCAGCGATTTTCATGGCTGGCGCGGCACAGGACGTTAGTCAGCTCCATGGGGTTGGCGCCAAGGGCACTGATAACAAGGAATTGTTCGCGGACTGTGGGGGTGGACATGCAGCATTCCTAAAGCGATGAGCGGTCGGTACTTTTGCAGCTCGGCACGGCGACAAACCTGAAGAAACGAACGACTCAAGCCCTTTGCCTGGGTTGCGCTGCATTCCGGGGTGGCGGAAATGCGGCAGGACAAACGCAGGAATGGGGCTTGTGGCGACGAATAACGGAGGCTGGGAACCGGCGTATGAGCTTATCGGTACCGATCAAAGCCTGAAGGGTAGCGAAAACCATCGCCAAGGGGAATGGTAGTTCGCTTGTACAAGCATCTTGGCGCCAGTACCATTACCGCTCTCTTTTTCCGGCAGGAGCGGTTTCATGATTGCGGGCAGTATGGTGGCACTGGTCACACCCATGGATGCACAAGGGCGTCTTGACTGGGTCAGCCTCAGCAAACTCGTGGACTTCCACCTTGAAAACGGCACCCATGCCATTGTCGCCGTCGGTACTACTGGCGAGTCGGCAACCCTTGATGTCAACGAACATATCGAAGTCATCCGCGCCGTGGTCAAACAGGTAGCCGGAAAGATTCCGGTGATCGCCGGTACCGGCGCCAACTCGACCCGCGAAGCCGTCGAGTTGACCCGCAACGCCAAGGAAGCCGGTGCCGACGCTTGCCTGCTGGTCGTTCCGTACTACAACAAGCCAACCCAGGAAGGCTTGTACCAGCACTTCAAGCACATTGCCGAAGCGGTCGACATCCCACAGATTCTCTACAACGTTCCCGGCCGCACCTCTTGCGACATGCAGGCCGAGACCGTGATTCGCCTGTCCACCGTGCCGAGAATCATCGGTATCAAGGAAGCCACCGGCGACCTGGATCGCGCCAAAGCCATCCTCGCTGGCGTGAGCGATGACTTCCTCGTGCTGTCCGGCGATGATCCGACCGCGGTGGAGCTGATCCTGCTGGGTGGCAAGGGCAATATCTCCGTCACCGCCAACGTCGCTCCGCGCGAAATGGCCGACCTGTGCGAGGCGGCGCTCAAGGGCGACGCCGAGACCGCGCGGGCAATCAACGAAAAACTGATGCCGTTGCACAGGGACCTGTTCATCGAAGCCAACCCGATTCCGGTGAAGTGGGCTTTGGTTGAAATGGGCCTGATGCACCAAGGCATCCGCCTGCCGCTCACCTGGTTGAGCGAAGCCTGTCACGAACCGCTTCGGCAGGCCATGCGCCAGTCGGGCGTCCTGGTTTAATTGAGGAAGTACAACGCATGAAGCGAATGGCCGGACTTTCCGCACTTGCCTTGATTATCTCCAGCACCAGTGGCTGCGGATGGGTCTGGGGCCCGGAAGGTTACTTCCGCGACCGTGGTAGCGATTACCTGGAAGCGCAACAGACTGCACCGATGCAAATACCGCCCGATGTCAGCGTCGCCAAACGCCTGGATCCGCTGTTGCCGATTCCGCGTAACGTGGCGGATGACAGCGTCAAGGGCGAATACGTCGTTCCCCGTCCACAGCCGCTCTCGGCCTTGGCCGATGCCAGCGACTACACCCTGCAGAAGAGCGGCGATTCAAGCTGGGTCATGGCCCAGCATCCGCCGGCCGAAGTCTGGCCCGTGGCGATCCAGTTCTTCCAGGACAACGGTTTCCGCCTGGATGAACAGCGCCCGCAAACGGGCGAGTTCACCACCACCTGGCAACGTGCCGATGAGCTGTCCGCCGCCATGGCCAAGCGCTTGAGCGCCGCCGGTGTCGGTGCCGACAGCGAAAGCCGCGTGCGGGTTCGCATCGAGCCGGGCGTGCAGCGCAACACCAGTGAAATCTACGTGGTCAGCGCCGAGCGTCCCGCCGGCAGCACCGCCGATGTGGCCTTCACCAACCGTTCGGTCAACACCGGCCTGGATGCTGCGCTGGTGGACGACATGCTCGCCAGCATGAGCCGTAATGCAGAACAGGGTGGTTCGGTTTCGATGCTTGCATCGCGGGATTTCGACGTTCCGAGCCGCGTCAGCCTGAGCGAAGATGGCAGCGGCAACCCGGTGCTCAACGTCGGTTCCGACCTGGATCGCGCCTGGTCAAGCGTGGGCCGTGCGCTGGAGCAGGGTGAATGGCGGGTGGAAGACATCAACCGCAGCCTGGGCCTGTACTACATAAACCTCGCCGAAAAGGCCGAGAAAAAAGATGAGAAGCCTGGCTTCTTCAGTGGTCTGTTCGGCAGCGAGCCGGACAAGGAAGAAATTGAAGCCCGCGCCGAGCGTTATCAGGTTCGCCTGAGCAAGGTGGGTGACAACGTTCAGGTGACCGTCGAGAAAAACATCAACACCGTAGCGCCAGCCGATGTGGCCCGCCAGGTATTGAGCGTGATTCAGGACAACCTGGGCTGATCCGATGCGTTTTGCCGTTCTCGGCAGCGGTAGCCAAGGGAACGGCACGCTGATAGCCAGCGCCGGCACGTATGTGCTGGTCGATTGTGGTTTCTCTTTGCGAGAAACCGAGAAACGCCTGTTGCGCCTGGGTGTGCACCCGGCGCAATTGAGCGCGATACTCGTGACCCACGAACATGCCGACCACGTGCATGGCGTGGGTTTGCTGTCTCGGCGCTACAATCTGCCGGTATACCTGAGCCGCGGCACACTGGAGGGCCTGCGTAAGCCCCTCGAACCTGCAGGCTTGGTGGCCGGTGGTGAGCAACTGCGCATTGGTGCCCTGGAGGTCAGCGTGGTCAGCGTGGCGCACGACGCCCGGGAGCCCACGCAGTATGTGTTCAGCGACGGTGAGCGGCGCTTTGGGTTGCTGACCGACCTGGGTTCGTATTGCGACAGGGTGATGGACAGCTACCGCGATCTCGATGCCTTGATGATCGAGTCCAACCACTGTCGTGACATGCTGGCGCGCGGGTACTACCCGTACTTTCTCAAGCAGCGGGTAGGCGGGGAGCGCGGACATTTGAACAACCACCAGGCGGCGTTCCTGGTGGCCGAGTTGGGCTGGCAAGGCCTGCAACACCTGGTCCTGGCCCATCTGAGCAGCAAAAACAACCTGCCGCAGCTGGCCCGGCAATGTTTCGTCGACACCCTTGGGTGCGACCCGGACTGGCTGCAACTGGCCGATCAAGATTCAGGGCTCGACTGGCGACATATCGCCTAGCCCATCTACTTAGCAAGCGGAGCCCATCATGGAAAAACGTGAAGAACTCTACCGCGGCAAAGCCAAATCGGTTTACAAGACCGACGACGCAGACCGCTTGATCCTGCTGTTTCGCAACGACACCTCGGCGTTCGACGGCAAGCGCATCGAACAACTGGACCGCAAGGGCATGGTGAACAACAAGTTCAACGCCTTCATCATGCAGAAACTCGAAGCCGCCGGCGTGCCGACCCAGTTCGACAAGCTGCTGGGCGACAACGAATGCCTGGTCAAGAAGCTGGACATGATCCCGGTCGAATGCGTCGTGCGTAACTACGCCGCCGGCAGCCTGGTCAAGCGCCTGGGTGTGGAAGAGGGCATGAAGCTCAATCCCTACACCTTCGAGCTGTTCCTGAAGGACGACGCCAAGGGCGACCCGTTCATCAACGAATCCCACGTCGTGGCATTCGGTTGGGGCACCGCCGAGCAACTGGCGCGCATGAAGGAATTGTCCCTCAAGGTCAACGAAGTGCTGACCAAGCTGTTCGACGACGCCGGCCTGCTGCTGGTGGACTTCAAGCTTGAGTTCGGTGTGTTCAGCGACGGCTCCATCGTCCTGGGTGACGAATTCAGCCCGGACGGCTGCCGCCTGTGGGACAAGGACACCAAGAAGAAGATGGACAAAGACCGCTTCCGCCAAGGCCTCGGTGACGTCATCGAAGCCTACGAAGAAGTTGCTCAGCGTCTGGGCGTACCGCTGTAATCGACGCAAGCATCTGATAGCACGGAAAAAATTTCGCCCGGGGGTTCGCTTCCGGCGAATGTGCTGGTATGATGCGCGCCACTGGAGAGATGCCGGAGTGGCCGAACGGGACGGATTCGAAATCCGTTGTACTGGCGACAGTACCTAGGGTTCAAATCCCTATCTCTCCGCCATAATTGAATACGACTAAGCCCCTGAAATGGTTGAACATTTCAGGGGCTTTTTCGTTTTTGGCGTTTGTACCGCAATTGCTGTCGATCTTTGCCGTAGCGCTGGGGCGGGGTTCTCCTCAGGCAGTGGCGTTTTGTTGCTCAATAGCAAGCCCATCCTTTGTGTCAATCAGACTAATGGTCTATAGCTCAAAGCATGCCTGCCGATAGGTAAGCTAACCCCCATAGAAGGAGTGCCCCCCATGATGCGGTTCTTTGCCGACCTGGGTTTTCGCTGGAAAATCACCCTGCCGATTGCTTTCCTAGCGCTGTTGTTGGTGTTAATGGGGTGGTCGGGCATGCGTGGCATTGATCAGGTGACGCAGTCCAGCACACAGCTGACCAAGCGTTACTTGCCGGCCATCAGCCTGTTGCTCAATGCCGACCGCGATCTCTATCAGGCCTTCGTTGCCGAGCGCAGCCTCCTTGACGGTCATGCGGACGAGCATCTGACGGCGCTGAGCGCCAGTCATGAGGAGAATGCGAAGCAGGCTTATGATCGCGTGCAGCAATATGCCGCGATGCAGCCGGGGGCCGAAGCGCTGGCGTTGGTCAGTCAGTTCAATGACGGTTTTGCCAAGTGGAAGCAGGTTTCGCGGCGGGTAATGGAGTTGTCCGTAGGTGATATGGAGGCGGCCAGCAAACTGAGTTTTGGTGACAGCGAACGCCTGTTCGAGACCATGCGTGATTCCATCGACAAGTTGGGCGAACTGGAAGACCAGGCGTCCCATCGCGAGGGAGACGCGGCGATAGAAAATGGCGAAGAAGTGGGGGTGCATCAGGGCGGCATTCTGTTGATCGGTCTGCTTGGCTGCATTCTGGTCGTTATTGCCCTGCCAATGGTCGTGCTGCGCCCTATGCGTCGCTTGCTCAGCCGCGTCGAGCAGATTGCAGAGGGGGGCGGCGATTTGAAGGCGCGTCTTGAGGTCCGTTCGGCTGACGAACTGGGCCAGCTCGGCAGCGCATTCAACCGCTTCCTCGACAAACTGCAGCCGTTGATCGCCGAGGTGGGCCGGGTGACCGGAGAGGTTGATGCTGCGGCACGCGCCATGGCCAGCATGGCCGCGACCAACGACCAACTGATCAGCAGCGAGCATGCGGCGCTTGATCAGGTCAGCACCGCCGCAACCCAGATGAGCGCCGCCGTGCATGAAGTCGCTCACAACGCGCTGAATGCCTCGGACGCCGCACAACAGGCCACCAGTCAATCCCGCGATGGTGCCGACGTTGTCAGCAGCACCATCGAATCGATCCGCCAACTGGCGCAGGAAGTGGAAAGCGCGTCGGGAACCATCGAAGCCTTGGCCCAGGAAACTTCCAGCATCGGCGCGGTCCTCGAGGTGATTCGCGGCATCGCTGAACAAACCAACCTGCTTGCGCTGAACGCCGCCATTGAGGCTGCGCGCGCCGGTGAACAAGGCCGCGGTTTTGCCGTCGTGGCTGATGAAGTCAGGGCGTTGGCGGCGCGGACCCAGGATTCGACCAAGGATATCCAGGTCCGCATCGAGCGCTTGCAGTCGGGCGTCGCCAAGGCCGTACAAGCGATGCACGTCGGTAGCACCAAGGCCCGTGATAGCGTCGAGCGGGCGGCGAGTGTGGACCAGGTGCTCAGCGGTACCGGCGGTTCCATACAGCGGATCAACGACATGGCCGCGCAGATCGCCAACGCTTGTGAAGAGCAGAGCAGCGTCACCGAGGAAATCGCCCGTAACATCTCCGATATCCGCGATCTGTCTAACGAAGCGGCGCAGAACTCTGCCCAGAGCATGCATGCCAGCCAGCAGCTTTCCGGCCTCTCGAGGACATTGGCGGAATTGACCGGCCGTTTCCGCACCTGAGGCAGGCGCGATCGTGGCCTCCCTCCCACCGTTGGCGGCGCTCACTGACGAGCGCTTGCGAGCCCTGCATCAGGACGGTTTCGTCCTGATGCCTGCGGTGTTGAACACCGTGCAAATCCACGACCTGCGCCGCGCAATCGATCAGCTTAAACCCCAGCACTGGGACTACAGCGGAGTGATCGATCACTACAAATGCGTGTTCAATCGCGATCCGTTCTGGTTGCCGTTTCTTGATATGGACGGGGTGATCGAGCTGGCCGAGGCGGCCCTGGGGGATGACTGCCACATCATTGGGCAGACTGCCTGGCGTTGCCATCCCGGGTTTATCGGGGCCCCGTTGCACCTGGATTACCTGGCAATGGCATTGCCACCAGCGTTGCTGGCCGATCCCGCTTTCGAGTTGCCGATGCAGATTTGCACGGCACAATTTTACCTTGACGACATTGATGCCGACCTGAGCCCCACCTGGGTCATTCCCGGCAGTCATCGGGCGGGGCGGGCGCCCGTGGCTGGTGAAACGCAGTGGCAAGGACGCGTCGCGCAACCGGTGTTTTGTCGGGCTGGCGATGTGCTGATGCTGCGCAGCGAGTTGTGGCATGCCGGCAGCGAGAACCGCAGCGTCGATCGTTCACGATATATGCTGCAGGTTCACTATGGCCGGCGGATGATTGCGCAGAAGTTCTCGCCTTATCTGGACTGGCAGTTCAACCCCGCTGTGCTGGCCGCCGCGACACCTCGCCAGCGGCGCCTGTTGGGTGATCATCAGGAGGCTGAGTACGATTGACCCCCTGGCATCGGTTACGTCACGAGGCGACGTCAGATCCAGACATCATTGACTGCTGTTCGCTCATTGGTTTCATCGCCTGTGTTGATGACGCCGCGAGGCTCGATCAACAGCAATTTCACTTCCAGTGCGGCGCTGGGCTTGTGCTCGACACCTTTTTTCACCACGTACATCTCGCCTGGGCCAATCGTCACCGCGCCGTCGCGAAAATCAATTCGAAGCTCGCCTTCCAGCACGATGAAGGTTTCATCGGTATCGGCGTGGGTATGCCAGACGAAGTCACCTTCGAGCCGGACGATCTTGAACTGGTAGTCGTTCATTTCGGCCACGACTTTCGGGGCCCATTGTTCCTGGAAGAGTGCGTATTTCTGAGCGAAATTGATGGGGGAGTAGTGAGTGCTCATGGGGGATGCTCGTCTTGTGAAGGGGTTGAACGCGACCTTACTGCCTGAGCCTGAGCGGGTATTGGATGATTGTGCAGCTTTTGTGGGGCCTGGCGCCCGACGTCAGCGCAGCATCTTCAGCCAGCGTGCAGGTGAAATGCCGAACGCCTGGGTATGCAACCGGGTCATGTGGCTCTGATCGAAAAAACCGCAGGCCAGGGCAGCTTCACTCAATGGCATGCCGTGGATAACCAGGCGACGGGCTTTATTCAGGCGGCGCTGGTTGATATACCGGTAGGGGCTGGTGCCGTACAGGGCTCGAAAGTCCCGGGACAGGCTCCATCGATCCCGGCCACTTGCCTGGACCAGATCATCCAGGCTGATGGGCTGGTCAAGGGCATCGTGAATGAACAGTCGGGCGCGCTCTGCCGCCGAGTAGTCAATCAACCGCCGTCCGCGCCGGTTACCCGCTGCGCGGTCGAGGGCCTTGGCCACATCGTAGAGGCCGTCCTCCTCTTCCAGCGGATCAAGCGGGTGATCCAGGCTGCGCAATAGTCTGCGGGTGGCAACATTAAGGTGAGGATCGTTCGACAACCCTCCTTCGATGAAGGGCAAGGGTTTGCCGCCCAGCACTTGCTGGATCACGGAGGGTTCTACGTAGAACATCCGGTAGCGAAAGCCCTCGCTCGTGCCTGCTTCGCCATCGTGAACTTCATCCGGGTGCAGGACGATGGTTCCGCCGGGCTGGCTATGGCGTTTGCTATGGCGGTAATTGAAGCTCTGAACACCGCAGAGCGTGACACCGATGGCGTAGGTGTCATGCCGGTGGGTGGTGTAGCCATGGCCACTGAAATAGGCTTCGATGCGCTCCATTTTTCTTGATTCAGGAGCCCGCACCAGCCAGTCGCGATCACGGTTTGATGGAGTCATTTAGACCGGCCTCTCGCTTTTGTCTGCACACGATACCTGTCTGATAGGCCTTGGCGCAGTAAAAAGCGAGACCCGGATTCAGGTCGCAGCAAGCTGCTCGTTACGCGGGACAGCTTACTGGTCGGTACAGTGCGTGGCTGCTTCAGATTTCCTTCACGGGTGTCTCACCCTGGGCGCTCTTGATCAGCCCGATGACGTGAAGGCAGTCAGCCTTGTTCACATAGGATTCGCCGCTGGCGATCGTTTCGTGGTTGCCGGCTCTCAAGCGCCACCGCCATTGGCCTTTTCCAGTGCTCTGGGTGCCTCGGGTCTGCCTGTAGATCTCAAAATACATCGGTTCGCTCCCTGCGATTAATTCATTCAAGACATGTTTTGAACATGTTTCGCAAGCCTAGCCAAACGGGTACTTTTCGCTACCGCAAATACGTTTCCAATAGTGATGAGATATTGCCAATAATTGCAGCGCTGTCGCGCAAGCTGATGCGTGCGCGGACGGTGGATGAACCGCAACCTTCGGGTCGGTCGGCGCCTGGAGCAGACGACCTGTGAGCAATCCGAACACCGTCTACCCACAAAACCTGCGTCAGCCAAGTAAAGTCGAGGTATGGTTGCGACGGCTGAAACCACATCGTCATATTTTCGAACAGGAGTCGAACACATGCCTCACCTGCACATGGAGTACACCGCCAACCTGCCCAAGTTTGACGAGGGTGTCGTACTGTTGCGTCTGAATAATACGCTGGTGGCCTCCGGTCAGTTCGCTGCCGAGTCAGACATCAAAAGCCGGGCTGTGAAAATCGAGAATTTCCTGGTGGGCACCCTTTTCGAAAAGCGAGGTTTCGTGCACGTGAAGCTGGCCTTGTTGAGCGGCCGTTCGCCAGAGGTCAAGAAGCAGCTGGCCGAAAAACTGTTGGAGGTGATCCAGGAGGTGGGCGAATGGCCGACTGACGTTTCCGTACAACTGTGCGTGGAAATCCTCGACATCGACCGAGGCCCCTATGCCAAGGCTGTCGTCGGCGCTTGAGGGGCAGGTGCTTCGGGCTTTAACGATCCGCTCGCGCAGCCAGGTGCTATCAGCGGCCTGGCTGCACGGCGTTTCAAGGTGAATCCCGACAAGCCTTCAGACGCTTGATGGTTTGCCGGGCGGGCTCAACCGTGGCCGCACCGGCATGGCACAGGTTGATGCTCAGCAGGATGGTGCGCACGTGGTTGTACATGCCCTCGGCTTTATAAGTGGGGCGCATGCCGGTGCGGGTGTTGATGAACAACTCGTCGTCGAAACAGGTCCGCAGTTTCTTGAGGCAGTAGCTGACCGTTGACTGGCTGACGCACAGCGCCTCGGATACACCGGTGACGCTGCTTTGCTCGTACACGGCGTTAAATACCATGAGGTCTTGCATATCGAGTTTTCTGAGGGAGTTACTGTTCAGCATCCGTTCTGTCTCTCTCTGTGCTCCTTGCGCGGATCTTGCGCAAACCAGACCCTTGATCCTAACGGAACGATCGTCCCAGGAGAATGCCAGGCAAGCGCTTTCACGGTCGGGAGTGGGACAGATAAGGTAATGAACACGACAGATCGATCAGCATAGGGTGCTCTGGCCGATTGTTTAGCCTGTGGCGATCCAAGCTCCATCAAATCGAGGTTTAACCGGCTTTGGTGACGTGGGACGCTGCAAGGGTGTGTTTCCTGTGATGTCTTTTATGGACGGTTGGCCCGCAGCAATCCAATACCCGTCATACGCCGCAATGGGGCCGGTCGGCAGGTTTATGTCCGGTGCCTCTCCCACGCTTTGTGCGCTGCCCTCTGAGCTGGCATTTTGGGCGCTCTGGCATTGCCGCCATGCCCGTCCTCCAGATACTTGTATTTCCTGTTGATCCTTAAACAGTGTTCGTTGATCGCGAGCACAGGCTGACGGTGCTTTGTCGCCCGTCCGACATGAAAATACGAGCGTTCTCATGAGTTCTGCCCACCTCTCTTTTGCCCCCCTGCATCAAGCCCAGGCGTTCCTGGAGCAAAATCCGGATATTGAGTTGTTCGAGCTGTTTATTCTCGACAGCAACGGTGTGCCTCGGGGCAAACTGCTGCACCGCGATGAGTTGCTGGCGCTTTACGAAAGTGGGCGGCCCTTGCCCAGTACCATTCTCGGGTTGACCATCAATGGCGACGACGTGGAAAACTCCGGGCTGGTGTGGGAGGTTGGCGACATCGATTGCCGGGCTTATCCCATCAGCGGCAGCTTGCAGCGAATGCCCTGGCGGCTGATCCCCACTGCCGCCGTGCAGGTCAGCATGCATCCTCAGGAAGGCATGCCCGCGACCATCGCCGATCCGCGTTACCTGCTCAGCCAAGTGATCGACGCGTTGCAGGCCGATGGCTATTACCCGGTCATGGCGGCGGAGCTGGAGTTCTATCTTTTGGACGCGCAGCGCGACAGCCTGGGCCGGCCGCAACCGGCGCGGGACGCTGATGGCGGCCGACCCGGTGCCACGCAGGTCTATGGCTTGCGCGAGCTGGAACAGATCGAACCGTTCCTGGCGGACCTCTACACCGCTTGCAAGTCGCAGGGGATCCCGGCCCGAACGGCCATTTCCGAATACGCGCCGGGCCAGGTGGAAATCACCCTCCAGCACCGTACCGATGCCTTGCAAGCCATGGATGAAGCGGTGCGCTACAAGCGTCTGGTCAAAGGCGTGGCGCATAAACACGGCATGCAGGCGTGTTTCATGGCCAAGCCGTTCGCGGAACTGGCGGGTTCTGGCATGCATATGCACGTGAGCCTGGCGGATCGCGAGGGCCATAATCTGTTTGCCAGCGAAGCCGCCGATGGCACGCCGCTGCTGCGTCATGCGGTGGGCGGGATGCTCGACACGTTGCTCGACTCACTGCTGATGTTCTGCCCGAATGCCAATTCCTACCGGCGCTTCCAGAGCAACAGCTACGCGCCGCTGGCGGCCACCTGGGGCGTGGACAATCGCACCGTGAGCCTGAGGGTGCCGGGCGGCCCGGCGTTTTCGCGGCATATCGAACATCGTATTTGTGGTGCCGACGCCAACCCCTATCTGGCCGCCGCAGCAATACTGGCCGGCATCCATCGCGGCATTCGTGAACAGTGCGATCCCGGTGCGCCGGTAGAGGGCAACGGCTATGCCCAGGCGAGTGAATTGCTGCCCACCGACTGGCTCACCACCATACGCACGCTTGAAGCCTCGAGCTGGGCCAGGCAAGCATTTGGGGACGAATTTCTCAGGGTGTACCTGGCGGTCAAACGCGCCGAATACCGCCAGTTCATGGGCGAGGTAGGCGAGCAGGACTGGCGTTGGTATATCCATCAGGCCTGAAATGAGCGACCAGCCGCACGTCGGGTCGAGCGTGTGGCTTGTTATTTGAAAAATTATTTAATAGCAACTTTTTCACGAAAAATTGATAGTGGCCTGCCTAGAGTTTGCGTGGCCGTAGCACAGTTTTTTTCTAACTTTCCTGCGGTATTTGCTTTCCATAGCGCAACTTCCAGGAAACTTTAGACCTCATGCTGACTATTAAACCTGTGCGTCCCGAATGGGTGACGCTGGTCGCCAGTGTTTTTTTATTAGTGGGCTTTAACGCCGTGCTCTGGCAGCACCTGCATAGCATTACGGCAGGTGACGGCGGGGGCGTGCTGATCGGCGTGGCGTTTGCGGTGCTGGTATTGTTCGCCTTCAACCTGGTACTGACCCTGATGGCGTTCCGGGTGCTGCTCAAGCCTGTGCTGATCGTGCTGTTTCTGACCAGCGCCGGTGTGGCGTACTTCATGGCTCAGTATGGCGTACTGATCGATGCCGGGATGTTTCGAAACTTCGCTGAAACCAATGCGACGGAAGTGCGTGATTTATTGTCGTTGAAGTTGTTTGCCTACCTCGGTTTGTTAGGCGTGTTGCCGTCCTGGTTATTATTTAAAACGCCGATCAGTTATCGCCGCTGGTCCAAAGAGCTGTTAAGCAAGTTGGTGGTGAGTGGGGTGTCGGCGGCGGTGATCGGCGTGGTCGCCCTGGCCAATTACCAGGGGTTGTCTTCATTGTTTCGCAATCATCATGAACTGCATTTGATGGTGGTGCCGAGCAACTACATCGGTGCGTCGATCGGGTACCTGGGCGAGCAGGTCGCGTCGGCCAAACAGCCCTTCATCACCTTGGGTGAGGATGCGAGTCGCAATCCGGTCTGGCAAACCCATGCCCGCAAGTCCCTGACCGTGCTGGTGGTGGGGGAGAGCGCCCGTGCCGAGAACTTCGGCATTCTGGGCTATAACCGCGATACCACGCCGCAACTCAATAAAGAGGCCGGCCTGATCGCCTTCACTGATGTGCACTCCTGCGGTACGGAAACCGCGGTATCGGTGCCGTGTATGTTTTCCAACATGGGCCGCAAGAACTACGACGCCAGCAAGGCCAGGAACGAAGAAGGCCTGCTGGATGTGCTCAAGCGTGCCGGGCTGGAGGTGATCTGGCGTGACAACCAGTCGGGCTGCAAAGGCACTTGCGACCGGGTCACTGTGCAGGACGTCAGCAATCTCAAAGACCCGGCCCTGTGCGCCAACAGTGAGTGTCGCGACGAAATTCTGCTCCAGGGCTTGCAACATTTCATCGACACCCTCGACAAGGACACTGTGCTGGTGCTCCACCAAATGGGCAGTCACGGGCCGGAATACTTCAAGCGCTATCCCAAGCAATACGAACATTTCACCCCGGTGTGCCAAAGCAATGCGCTGAACAATTGCAGCCGCCAGAGCATCGTCAACGGCTACGACAACACGCTGGTGTACACCGACCATGTGTTATCGACCCTGATCGACCTGCTGCGGGCCAATCAGGACAAGGTCGACACAGCGATGCTGTACCTGTCCGACCATGGCGAGTCCCTGGGCGAGTACAACCTGTTTCTCCATGGCACGCCCTACATGCTCGCCCCGGAACAACAGAAACATGTGGCGATGCTGGCCTGGTTTTCCGACAGCTATCAGAAGTCCTTTTCCGTCGACACCCATTGCCTGCAACTGAGCCGGGACAAGCCCTTGAGCCAGGACAATCTGTTCCATTCGATGCTCGGGCTGCTGGAAGTCAACAGCAAGGTCTACAACCGCGACCTGGACCTGTTTGCCGGTTGCCGTGGTGCGGTCATTGACGGCGTGCTGGCTCGGCAGTGAGCGCCTCGACTTTTTTTTCACGTATCGGTGGTTAGCCTGTTCCCATTCCTCTTTGCCAAGAGCGGTTGGTATGTCCGGGCAACCCCCATCTCCCGTAGAGCTCGAGTTCGCCAGGTATCAAGACCGGGAACACGCGCGCATCTGTCGTCAAGCGGCGCCCAGGCGATTGCGCCTGGCGTTCTGGCGTGACGAGCAATTGGTCCGCAATGCCTTGAAAGCCGCCGGTGAACCGGGACTGGTGCTGGATGTGACCTGTGGCGCCGGCCGGTTCTGGCCGGTGCTGGCCGAACACGCCAATCGGGTGATTCTGGCGGCGGACCCTTCGCCGGGCATGCTCGATCACGCCCGCACCCACCATGGCGGCGCGTTGCTGGAGCGGGTCACGACCTTTCCCAGTTCGGCATTCACCCTCGGCCTGTCGGCCAACGCGGTGGACTGTATTTTGTGTCTGCAACTGTTTCGGCACGTCAGGGCCAGTGAGCATCGGCTGGCGTTGTTGCGCGAATTTCATCGGGTCAGCCGTGACACGGTGATTGTGTCGGTGCAAGTTGAAGGTCGCCTCAACATCGGACCTGCGTCGCACCGCGGCTTGGCGGACAAGGCTGAAGTTGAAGCCGAGTTCCGCCAGGCCGGTTTCACCCTGCTGTGGTACCAGGATTTTCTGCCCGGGTTTGCGCTGACGCGGGTTTATGCGTTGTGCAAGGCCGGTTAACTCCCGATGTAGGACTATTCTTGCCTTTGCGCAGGCGATTTCTCTCAGGCTCCCGCTCTATGGATGCTCGCAATCGCTGACGGCGATATATACTGCGCGCCATTCTTCAAGGGAGAGCCGTGTGGCCATCGATATTCACTGGATTCGCGACAACGATAGCCTCGGTCAGTTTTGCGACGAATGGCAGCAGTTGCCATTCGTCGCCCTCGACACTGAATTCATGCGGGTCGACACGTTTTATCCCATTGCCGGTTTGTTGCAGATCGGCGACGGCGAGCGTGCCTATCTGATCGACCCCTTGACCATCGACAACTGGAAACCCCTGGCCGCGTTGCTGGAAAACCCGGCAGTGCTCAAGGTGTTGCACGCCTGCAGCGAAGACCTTGAAGTGCTGCTGCGCTTGACCGGCAGTCTGCCCGCGCCGCTGTTTGACACTCAATTGGCCGCCGCCTACCTGAACCTGGGTTTTTCCATGGGTTATTCCCGGCTGGTACAGGACGTGTTGGGCATCGACTTACCCAAGGGTGAAACCCGCTCTGATTGGTTGCAAAGACCACTGTCGGAAACGCAAATCAGCTACGCCGCTGAAGATGCAGTGCATTTGGCGGAAGTTTTCGTACAGCTGCGGCCGAAGCTTTCTGACGAGAAATACGCCTGGGTCCTAGAGGATGGCGCCGAGCTGGTGGCCAACCTGCGTCGTGAAGTCGACCCCTATGAGGTATATCGCGAGGCCAAGCTGGCCTGGAAACTTTCCCGTACCCAACTCGCCGTGCTGCGCGAGCTATGCGCCTGGCGCGAGCGGGAAGCGCGGGCTCGTGACCTGCCGCGTAACCGGGTCATTCGCGAGCATTCGCTGTGGCCCCTGGCCCGCACTCAGCCGGATAACCTCGGTGCGCTGGCGAAAATCGAAGACATGCACCCGCGTACTGTGCGCCAGGACGGCGAGTTCCTGCTGGAGCTGATTAAACGCGCCGCCAGCGTGCCGCCCGAACAGTGGCCGCCAGCCGTGGCCGAACCCCTGCCCATTGAGGCCTCGGCGCTGGTCAAGCGTCTGCGGGCACTGGGGCAGGTTGAGGCCGAGCGCCTGGGAATCGCCCCTGAACTGATGCTGCGCAAGAAAACCCTCGAAGCGCTGATCAAGAGCGGCTTTCCCGAGGGTCCTTACCAATTGCCCGATTCGCTGCGTGGCTGGCGCCGCGAATTGATGGGCCAGGCGCTGCTCGATAGCCTGGCCACCGCCGGAGAACAGCCTTGAAACGTATCTGCTCGATCTACCGAAGCTCGAAGAAAAACGAGATGTACCTGTATGTGCTCAAAAGCGATGCCCTGGAGCGCGTGCCCGAGCCCCTGATGGCTGCCTTTGGCAAGGCGATCCATGCCTTTGACCTGGTGCTGAGCCCCGAGCGCAAGCTGTCGCGGGAAGACATCAACCTGGTGCTGGAAAACCTCGATACCCAGGGTTATCACCTGCAGATGCCGCCGGCTGAAGACGAGTACATCGAGCATCTACCTGAAGAGTTGCTGCGACGCAACGACCCGGTCTGACGGTGCCCAGAGGCACCTTTCCGGGCCTCTTGAAACACTGGAATGGTTTATTGGCGATGGCCGCAAGGATGGAGCGACACTCTGTCGGCGGTCGTCTGCATAGTTTTTGAAAGGTTTGATCCATGCGCGTTCTGATTGCCGAACACGATCACGCGGTGTACGCCCAGCTTCTGCGACAGGCTGCACCCGATATCCAAGTCCTGACCAGTGGCGACTCCGCCGAACTGTCGCGACTGGCCGCCGACTGCCCGGTCTGGCTGGGCCAGCCCGATCTGCTGGCCACCCTGTTGCGTCAAGGCCATCAGCCCCAGTGGCTGCAATCGACCTGGGCGGGCATCACGCCGCTGCTGGCCGAGGGTTTGACGCGTGATTATCGCCTGACCCGTGCGGTGGGCATTTTCGGTCAGGTGATGGCCGAGTACGTCCTGACCTATATGCTCGGTCATGAGCGCGAGGTGCTGGCGAGGCTGGTCAGCCAGGTCGAGCGCAAGTGGGACAACCGTCAGGGCCAGAGTCTGGCCGGGCGCAAGGCATTGATCGTCGGCACTGGCGATATCGGCCAGCGCGTGGCGCAGTTCCTGGTGCCATTTGGCGTGCAGCTGTATGGCATTGCCAGCGACGCTCGGGAGTTGGCGCCGTTCATCGAGGTCGGGGCGTTGAAGGATCTGCCGCGCATGGTGGGCGAGGTGGATTACGTGATCAACCTGCTGCCCAACACGCCGGACACCCACGATATTTACGACGCGGCGCTGTTCAAGCAGTTCAAGCCCACTGGCCTGTTCATCAATGTCGGGCGCGGCGTGGCCGTGGTCGATGCGGATCTGGTGCAAGCCTTGAAGGAAGGGCATCTGGCCGGTGCGGTCATTGACGTTTGCCGCCAGGAGCCGTTGCCACAGCGGCATCCTTTCTGGACGGCTTGGGGCCTGCTGTTGACCGGCCATAGCTCGGCACCGACGTCGCCGGCGATGATGGTGCAGTTGTTCCTGGAAAACCTGCGGGCCTACCAGGCCGGCGAAACCTTGCGCGGGGAAGTGGATTTCGATCGGGGCTATTAAGGCCAGCACCCATCCCATTGTGGGAGCGAGCCTGCTCGCGATAGCGGTGTGTCAGTCGGTCTCAAGGCTGGCTGATCCGACGCTATCGCGAGCAGGCTCGCTCCCACAGTTGATCTTCTGCGCTCGCCCAATCGGTGTCCTCGGCCAATCCATTGACGGACTTCGCCAGCGCAACGCCCTACCGACAGTCGCCCATGCTTGGCCTGAAGCAGCCCCGGCACTAGACTGACGACCTTTTCACCACCTGATGCTGATGCTTGAGCCATGGCCGCCAAAGTCGAACCGTTCTGGATACGTAAAACCCTCGATCAGCTCGATGCGCAGGAATGGGAATCGCTGTGTGACGGCTGTGGCCTGTGCTGTCTGCAAAAACTCGAAGACGAAGACGACAACAGCGTCTACTACACGCGCATCGCCTGCAAACTGCTGGACCTGAAAACCTGCCAGTGCACCGACTATCCTCGGCGCCGCGACTTTGTTCCCGATTGCATCCAGCTCACGCCGGGCAAGGCCGATGAGTTCAAATGGTTGCCGCCGACCTGCGGTTATCGCCTGGTCAGCGAGGGCAAGGATCTGCCGTTATGGCACCACCTGGTCTGTGGCGATCGCGATGCTGTGCACCACGAACGCATTTCCCAGTCGGGGCGTATGCTCGCCGAAGGCAGCGTGCCCGAGGATGATTGGGAAGATCATCTGATTTTTCGCGCCGGCTGAATGCCGGGCATCGCACCATCAGGGAGAACCCATGGCTGCAGGATTGAAAAGGATGCTGGCAGCCGGGCTGTTGGCGCTGTGCGGGCCGCTGTGGGCGGCGCAGAAAGTCGATCTGGATTATCACGTGCATCTGTTGCCGCAGAGCGATCAGGCCGAAGTGCGCCTGACCCTGGCGCGGGGTTCGGCAGTGCGCAGCCTGGACTTCGACCTCGGCGATGGCAGCCGCTATAGCCACTTCAAGGCCGACGGTCAATGGCAGCTCATCCCGGGCAAGGATACACGCGGCATTTGGCGTCCCAGTGCCGACAAGGCGAGCCTGAGCTATCGCGTGCGCATCAGTAATACTCGCAAGAACGGTACGTTTGAAACCCGTATGACCCCGGGATGGGGGCTGCTGCGCGGCGACGATCTTGTGCCACCGGCCAAGTTGGATCAGCAGGATGGCACTGAGCTGGTGTCACGTTTGCAATTTGAACTGCCCGCCGGCTGGAAAAGCATCGAAACGGCCTGGCCGCGCATCGGCAAACAACGCTTTCGCATCGACAACCCTGCGCGGCTGTTCGATCGTCCCACTGGCTGGATGCTCGCCGGCAAACTCGGCAGCCGTCGCACACGCCTGGGAGAGACCGAGGTGACGGTGGCCTCGCCCCAAGGCCAGGGCATGCGCCGGATGGATGTGCTGACGCTACTGACGTTCGTCTGGCCGCAGGTGCAGGCGCTGGTGCCGCGTCATCCCGGCAAGCTGCTGATCATCGGCGCGTCAGATCCGATGTGGCGTGGTGCTCAGGCTGGGCATGAATCGATTTATCTGCACAGTCGTCCGCCGCTGGTCAGCGAGCGCGGCAATAGCCCTATGTTGCGGGAGCTTGTGCAGATGCTGGCGCGCGTCAACGATCGTGAGCGCAGTGACTGGATCAGCGAAGGGCTGGCCGAGTACTACGCCATCGAATTGCTGCGCCGGGCCGGCGGAATGAGTGATGAGCGCTATC
The DNA here is from genome assembly GCF_014268615.1 of Pseudomonas tehranensis. Classification (GTDB taxonomy): domain Bacteria; phylum Pseudomonadota; class Gammaproteobacteria; order Pseudomonadales; family Pseudomonadaceae; genus Aquipseudomonas; species Aquipseudomonas tehranensis. The sequence continues at coordinate 1,434 of NZ_JABWQV010000061.1, read as the reverse complement.
AGGCCCTCAATGACCGCCTCGCCCGTGACAGCAAAGGCGTCACCACCTTGCGCGGTGAGCAGATCGGAACCGCGACGCAGGCCAAGGCGGTGTTGCTGTTGCAGGAGCTGGACCGCGAGATTCGTTTGAAAACCCGCAACAAGCGCTCGCTCGATGACGTGCTGCACGCTGCCATGCGTCTGGAGACGGTTGATACCGAGGAGTTTGTCCAGCTCAGCGAGAGCGTTCTGGGAGAGAGTTCCACCGTTCTGGATAGCAAGTTACTTCAGTAATACCGCTATCGCGGGCAAGCCTTGCTCCCACACTGGATCTTCGCCGGACGAAATGTTTGGTACGACTCGATCGTGTGGGAGCAAGGCTTGCTCGCGATGAGGCCATCAGCCCCACCGCAAAAATCAGAGCCCAACTTTGGGCGAAACCAGCGAATCATTCCCCGTCACTGTAGCCGTGCTGGTCGCTGCCTCGGCACTGGCCTTCATGCGGCTCAACTCTTCTCCGGCCTGCTCAATGCGGGCACGGGCGTGGTGCAGGTTCTGGCGATTCTTTTCCAGCAATGCCTTGGCCGAGCAGTGCCCGGTGATGCCGCGCGCCAGGGCCATGCCGCCAATGGCCAGTTGAGCCAGACCGATCACGCCGCCACGACGCAGGCCCTTGCCCATCATCAGGACTCCGCCGGCCAATGAGCCAATGCGTTCCCAGCCATGCACGTTGTGCGGCGGATGAGATTGGAAAGGGGTGGTCTCAATCGGCTCGAACGGGTTGTTATCGCTCATGATCTGTCTCCGGTGTGGGGGTTGGTATAAAACTGACTGCCCGAGCGATTCCCTTGTTCAATCCAATTGCGCACCGATCAGCGGAATTGCGGCCCCGAACGGGTGTTGTTGCCTTTGGCCATGCGGTCGTACAGCACGACGTTGACCGTAGCCGCCAGGTTCATGCAACCGCTGGTGGGGATGTACACCACGTCTTCGCACCAGTCACGGATGTCTTTATCCAGCGAGCCATCTTCCGGGCCGAAGATATACAGCGCCCGGTCCGGATGAGTGTACTCAGGCAAGGGGCGGGCGCCGTCCACCAGTTCCACGGCCACCGGCACACAACCCAAGGGCAGGATTTTCTTCAGGTCGTCGATCCCGATCAGCGGGATATCGTAGTGGACTTTCTTGGTGTCCGTGACGAAGTCCGCGGCGCGCTCATAGCGCTTACCGGTGTAGAACACCGACGCCACGCCGTAGCAGCCGGCGGCACGCATGACCGAACCGACGTTTTCCGGAGATTTGGGGTTGAACAAACCGATGCAGCTGTAGCGTTTGTTGGCCACGGGCGGGGTGCCTTTGGGGAAAAGGCGCGATTATACGGGGAATGGGGAAAGGTGGTCAGTTTGTAGATTGATGGTGGATGGTCGACCGCTTTCGCGAGCAAGCCCGCTCCCAC
>NZ_JABWQV010000060.1 GCF_014268615.1 Pseudomonas tehranensis | reverse complement strand
TCGCAGCCTGCGGCAGCTCCTACATGTTTTACCCAAGGCCCGGTACAATCCGGGCCTTGTTGTTTTCATGACTTAACGCAGGATCACTATGCCGGCTTCATTCGTTCATCTACGCCTGCACACTGAATACTCCCTGGTCGATGGCCTGGTGCGGATCAAGCCACTGGTCAAGACCCTGGTGGGCATGAACATGCCTGCTGTGGCGGTCACCGACCAGAACAACATGTGTTCGCTGGTCAAGTTCTACAAAAATGCCATGGGCGCCGGGATCAAGCCGATCTGCGGGGCTGACCTGTGGCTGTCGAACAAAGACCCGGACGCGCCGCTGAGCCGGATCAGCCTGCTGGTGATGAACGCTGTGGGCTATCGCAACCTCACCGAGTTGATCTCCCGCGGCTTTATCGATGGCCAGCGCAATGGCTCGATCATCATTGAGCGCGAATGGGTAGCCGAGGCCAATGAAGGTCTGATCATGCTGTCAGCGGCCAAGGAGGGTGAAATCGGCCTGGCCCTGCTCAGTGGCAATCCAGAAGAAGCCGAGACCCTGGCCCGCGATTGGATGGCGGTGTTCCCGGACCGCTTCTACATTGAAGTGCAACGCACCAATCGCCCCAACGACGAAGAACACCTGCATGCCGCCGTGGCCCTGGCCGACCGGATCGGCGCGCCGCTGGTGGCGACCAACGATGTGCGTTTCATCAAGCAGGAAGATTTCGAAGCCCACGAGACCCGCGTCTGTATCGGTGAAGGCCGCGCGCTCGATGATCCGCGTCGTCCGAAGAATTACAGCGATCAGCAATACCTCAAAAGCGCCGAGGAAATGGCCGAGCTGTTCAGTGACCTGCCCGAAGCGCTGGAAAACACCGTCGAGATCGCCAAGCGCTGCAACATCGAAGTGAAACTGGGCAAGCACTTCCTGCCCAACTTCCCAATCCCCGATGGCATGACCATCGACGAATATTTCCGCAAAGTGTCCTTCGATGGCCTGGACGAGCGCCTCAGCGTTCTCTTGCCCAAGGACACCACCGAAGATTACGAAGCCAAGCGCCAGGTCTATGTCGACCGGTTGAATTTCGAGCTGGATATCATCATCCAGATGGGCTTCCCCGGTTACTTCCTGATCGTGATGGACTTCATCCAGTGGGCCAAGAGCAACGGCGTGCCGGTGGGGCCGGGCCGGGGGTCGGGTGCAGGCTCCCTGGTGGCTTACGTCCAGAAGATCACCGACCTCGATCCGTTGGAATATGACCTGCTGTTCGAACGTTTCCTCAACCCGGAACGGGTGTCCATGCCCGACTTCGACGTCGACTTCTGCATGGACGGTCGCGACCGGGTGATTGATTACGTGGCCGAGAAGTACGGCCGCAACGCGGTGAGCCAGATCATTACCTTCGGTTCCATGGCCGCCAAGGCTGTGGTGCGTGACGTGGCGCGGGTGCAGGGCAAGTCCTACGGTTTGGCGGATCGTCTGTCGAAGATGATTCCGTTCGAAGTCGGCATGACCCTGGAAAAAGCCTACGAGCAGGAAGAGATCCTGCGGGACTTCATCAAGGTCGATGAAGAAGCCGCGGAAATCTGGGAAATGGCCCGCAAGCTTGAAGGCGTGGTGCGTAACGTCGGCAAGCACGCCGGGGGCGTGGTGATCGCGCCGACCAAGCTGACGGACTTCTCGCCGATCTATTGCGATGAAGAGGGCGACGGCCTGGTGACCCAGTTCGACAAGGACGACGTCGAGGCAGCGGGCCTGGTGAAGTTCGACTTCCTCGGGCTGCGCACCCTGACGATCATCGACTGGGCGCTGAAAACCATCAACCGTGATCGGGCCAAGGTCGGCGAAGCGCCGCTGGACATCGCGTTTATTCCGCTGGACGACAAACCGACCTACAGCCTGTTGCAAAAAGCCGAAACCACGGCGGTGTTCCAGCTTGAATCCCGGGGCATGAAGGAGCTGATCAAAAAGCTCAAGCCCGACTGCCTCGAAGACCTGATCGCACTGGTGGCCCTGTTTCGTCCGGGCCCGCTGCAATCGGGCATGGTGGATGACTTCATCAACCGTAAGCACGGGCGCGCCGAGCTGGCGTACCCGCACCCGGATTATCAGTACGACGGCCTCAAGCCGGTACTGGCACCGACCTACGGCATCATCCTGTACCAGGAACAGGTGATGCAGATTGCCCAGGTCATGGCCGGCTACACCCTCGGCGGCGCGGACATGCTGCGTCGGGCGATGGGCAAGAAAAAACCCGAGGAAATGGCCAAGCAGCGCGGTGGTTTCATCGAGGGTTGTGCGAACAACGGCATCGACGCGGACCTGGCCGGTAACATCTTCGACCTGGTGGAAAAATTCGCCGGTTACGGCTTCAACAAATCCCACTCGGCCGCCTACGGCCTGGTGTCGTACCAGACCGCCTGGCTGAAGGCTCACTACCCGGCGCCGTTCATGGCCGCGGTACTGTCGGCGGATATGCACAACACCGACAAGGTCGTGACCTTGATCGAAGAAGTGCGGACCATGAAGTTGCGCCTAGACGCGCCGGACGTGAACGCTTCGGAGTTCAAGTTCACGGTAAACGACGAAGGCCGCATCATTTATGGACTGGGGGCGATCAAGGGCGTGGGTGAAGGACCGGTGGAAGCCATCACCGAAGCCCGTCAGGACGGCCCGTTCAAGGACCTGTTCGATTTCTGCGCGCGGGTCGATCTCAAACGCATCAACAAGCGCACCCTGGACGGTTTGATTCGCAGTGGCGCGCTGGACCGTCTGGGCCCGTATTTCCAGGATGAACCCAAGGCCTACCAGGCCAACATTGACCGCAACCGCGCGGTGCTGCTGGCGGCCATGGAAGAAGCGATCAAGGCCGCTGAGCAAACGGCCCGGACCCACGACAGTGGCCATGCCGACCTGTTCGGTGGCCTGTTCGTTGAGGAAGATGCCGATGTCTACGGCAATCATCGCAAGGCCAAGGAGCTGACCCTCAAGGAACGCCTCAAGGGTGAGAAGGACACCTTGGGCCTGTACCTGACCGGGCACCCGATCGACGAATACGAAGGCGAGATCCGTCGGTTCGCCCGCCAGCGCATCATTGATCTGAAGCCGGCGCGTGACACGCAGACCGTCGCCGGTATGATCATTGCCCTGCGGGTCATGAAAAACAAAAAGGGCGACAAAATGGGCTTCATTACCCTCGACGACCGCTCCGGGCGCATCGAGGCGTCGTTGTTTGCCGATGCGTTCCATTCGGCCCAGTCGCTGTTGCAGACCGACGCGATGGTGGTGGTGGAAGGCGAAGTCAGCAACGACGATTTTTCCGGTGGCCTGCGGCTGCGGGTCAAGCGGGTGATGAGCATGGAAGATGCCCGGACAAACCTGGCCGAGAGTCTGCGTCTGAAGTTGCAGACCCAGGATCTCAAGGGCGATCAGCTACGCTGGCTGGGGGAGTTGTTCAAGCGCCATCGCGGTGCTTGCCCGATTACCATGGAATACGTGCGCCCCGACGCCAAGGCTGTGTTGCAGTTCGGCGAAGGCTGGCGGATCGATCCGGCGGATGCGTTGATTCAAGCCTTGCGTGACCAGTTCGGCAAAGACAACGTCTTCCTCCAATACCGTTGACGGCCAGGTGCCACTCTTGAACCTTGGAGCGGCCCTGATCTCGACCCGAATTTTTAATCTCGACCTGAACGCGCCTCTCCCTTAAGGTAGGGCGCGAATAGACAACCGGCCGGCCCAAGCTCTCTTGGACGTCGACCCAAGACGGACGCCTATGAACCCGAATTTTCTAGATTTCGAACAGCCGATCGCCGACCTGCAAGCCAAGATCGAAGAGTTGCGCTTGGTCGGTAATGACAATTCGCTGAATATCGGCGATGAAATCTCTCGTCTGCAGGACAAAAGCCGCACGCTGACCGAAGACATCTTCGGCAAGCTGACCAGCTGGCAGATCGCCCGCCTGGCGCGTCATCCGCGTCGTCCATACACCCTGGACTACATCGAGCACATCTTTACTGAGTTCGATGAGTTGCATGGCGACCGCCACTTCTCCGACGACGCCGCGATCGTCGGCGGCGTTGCCCGTCTGGACGACCAGCCGGTGATGATCATCGGCCATCAGAAGGGCCGGGAAGTCCGCGAAAAGGTGCGCCGCAACTTCGGCATGCCGCGGCCGGAAGGCTATCGCAAGGCGTGCCGCCTGATGGAAATGGCCGAGCGCTTCAAAATGCCGATCCTGACCTTCATCGACACACCGGGCGCATATCCGGGCATCGACGCCGAAGAACGCAACCAGAGCGAAGCGATCGCCTGGAACCTGCGCGTGATGGCACGGCTGAAAACTCCGATCATCGCCACCGTGATCGGCGAAGGCGGTTCCGGCGGTGCGCTGGCCATTGGTGTCTGCGATCAACTGAACATGCTGCAATATTCCACCTACGCGGTGATTTCGCCGGAAGGCTGCGCCTCGATCCTGTGGAAAACTGCCGAGAAGGCGCCGGATGCGGCCGAAGCCATGGGCATCACCGCTGAGCGCCTCAAAGGCCTGGGCATCGTGGATAAAGTGATCAGCGAGCCTGTAGGCGGCGCTCATCGTGATCCGGCCGAGGCAGCGGCGTTGATTCGTGCCGAGCTGAGTTCGCAACTGTCGATGCTCAAGAAGTTCGACAATGACGCGCTGCTGGCCCGTCGCTATGAGCGGCTGATGAGCTACGGCCTCTAAGTCGAGCGCGATACCCATGTGGGAGCGGGCTTGCTCGCGAAGGCGGAGTGTCAGTCGACATAATCGTTAACTGATGCACCGCATTCGTGGGCAAGCCCGCTCCCACATTTGATTGGTGTGTAGGCCAGTTTCTATGAATCAGCCCAGGATTGATCTGCCAACCCGGCTCCTCACACAACTGTCCCCCTGGCGCGACGCTACCACCTGGCGCATCGCCTTCTCCGGTGGCCTCGATTCCACCGTCCTGCTGCACCTGCTCGCGTCTCTCTCCAAAACCCAAACCCTGCCACCGCTATGTGCTATCCACGTTCATCATGGCCTTCAGGCTGTGGCCGATGCATGGCCGGACCATTGTCACTCGGTCTGCAAGGCCCTTGGGGTGCCTCTTGAAGTAGTGAACGTGCAAGTCCCGCCCGGCGCCAGCGTCGAGCGTGCCGCCCGGGAGGCGCGTTATGGTGCCTTCGTGGCGCGGCTCCACAGCAATGAAGTGCTGCTCACTGCCCAGCACCGTGACGATCAGGCTGAAACCCTGTTGTTTCGTTTGTTGCGCGGGGCAGGGGTGAGGGGCTTGTCGGCGATGCCGAGGCAGCGTCCTTTGGGCCAGGGGTATTTGCTGCGACCCTTGCTCGATGTGTCCCGGGCGGAGCTGGAGGCCTACGCAACGCAACAGGGCTTGAGCTGGGTCGAGGACCCTTCCAACGACGATCATCGCTACGCGCGCAATTTCCTGCGTCAGCGAGTTGTCCCGGTATTGACCGAACAATGGCCTCAGACCTCGGCGACCCTGGCCCGCAGCGCTGCTCATCTGAGTGAGGCCCAAGGCTTGCTGGATGACCTGGCGCGAATAGATCTGGAACGAGCCATTACGCCCGGCGTGTTCGACTGGCTGGGGTTGCGGTCGCTTGAGTTGGCCCCGTTGCGAGCCTTGTCGCCGGCCCGTCAGCGTAATGCGTTGAGTCATTGGCTAGTTTCGATGACAACGCTGCCTGACAGCGATCATTGGTCTGGCTGGGATTCGCTGCGCGATGCAGCGGACGATGCCCGGCCGATCTGGCGGCTGGCCGGTGGTGAACTGCACCGCGCCGTCGGGCGCATCTGGTGGTTATCCGACCGCTGGCTGCGACCGGCCGCAGGCCCCGTAGAATGGCCGCTGACTGCTCAAGCATTGGCCCTGCCAGACAACGGCACGGTGACCCTCGACGGTAAAATGCCCGACGGAGCGCTCTGCGTCCGCTATCGTCAGGGAGGTGAAACCATGATGTTGCCCGGCCGTGGCCACCGGGACCTCAAGCGTTTGCTCAACGAAAGTGGCGTGCCGGCGTTTGCGCGCGGTCGATTGCCGCTGCTGTATCGGGACGAGCAATTGCTGGCAGTGGCTGGCTTACCAGGACTCGACAGCGGCATTGATGGCAACTGGCAACTGATCTGGCAGCCATGAAACCAAGATCTGGGTTTGAGCTGAAAGGGGCTTTCCGGTAGACTACGCTCCCTTCTTGATACAACTTCTGTGGATTCGCCTGAATTGCAGGAGTTGCCGATTACCAAGCAGTCTTTGCTGGGCGATTCCAAAAAATGTGTAGCGAGCAACGTACCGGTGATTTCACTTCCGGTCTGTCCCAACGCGGCGGTTTTTTTGAAAGGTGCACTGTGATTAATGCAGGTGATCGGGGGCTTCGGCCTTCCTTCGCTTTCCCCGGCGGCTCGGACCGCTTTAACGCAGACTTCTAGGGTTTTTCATGACGCGCTACATATTCGTCACGGGCGGTGTTGTTTCTTCATTGGGGAAAGGCATTGCCTCGGCTTCATTGGCGGCCATCCTGGAGGCGCGGGGACTTAAGGTCACCATGCTCAAGCTGGACCCGTACATCAACGTCGACCCGGGCACCATGAGCCCGTTCCAGCACGGTGAAGTGTTCGTCACCCACGACGGCGCCGAGACCGACCTGGACCTTGGCCACTACGAGCGGTTCATCCGCACGACGATGACCCAGAACAACAACTTCACCACCGGCCGTGTCTACGAGCACGTGCTGCGCAAAGAGCGCCGTGGTGATTACCTGGGGGCGACCATCCAGGTCATCCCGCACATCACCGACGAAATCAAGCGCCGCATCATCAAGGGTGCCGGCGACGCCGACGTGGCGATGGTCGAAATCGGCGGCACCGTGGGTGACATCGAATCCCAGCCGTTCCTCGAAGCCATCCGCCAGTTGCGTTTCGAAATCGGCGCCAAGCGCGCGATGCTGATGCACCTGACCCTGGTTCCGTACATCGCCACCGCTGGCGAGACCAAGACCAAGCCCACCCAGCACTCGGTCAAGGAACTGCGTTCCATCGGCCTGCAGCCAGATGTGCTGATCTGCCGCTCCGATCACCCGATCGATATTTCTTCGCGTCGCAAGATCGCCCAGTTCACCAACGTTGAAGAGCGTGCGGTGATCGGCCTGGAAGACGCTGACACCATCTACAAGATCCCGGGCATCCTGCACTCCCAGGGCCTGGACGATTTCGTCGTCGAGCGTTTCGGCTTGCAGTGCGCCAGCGCCGACCTGTCCGAATGGGAAGCGGTGGTCGATGCCAAGCTCAACCCGGAACACGAAGTCACCATCGCCATGGTCGGCAAGTACATGGAGCTGCTGGATGCCTACAAGTCGCTGATCGAGGCGATGAGTCACGCCGGTATCAGCAACCGTACCAAGGTCAATCTGCGCTATATCGACTCCGAAGACATCGAGAACCAGGGCACCGGTCTGCTCGAAGGCGCCGATGCGATCCTCGTGCCGGGCGGCTTTGGCCTGCGGGGCGTGGAAGGCAAGATCACCGCTGTTCAATACGCTCGCGAAAACAAGGTGCCGTACCTGGGCATCTGCCTGGGCATGCAAGTGGCGGTCATCGAGTTCGCCCGTAACGTGATGGGCTGGAAGGACGCCAACTCCACCGAGTTCGATCGCGCCAGCGGTCACCCGGTCGTGGGCCTGATCACCGAGTGGGAAGATGCCACCGGCGCTGTGGAAGTGCGCACCGAAACGTCCGACCTGGGCGGCACCATGCGCCTCGGCGCCCAGGAATGCCTGCTTGAAGCCGGCTCCAAGGTGCACGATTGCTACGCCAAGGACGTGATCGTCGAGCGTCACCGTCACCGCTACGAAGTGAACAACAACCTGCTGCCGCAACTGATCGAAGCCGGCCTGAAAATCTCCGGCCGTTCCGGTGACGGCGCGCTGGTGGAAGTGGTGGAAGCTCCGGATCATCCATGGTTCGTCGCTTGCCAGTTCCACCCCGAGTTCACCTCGACGCCCCGGGACGGCCACCCGCTGTTCAGTGGTTTCGTGAAAGCCGCTTTGGCTCAACACCAGAAGAAGGCATAAAACGATGGCCCAGAAGATCATTCGCGTCGGCGACATCGAGATTGCCAACGACAAGCCCATGGTGCTGTTCGGCGGCATGAACGTACTGGAAAGCCGCGACATGGCGATGCAGGTCTGCGAGGAGTACGTGAAGGTCACCCAGAAACTGGGCATCCCTTATGTCTTCAAGGCCAGCTTCGACAAGGCCAATCGCTCGTCCGTGAGCTCTTACCGTGGCCCGGGCCTGGAAGAGGGCATGCGCATCTTCCAGGACATCAAGCAAGCCTTTGGCGTGCCGATCATCACCGACGTCCACGAGCCTGCCCAGGCCGCCGTGGTCGCCGAGGTCTGCGACATCATCCAGTTGCCGGCCTTCCTGTCGCGCCAGACCGACCTGGTGGTCGCGATGGCCAAGACCGGTGCGGTGATCAACATCAAGAAAGCCCAGTTCCTCGCGCCCCAGGAAATGAAGCACATCCTGAGCAAGTGCGAAGAGGCCGGCAATGACCAGTTGATCCTCTGCGAGCGTGGTTCGAGCTTCGGCTACAACAACCTGGTGGTGGACATGCTCGGCTTCGGCATCATGAAGCAGTTCGAATACCCAGTGTTCTTCGACGTGACCCACGCGCTGCAAATGCCCGGTGGTCGTTCCGATTCCGCTGGGGGGCGTCGCGCCCAGGTCACCGACCTGGCCAAGGCCGGCATGAGCCAGTCCCTGGCAGGTCTGTTTCTTGAGGCCCATCCGGACCCGGACAATGCCAAGTGTGACGGCCCTTGTGCCTTGCGCTTGAACAAGCTGGAACCGTTCCTGTCTCAGCTCAAGGCGTTGGACGAACTGGTCAAGAGTTTTCCGACGATAGAAACCGCGTAACGCGGTTTTCTCCGGTAAAGTACCGCTCGATTATCGCTTTGGCCCGCTGGCCGCACTGCTTTTGTGGGAGCATGGCTTGCCAGCGATGACGTCTTTCGGGACCGTCGTCGGCAAGCCTTACTCCTTGTGGCGAGGGAGCTTGCTCCCGCTGGAGCGCGGAGCGCTCCCCATCCAGGCTCTTGGCTGCATCGCAGCTGAGCGTGAGCAAGTTTTCTGCAACGTTCTAGTCAACTTTGGAGTGTTTACAACAATGGCAAAAATCGTCGACATCAAAGGTCGTGAAGTTCTCGACTCCCGTGGCAACCCCACTGTTGAAGCGGACGTGCTTCTCGACAACGGTATCATCGGCAGCGCCTGCGCGCCGTCCGGTGCTTCCACTGGCTCGCGCGAAGCGCTGGAGCTGCGTGATGGCGACAAGAGCCGTTACCTGGGCAAGGGCGTGCTCAAAGCCGTCGCCAACATCAACGGTCCGATCCGCGACCTGTTGCTGGGCAAGGATCCTGCCGACCAGAAAGCCCTCGATCACGCGATGATCAAGCTCGACGGTACCGAAAACAAAGCCACGCTGGGCGCCAACGCGATCCTCGCCGTGTCCTTGGCCGCTGCCAAGGCTGCCGCCCAGGACCAGGACCTGCCGCTGTACGCACACATCGCCAACCTCAACGGTACCCCGGGTGTCTACTCGATGCCGGTGCCGATGATGAACATCATCAACGGTGGCGAGCATGCCGATAACAACGTCGACATCCAGGAATTCATGGTCCAGCCGGTGGGCGCCAAGTCCTTCTCCGAAGGTCTGCGCATGGGCACCGAGATTTTCCATCACCTCAAAGCCGTGCTGAAGGCCCGTGGCCTCAGCACTGCCGTTGGCGACGAAGGCGGTTTCGCACCGAACCTGGCGTCCAACGAAGACGCGCTGAAAGTGATCTCCGAAGCCGTGGCCAACGCCGGTTACACCCTGGGCACCGACGTGACCCTGGCCTTGGACTGCGCCGCCAGTGAGTTCTACGAAGACGGCAAGTACAACCTGTCCGGCGAAGGCCAGATCTTCACCGCCGAAGGTTTCGCCGATTACCTCAAGGGCCTGACCGAACGCTACCCGATCATCTCCATCGAAGATGGCCTGGACGAGTCCGACTGGGCTGGCTGGAAAATCCTCACCGACAAGATCGGCGAAAAAACCCAGCTGGTGGGCGACGATCTGTTCGTGACCAACACCAAGATCCTGAAAGAAGGCATCGACAAGAAGATCGCCAACTCGATCCTGATCAAGTTCAACCAGATCGGCACCCTGACCGAAACCCTGGAAGCCATCCAGATGGCCAAGGCTGCTGGCTACACGGCTGTGATCTCCCACCGCTCCGGCGAAACCGAAGATTCGACCATTGCCGACCTGGCCGTGGGCACTGCGGCAGGCCAGATCAAGACCGGTTCGCTGTGCCGTTCCGATCGCGTCTCCAAGTACAATCAACTGCTGCGTATTGAAGAGCAGTTGAACGGCAAGGCCAAGTACAACGGTCGTGCCGAGTTTCGCGGCTAAGCAGTAAATGGTAAAAAGACAGCGGATTGTGTCGAAAAGGTCGCCCTGGCGGCGGTTTTGCCTCTAATCTGATGCCTTATCAAGCACAAGCCTGGTTTTTCCAGGCTTCGTGCTATCAGACGCTTCAAAGTGTGGCATGGCTGTCTTTTTCACTGGATACCTGAGATTCGATGCGCAGTCCCAATTGGTTGTTTCTTGTCTTGCTCCTGTTGCTGGCTGGCCTGCAGTACCGCCTATGGGTGGGTAATGGCAGTTTGGCGCAAGTGGCGGACCTGACTCAGCAGATTGCCGAACAGCATGCCGAAAACGAGGCGTTGCTGGAGCGCAACCGGGTGATGGACGCCGAAGTCAGTGAGTTGAAAAAAGGCATGGAGACCGTTGAAGAGCGGGCTCGCCATGAACTGGGCATGGTCAAGGAGGGCGAAACCCTCTACCAGTTGGCCCAATGAGTATCCGTTTGCCGGCCTTCTGGGCCGTGATTCCTGCCGCGGGCGTTGGAGCTCGTATGGCCGCGGACCGTCCCAAGCAATACCTGCAACTGGGCGGGCGCACAATTCTCGAACACAGCCTTGGCTGTTTCCTCGATCATCCGACCGTAAAAGGCGTGGTGGTCAGTGTTGCACACGACGACCCTTATTGGCCGACCCTGGCCTGTGCCAGCGATACGCGCATCCAGCGTGTGGACGGCGGCGAACAGCGTTCGGATTCGGTGCTCAATGCCTTGCTGCATCTTCACGGGCAGGGTGCCGATGATCACGATTGGGTATTGGTGCACGACGCCGCCCGGCCCAACTTGGCCCGGGACGATCTGGACACATTGCTCAGGGAACTGGCGAATGATCCGGTCGGCGGTCTCTTGGCTGTGCCGGCGCGTGACACCCTCAAGCGAGTCGACAAGCACGGCCGTGTAGTGGAAACCGTTGACCGCAGCGTTATCTGGCAAGCCTACACACCGCAAATGTTTCGTCTCGGTGCCTTGCACCGGGCCCTGGCTGACAGCCTGGTGGCCGATGCGCTGATTACCGATGAAGCGTCCGCCATGGAATGGGCGGGGCAAGCGCCACGGCTGATCGAAGGGCGGGCCGATAACCTCAAGGTCACACGCCCTGAAGATCTGGAGTGGTTGCGTCAGCGTTGGGCGAATCGCCATTAAGTGAAATCGCCATCGCGAGCAGGCTCGCTCCCACAAGGAACTTTGGCTGTACACAAAATTTGTAGCCGCTGAAAATCCAGTGTGGGAGCGAGCCTGCTCGCGATAGCAATCGCTCAGATAACATAAAAACCAGTGTTACCCCCGATACTCCGGCCGCTGGGCCAACCCCTCCTTCAAGTAATCCACCAACTTGCGCACCTTCGGCGACAAATGCCGTTGCTGCGGATACAACGCCCACACCGCTGTATTCGGCGGCTGGTGAGCCTCTAACAGCGATATCAACGCCCCGCTGTGCAAATGCTCCAACACGTAATAATCCGGCAACTGACACAATCCCACCCCTTGCAAAGCCGCATCCAGCACCGCCTGCCCGCTGTTACAACGCCAGTTTCCCTGCACTCGTTGGGAAAATTCCCGCCCGTTCTGCTCCAGTTGCCAGAGATCGGAGCTGCCGATCAGGCAGTTGTGGCGGCTCAATTCCGACAAGCTATGGGGGCGACCGTAGCGCTCCAGGTAGGACGCCGATGCGCACAGGTACATGCGCCGTGGCGCCAGGCGCGTGGCAACCAGGCGTGAGTCCTGCAAACGGCCCAGGCGAATCGCCAAGTCCAGGCCTTCGTGAACCAGATCGAGGGGGCGGTTGCTCAGTTCGATGTCCACCCGCAATTGCGGATAAAGCGTCATGAACCGTGTCACCAGCGGCACGATGAACCGCTCGCCGTAGGCCACGGCACAGGTCATGCGCAACATGCCCTTGGGTTCGCTGGTGAGGTCGCCCACCGCTCGCAGTGCTTCTTCGCGTCCATCCTGCAAACGCTGGCAATGCTGCAAGAACGTCTGTCCGGCCTCGGTCAGGGTGACCCGGCGGGTACTGCGATACAGCAGTCGTGTCTGCAGACGCTCTTCGAGCCGTACGATTTGTCGACTGATGTGGGAAGACGAAACGCCCAGGCGTTCGGCTGCGGCGGTGAATTGGCTGCATTCGGCCACGGCGACGAACTCGTCAATCCCCTCCCAGCGGTTATCGGACATGAATGATTATCCCTATACAGCAATAATGTTTTGCTTTTGATTGGATTATTCATCGTCCGGTGAGGGATTACACTCCCTGTCTTGTTTTTATTTGCTGGAGACTCCCCATGATCAAATCACGCGCGGCCGTTGCCTTCGAGGCCAAGAAACCCCTGGAAATCGTTGAAGTCGACGTCGCCATGCCCAAGGCGGGCGAAGTGTTGCTGCGCGTGGTGGCCTCGGGTGTCTGCCACACCGATGCCTACACCTTGTCGGGCGCTGACCCGGAAGGGATCTTTCCCTCTATTCTCGGCCATGAAGGCGGCGCAATTGTCGAAGCCATCGGCGAAGGCGTGACGTCGGTTGCGGTGGGCGATCATGTGATTCCGCTGTACACGCCGGAATGCGGGCAGTGCAAGTTCTGTAAGTCGGGCAAGACCAACTTGTGTCAGGCGATTCGCGCCACCCAAGGCAAAGGCCTGATGCCGGATGGCACCTCGCGCTTTTCCTACAAGGGTGAGACGATTTTCCACTACATGGGGACCTCGACGTTCTCCGAATACACCGTATTGCCAGAAATTTCCGTGGCGAAAATCCCCAAAGAAGCGCCGCTGGAAAAAGTCTGCCTGCTGGGTTGCGGCGTCACCACCGGTATTGGTGCGGTCCTCAACACCGCCAAGGTCAAGCCAGGTGACACCGTGGCGATCTTCGGCCTGGGCGGCATTGGCCTGTCGGCAGTGATTGGTGCGGTGAAAGCCAAGGCATCGCGCATCATTGCCATCGACATCAACCCGGCCAAGTTCGAAATCGCCAAGCAACTGGGTGCCACCGATTGCGTCAACCCGAAAGATTTCGACCGTCCGATCCAGGAGGTCATCGTCGACATGACTGACGGCGGTGTGGACTTCTCCTTCGAGTGCATCGGCAATGTCCAACTGATGCGCGCCGCGCTGGAATGCTGCCACAAGGGCTGGGGCGAGTCGGTGATCATCGGTGTGGCCGGTGCCGGCCAGGAAATCGCCACCCGTCCGTTCCAGTTGGTGACCGGTCGCGTCTGGCGCGGTTCGGCGTTTGGCGGCGTGCGCGGGCGCAGCGAATTGCCAAGCTACGTAGAAATGGCCGAGAAGGGCGAGATTCCGCTGGATACCTTCATCACCCACACCATGGGCCTGGAAGATATCAACAAGGCGTTCGACCTGATGCATGAAGGCAAGAGCATCCGTACCGTTATTCATTTCTGAGGTCGGTCATGAGCCTTGAAAATATCTCCTGCCAGAAAAGCTTCGGCGGCTGGCACAAGCGTTACCGGCATCGTTCCGAAGTGCTTGGTTGTGACATGGTGTTTGCCGTGTACCTGCCGCCCCAGGCCGAGCAGGGCGGCAAGTTGCCCGTGGTGTATTGGTTGTCCGGATTGACCTGCACCGACGAGAATTTCATGCAAAAGGCCGGCGCCCAGCGTATGGCCGCCGAACTGGGCCTGATTATTGTTGCGCCGGACACCAGCCCGCGCGGCGCCGACGTACCGGGCGATCCGGACGGTGCCTGGGACTTCGGCCTGGGGGCGGGGTTTTATCTGAACGCCACGCAGGAACCGTGGGCGCGGCACTATCGGATGCATGACTACGTGGTGCAGGAATTGCCCACCTTGGTCGAAGCGCATTTCCCGGCCTCGGATAAGCGCGGCATCAGTGGTCACTCCATGGGTGGCCACGGCGCGTTGGTCTGCGCTTTGCGTAACCCAGGGCGTTACCGCTCGGTGTCGGCCTTTTCGCCGATCAACAACCCGATGGACTGCCCGTGGGGTCAGAAGGCGTTCTCTCGTTACCTGGGAGAGGACCGCTCGAAGTGGCGTGAGTGGGATGCTTGTGCATTGATCGCCGAAGCCGACGAGAAGCTGCCGTTGCTGGTGGATCAGGGCGACCGCGATGATTTCCTGGCCAACCAGCTCAAGCCCGAAGCCCTGCAGCAAGCGGCCAGGGCCGCGGGTCATCCGTTGGAACTGCGCTTGCAGCCGGGCTACGACCACAGCTACTTCTTCATCGCCAGCTTCATTGAGGATCACTTGCAACATCATGCCCACGCTTTAGGGGGCGCTTAGTCGGTTTCCCCTTGGCGGGGGAGCTAATTGAGGGCGCTCCCTACGCTGAATGCAGGTAGAATCACGCCCTGACAAAAATCGGGGCGTTTTTTATATGCGTATTGGCCACGGCTACGATGTTCACCGTTTCGCTGAAGGCGACTTCATTACTCTGGGCGGCGTGCGTATTGCACACGGCTTCGGGCTGCTCGCGCATTCTGACGGTGACGTCCTGCTGCACGCCTTGAGCGACGCCTTGCTGGGCGCGGCCGCGCTGGGTGATATCGGCAAACATTTCCCCGACACCGACCCGCAATTCAAGGGCGCCGACAGCCGGGTGCTGCTGCGCCATGTCGTTTCGCTGATCCACGCCAAGGGCTGGACAGTCGGCAATGTCGATAACACCATCGTCGCCCAGGCACCGAAAATGGCGCCGCACATCGAAGCGATGCGTCGGTTGATTGCCGAGGATCTGCAAGTCGAGCTGGACCAGGTCAACGTGAAAGCCACCACCACCGAGAAACTGGGTTTCGTCGGTCGCGAAGAAGGCATTGCCGTTCATAGCGTTGCCTTGTTGCTGCGCCCATGACCGAACTTGAACTATTGGGCCCCCGTGCCTACGGCGAGTCGCTGGGCAGCGCCGTACTCAAGGCCACTGCTGAAGACTTCCAGGTCGACGAAGTGCTCGACATCCCGCTGACGGGCGAAGGCGAGCACTTATGGATCTGGGTTGAAAAACGCGGTTTGAACACTGAAGAGGCGGCCCGACGAATTGCCAAGGCCGCCGGCGTATCGTTGCGCACCGTCAGTTATGCCGGTCTCAAGGACCGCCAGGCGCTGACCCGCCAGTGGTTCAGCGTCCAGTTGCCGGGCAAGGCCGACCCGGACCTGTCGGCGGCAGAAAACGAAACGCTGAAGATCCTCAAGACCGGTCGCCATAAACGCAAGCTGCAACGCGGCGCGCACTCGGCCAATGGCTTCACTCTGCGCCTGACCCAGTTCAAGGGGGACGTGGCCGCCATCGAGGCGCGGCTGCAACAGATTACGCGCCAGGGCATCCCCAATTATTTCGGCGCCCAACGGTTCGGGCATGACGGCGGTAACCTCGTCGATGCCCGCGCCTGGGCGGCGCGCAAGGCTTTGCCGGAACAGCGCAATGTGCGTTCACGGCTGTTGTCCACCGCCCGCAGTTTTCTGTTCAACCGGGTGTTGGCGGCGCGGGTTGCCGACGGCACCTGGCAGCAGGCGCAGGTCGGCGACTTGCTGGCCTTCACCGACAGCCGCAGCTTTTTCCCGGCGGGTGAAGCTGAATGCAGCGATCCACGCCTGGCGATCCTCGATCTGCACCCGACCGGGCCGCAGTGGGGCGAGGGACCTTCGCCTGCCGCCGGCGCGACCTTTGAGTTGGAACAGGCCATCGCCGAGAGCGAAGCCGACCTGCGCGACTGGTTGATAAACGCGGGAATGAGTCACGAACGTCGCATCCTGCGACTGCCCATTGGCGGCCTGTCGTGGCATTATCCCCAGCCTGACATTCTGCAACTGGAATTCGTCCTGCCGGCCGGATGTTTCGCCACTGTCTTGGTGCGCGAACTCGTCGATCTGGTGCCGGTGGGGCAGACGGACAGCCCATGCGTATTCTGATTTCTAACGACGACGGGGTGACAGCACCCGGCCTTGCCGCGCTTTATGCTGCGCTGGCGGATTTTGCCGAATGCGTGGTCATTGCCCCGGACCAGGATAAAAGCGGCGCCAGCAGTTCGCTGACGCTCGACCGACCATTACACCCGTGTTATCTGGATAATGGTTTCATCAGCCTCAACGGCACCCCGACCGACTGCGTGCACCTGGGCCTCAACGGCTTGCTGGAGCGTGAGCCGGACATGGTGGTTTCGGGCATCAACCTGGGTGCTAACCTGGGCGATGACGTGCTTTATTCCGGCACCGTGGCCGCCGCCCTTGAGGGACGTTTCCTCGGGCATCCGTCGTTTGCCTTTTCGTTTGTTTCGCGGCAAGTCGATAATTTGCCTACTGCCGCGTACTTCGCCCGCAAGTTGGTCGAGGCCCATGGCGAATTGGACCTGCCACCGCGCACGGTGCTGAACGTGAACATTCCGAACCTGCCACTGGATCACATCCGAGGCATCCAGCTCACTCGCCTGGGGCATCGTGCCCGAGCGGCCAAGCCCATGCAGGTGGTCGATCCCCGGGGCAAGGCCGGTTACTGGATCGCCGCCGCTGGTGATGCCGAGGATGGCGGGCCGGGCACCGATTTTCATGCAGTGATGCAAGGCTATGTCTCGATCACGCCGTTGCAGCTGGATCGCACCTTCAACGATGCTTTTCGAACGCTCGATGGCTGGCTGGAGGGGCTGCGCTGATGGCTCGCGAGCAAGACGACATACTGCGCCGCGGAATCGGCATGACCTCCCAACGTACCCGGGAGCGGCTGATTCAACGGCTCTATGAAGAAGGCCTTTCCAACGCCCAGGTGCTGGAAGTGATTCGCCGCACCCCACGGCATTTGTTCGTCGATGAAGCCTTGGCCCATCGCGCCTACGAAGACACCGCATTGCCGATCGGCCACAACCAGACCATTTCCCAGCCTTATATGGTGGCCCGCATGAGCGAGTTGCTGCTGGAGGCGGGGCCGCTGGACAAGGTGCTGGAGATCGGCACCGGTTCGGGATACCAGACGGCGGTGTTGGCGCAGCTGGTGGAGCGGGTATTTTCCGTGGAGCGGATCAAGGTGCTGCAGGATCGCGCCAAGGAACGTCTGGTGGAACTGAACCTGCGCAATGTGGTGTTTCGCTGGGGCGATGGCTGGGAAGGCTGGCCGGCCTTGGCACCTTATAACGGCATCATCGTGACCGCCGTTGCCACTGATGTGCCCCAGGCCTTGCTGGATCAACTCGCGCCCGGCGGCCGGCTGGTCATTCCGGTGGGGGCTGGTGAAGTCCAGCAATTGATGCTGATCGTGCGCGAAGAACATGGGTTTTCTCGCCACGTACTGGGGGCGGTTCGCTTCGTTCCGTTGCTTAACGGGCCATTGGCCTGAGCATTTATAAACAGACGCTGAATTCCGTAGCGTGGGTCGTGTCTTACATCGGCACTGATCTTGTCACCGTTGTTTGGTTAAACGGATTCCAACGGCGTCGAGCAAACGTGTGCGCCAGCGCCTCGCGCTTCTTTAATAGAGGTGGGGTTGCGGCCAGCTATATTTGTAATACCGTTGCCTGCATGGGCAGTTTCCAATTTTTCAACCACCACAAAGGGAGCGGCGGGTGAGTCTCACAGTCATTGCGCAGCGTATGGGTATCACGAGCTTTCAGCGCCTGGTGACTGGCCTTGTCTTGAGTACCTTGCTGGTCGGTTGCTCCAGTACCCCATCGGGTAACGTCCGGGTTGTCGATCGCACCAACGCAACGCCTCAACGTCCTACAGTAACGACCGGTCAGTATGTAGTCCGTCGCGGTGATACGCTGTTTTCCATCGCTTTTCGCTATGGCTGGGACTACAAAGCCCTCGCTGCGCGAAACAACATTCCTGCGCCTTATACGATTCATCCGGGTCAGAGAATTCGCTTTGATGGGCGTAGTGGTTCAACGCCTACCGCGGTGGTCACTCAGTCCGGTTCGACGACTTCGTCGTCGAGTAAAACCACGGTGATTCGCCGTCCGGTCGGTGCTGCAACGGCAACAGTACCGTCCGTCGCGAGCAAACCGGCACCTGCTCCTACCCCTGCGGCAGGCCCCAGCCCGAGCGGCTGGGGATGGCCTTCTAATGGCGTTCTGATTGGAAAATTCTCTTCAAACGGTAGTTTGAATAAAGGAATTGATATCGCCGGGGATTTGGGACAGCCTGTTTTGGCCGCGTCTGATGGCACGGTTGTGTACGCCGGGAGTGGTTTAAGGGGCTACGGCGAACTCGTGATCATCAAACACAGCGATACCTACGTCAGTGCCTACGGTCACAACCGCAGGCTGTTGGTTCGGGAGGGGCAGCAGGTCAAGGTCGGGCAAAAAATTGCCGAAATGGGATCAACGGGAACGGACCGGGTGAAACTGCATTTTGAGATTCGCCGACAAGGTAAGCCAGTCGATCCGCTGCAATTCCTGCCACGTCGTTGATTTGATTGTCAGCCTGTTCCGTCACGTAGAGGGAACAGGCTCCAGCGTTGCCAAGGATAAAGGCGTCGCTTGAGCTTGAGGTCGAACTCACCAAAGGACTATAACAATGGCTCTCAGTAAAGAAGTGCCGGAGTTTGACATCGACGATGAGGTTCTCCTTATGGAGACCGGCATCGCTATGGATTCGATGTCGAATGATGAAGGGGCGACTCCACCTTCCGTTCGTGCCAAATCCAGACACTCCGCTTCGCTTAAACAACATAAGTACATCGACTACACACGGGCGCTGGACGCCACTCAGCTGTACCTCAACGAAATCGGCTTCTCGCCGCTGCTCTCCCCCGAGGAAGAAGTTCATTTTGCGCGTCTGTCGCAAAGTGGCGATCCGGCCGGGCGAAAACGCATGATTGAAAGCAACCTGCGCCTGGTGGTGAAAATCGCCCGACGTTACGTCAATCGTGGACTATCGCTGCTGGACCTGATCGAAGAGGGTAATCTGGGGCTGATTCGCGCTGTCGAGAAATTCGACCCCGAGTGAGGCTTCCGTTTCTCGACCTACGCGACCTGGTGGATTCGTCAGACCATCGAGCGGGCGATCATGAATCAGACCCGGACCATCCGGTTGCCGATCCATGTGGTCAAGGAGCTGAACGTCTACCTGCGGGCTGCCCGTGAACTCACCCAAAAGCTCGACCACGAACCCTCGCCCGAAGAGATCGCCAACCTGCTGGAAAAACCGGTGGGCGAGGTCAAGCGCATGCTTGGGCTCAACGAGCGGGTTTCTTCGGTTGACGTCTCACTGGGTCCGGACTCGGATAAAACCCTGTTGGACACACTCACCGATGACCGACCTACCGACCCTTGCGAGCTGCTCCAGGATGATGACTTGTCCCAGAGCATCGACCAGTGGCTCTCGGAGCTCACGGACAAGCAACGGGAAGTGGTGATTCGCCGCTTCGGCTTGCGCGGTCATGAAAGCAGCACCCTTGAAGATGTGGGCCTGGAAATCGGGCTGACCCGTGAGCGGGTCAGGCAGATTCAGGTCGAAGGCCTCAAGCGTCTTCGGGAGATCCTGGAGAAGAACGGCCTATCGAGCGAGTCGTTGTTCCAATAAACAGGAACGCGCGCGTAATAGGAAAAGCCCTGACTGGTTCGGGGTTTTTTCGTTTCTGTGCCGGCTGTTGCAGTGCTTACGTTGTTTGTCGTCTTGGTGTGTAAGCTTTTGCCTAGTGTTGCGTAAGCGTTTGGTTTTCCGGCGGAGGGATAGACGACTATAAAGGTCGTCGTATTTTTCATATTTTATTGATATATAAGGGTATTTATCTGTATTTCAGTGCTGAGACAGGGCCGGGCGACGGTGTGAGGCCAATTGCACTCGCCGAGGAAAATACTAATATCAGTCCTGTGTCGACGGACAGACACACCTGTCACGGACGATGGGGAAGGAAGGACATCGCAGGACGCGATTCATCAGGACGATGAAAAGGATCAAAGGGATTAGGGAAAAAATGTGGGCGGGTCAAACCGCCCCTTTTTTTTGCCTGCGATTTAGTGAATTCGAGAAAACAAAAAGGCCCGCAAGGGGCCTTTTTCGACGAACGCAGGGTGATATCAGCGTTCGAGGTCTTTGAGCTTGTCTGGCTTGCCATCCCACTCTTTGGCTTCTGGCAGCTCGTCTTTCTTTTCGGTGATGTTCGGCCAGATATCCGCCAGCTCGGCGTTCAGCTCGATGAAGTTTTCCATGCCGGCCGGCACTTCGTCTTCCGAGAAAATGGCGTTCGCCGGGCATTCCGGTTCACACAGGGCGCAATCGATGCACTCGTCCGGGTGAATGACCAGAAAGTTCGGCCCTTCGTAAAAGCAGTCCACCGGACAGACTTCTACGCAGTCGGTGTACTTGCACTTGATGCAGTTGTCGGTGACGACGAAGGTCATTCTAATTCTCTCCTCAGGCGCGGCGTGCTGCGCCCCTTCACGTGGGGGCGTAGGTTCGGGAGCGATAGTCTGCGGACCAGGCTAAAAGTCCGCAGCATCCCAAACCGCGCGAGATTCTAACAGCTTGCAAGCCCGTGCGTTAGATCCGTGTCTTCAATGTATAGAGCAATTCAAGTGCCCGACGGGGCGTCAGGTCGTCCAGATCCACTTTGGCCAGTTCATCGAGCACCGGATGCGGCAGGCTGGCGAACAGGTCGCTCTGCTGCGGAGCAGCCGGTTTGCCTTTGCTCGGGCGCGGTGCTTCGTGGGGCAAGCTGGTGGTTTCCAGCCGGCTCAAGTGCTCGCGGGCACGGCTGATCACTTCGCTCGGTACGCCGGCCAGTTGCGCGACTGCCAGGCCGTAACTCTGGCTCGCCGGGCCGGGCAGCACGTGATGCAGGAACACGATGCGCTCGTTGTGCTCGGTGGCATTGAGATGCACGTTAGCCACCAGTGGCTGGCTTTCTGGCAGCACCGTCAGTTCGAAATAGTGGGTGGCGAACAGGGTGTAGGCCCGCAGGTGCGCCAGGCGTTCGGCCGCCGCCCAGGCCAGGGACAGGCCGTCGAAGGTGCTGGTGCCGCGTCCGACTTCGTCCATCAGCACCAGGCTGCGTTCGGTGGCGTTGTGCAGAATGTTCGCGGTTTCGCTCATTTCCACCATGAACGTCGAACGCCCGCCGGCCAGGTCATCGCTGGAGCCGATACGGGTAAAGATCCGGTCCACCAGGGACAATTCGCAGCTGGCTGCCGGCACGAAACTGCCGATGTGGGCCAGCAGCACGATCAACGCGGTCTGGCGCATATAGGTGGATTTACCGCCCATGTTCGGACCGGTGATTACCAACATGCGGGTGTTGTCATCCAGGCTCAGGTCGTTGGCCACGAACGGCGTGGTCAATACCTGTTCGACCACCGGATGACGGCCTTGGCTGATGCGCATGCACGGCTCGCTGACAAACCGCGGGCAGTTGAGGTCCAGGTTGAGCGCGCGTTCGGCCAAGTTACTCAGCACGTCCAGCTCCGCCAGGGCGCCGGCGGTGTCCTGCAGCGGCGGCAGTTGGCTGATCAAGTCTTCGAGCAGCGCCTCATAGAGCATCTTTTCCCGGGCCAGGGCGCGGCTCTTGGCCGACAGCGCCTTGTCTTCGAAGGCCTTGAGTTCCGGGGTAATGAAGCGCTCGGCACCCTTGAGGGTTTGGCGGCGAATGTAGTCAGCCGGCGCCTGTTCAGCCTGTTTGCTCGGCAATTCGATGAAGTAACCGTGGATGCGGTTGTAGCCGACCTTGAGATTGGCCAGGCCCGTACGGGCTTTTTCCCGGGCTTCGAGGTCGATCAGGAACTGCCCGGCGTTCTCGCTCAGCGATTGCAATTCGTCGAGTTCGGCGTCGTAGCCGGTTTTCAGCACACCGCCGTCACGGATCACCGCCGGCGGGTTGTCGATAATGGCTTTTTCCAGCAGCGCAGCCAGCTCCGGGTAAGTGCGGGTGGTGCGCGCCAGTTGTTGCAGGTGCGGCGCTTCCAGGTCGGTCATCGCCACCTGAAGCTCGGGCAGGGCACCGAGGGCATCGCGCAGGCGCGCCAGGTCACGGGGGCGGGCGTTGCGCAGGCCGATACGGGCGAGGATCCGCTCGATGTCACCGATTTCCTTGAGTTGCGGTTGCAATTGTTCGAAGCGATAACGATCCAGCAGGCAGGTAATGGAGCTCTGACGCGCCAGCAGCACCGTCAGGTCCCGCAACGGACGGTTCAGCCAACGGGTCAGCAGACGGCTACCCATCGCGGTCTGGCAGCGATCGACCACCGATTGCAGGGTGTTGTCGCGCCCTCCGGCCAGGTTGGTGTCCAGTTCCAGGTTGCGTCGACTCGCGCCGTCCAGCACCACGGTGTCATCCAGGCGCTCATGACGCAGGCTGCGCAAGTGGGGCAGGGCGGTGCGCTGGGTTTCCTTGGCGTAGGCCAGCAGGCATCCGGCAGCGCCAATAGCCAGGGTCAGGTTTTCGCAGCCGAAGCCTTTGAGGTCCTGGGTGGAGAACTGCTGGCAGAGACTTTTCAGCGCCGAGTCGCGCTCAAAATCCCACGGCGCCCGACGACGCACGCCACGGCGTTTTTCCGCCGGCAGGTCTTTGGGCCAGTCGTCCGGGATCAGCAATTCAACCGGATTGACCCGCTCCAGCTCCGCCAGCAGGTTTTCCCAACCCTTGATTTCCAGCACCGAGAAATTGCCGCTGGTGATGTCCAGCACGGCGAGGCCGAACAGGCGTTCGTCGCCCAGCACGGCAGCGATCAGGTTGTCCCGGCGTTCATCCAGCAAGGCTTCATCACTGACCGTACCCGGCGTGATGATGCGCACTACCTGGCGTTCCACCGGTCCTTTGCTGGTGGCCGGGTCGCCGACCTGCTCGCAGATCACCACCGACTCACCGAGCTTGACCAGCTTCGCCAGGTAACCTTCCGCCGCGTGGTAAGGAATCCCACACATCGGAATCGCCATGCCCGCCGATTGCCCACGCGCCGTCAGGGTGATGTCCAACAACTTGGCGGCCTTCTTCGCATCCTCATAGAAGATCTCGTAGAAGTCGCCCATGCGGTAGAACATCAACTGATCGGGGTGCTGATTCTTCAATCGCCAGTATTGCTGCATCATCGGCGTGTGGGAGGACAGGTCGTTCACGGCTGTATTCATGGGTGTCAGGGAGGCTCGTTGAAAGGTGTGGGGCAAAAGGAGGGGCATTGGCCCGGCTTTTCCGCGATGGGCGCAAGGTTAACATGGGCGGTCTGGTGCTACCCAGCGTTTGGGATTGTGTGCATATCCGTTGCTGCGGTAGCGGCTGCTGACGGTTCCGCCCTGACGGCGGGTCACTTTCGAAAAGCGCGAAAGTAA
>NZ_JABWQV010000006.1 GCF_014268615.1 Pseudomonas tehranensis | reverse complement strand
TTTTTATGGCTGTTGCGCAGGTCAGGCAGCAATCGACGTCTTGAGCTTGTTCATCGCACTTTTCTCAAGCTGGCGAATCCGCTCGGCCGACACGTTGTACTTCTGTGCCAGGTCGTGCAGCGTGGCTTTTTCCTCGGCCAGCCAGCGCTGGTAGAGAATGTCACGACTGCGCTCGTCCAGCACTTCCAGGGCTTCGTGCAGGTTGGTGTTGGAGTTGTCACTCCAGTCGGCGTCTTCCAGTTGACGCGCCGGGTCGTACCGGTGGTCTTCCAGGTAGTTGGCCGGCGACTGGAAAGCGCTGTCGTCGTCCGCTTCGGCGGCCGGGTCGAAGGCCATGTCATGGCCGGTCAGACGACTTTCCATCTCGCGCACTTCCCGCGGCTCGACGCCCAGGCTCTCGGCCACGCGATGGACTTCTTCATTGTTCAGCCAGGCCAGACGCTTCTTCTGGCTGCGCAGGTTGAAGAACAGCTTGCGCTGGGCCTTGGTGGTCGCGACTTTCACGATGCGCCAGTTGCGCAGGATGAACTCGTGGATTTCCGCCTTGATCCAGTGCACTGCAAACGACACCAGGCGCACACCCATTTCCGGGTTGAAACGCTTGACCGCCTTCATCAGGCCGACGTTGCCTTCCTGGATCAGGTCGGCCTGGGCCAGCCCGTAGCCGGAATAGCTGCGGGCGATATGTACAACAAAACGCAGGTGGGCGAGCACCATCTGCCGAGCCGCCTCAAGATCCTGCTCATAATAGAGACTCTCGGCCAGTTCACGCTCCTGCTCGGGCGTCAGCAAAGGGATGCTGTTCACCGTGTGCACATAGGCCTCCAGGTTCGCACCCGGGACCAGAGCATAAGCAGGTTGCAAAGAAGTGGTCATACGAAAAAACCTCCGACTCACATAACTCGTGCAGTTCAGCACTGCGAAAATTGACCGGGAACCGTAGGACAAGTTCCCACAAAAACCGAAAGGTCAATACGCGCAAAAAACACTATTTTGGAGCAAGCTCACGCAAGTGGCGTGCTACCGCAATCCATGCACCGATATAACCCAACAGCACCGCGCCAAGCAAGAGCGACAGACCGTCGGCGGCTGGCACTCCGGCCAGGGAAAAATCACTGCCGTACAAACCAGCCAGCCCCACCACGGCGTCATTCAGCCAGTCCAGGCCAAATGCCAATACGCCCCAGGACAGAACCCCTGCACCGAAGCCATATAGCGCCCCCATATAAAGGAAGGGCCTGCGCACATAACTGTCCGTACCGCCGACGAGTTTAATCACTTCTATCTCGGTGCGGCGGTTTTCAATATGAAGACGAATGGTATTGCCTATCACCAAAAGTAATGCAGAAACCAGAAGCACCGTCAGACCGAAGACAAACCGGTCGCCAAGCTTGAGGATCGCCGCAAGACGCTCGACCCAGACTAGATCAAGTTGCGCCTGTTGTACCTTCGGCAACTCGGAAAGTCTTTGTCTTAATGCTTCAAGGGTTGGCTTGTCGACTTCGTCGGGTGTCACCAGTACCACACCCGGCAGCGGGTTTTCCGGCAGTTCCTTGAGGGCATCGCCCAGGCCGGACTGCTGCTGGAATTCTTCCAGCGCCTGCTCGCGACCAATGTATTCGGCGTCGGCCACGCCCGGCATGGCCTTGATCTGCTCGCGCAACGCCTGGCCTTCGGCAGGGCTCGCTTCCAGCTGCAAATACAGGGAAATCTGCGCCGCACGCTGCCAGGAGCCACCCAGGCGCTCCACATTACTTAGCAATAATGACAGGCCCATGGGCAAACTCAGGGCCACCGCCATCACCATGCAGGTAAAAAAGCTGCCGATCGGCTGCTTGCCCAGGCGCTTCAGACTGTCCAGCAGGCTGGCGCGATGGCTTTCGACCCAGGCGTGAAACAGTGTCGCGAAATCCGGGCCGTCGTCATCGTCGCGCTTCTTCTTTGGCGGCTGCGGATCGGAGGCTTTCGGAGCCACGCGCTCGGCTACCTTGGGGCTGCGGGTCGCACTCATACGCCAGCCTCCCCGTCACCGATCAGTCGACCGCGTTGCAAGGTGAGCATGCGGTGACGCATGCGCGCGATCAGGGCCAGGTCGTGACTGGCAATCAGCACGCTGGTGCCCAAGCGATTGATGTCTTCGAATACGCCCATGATTTCCGCCGCCAGACGCGGGTCCAGGTTACCGGTAGGTTCATCCGCCAGCAGCAAGGCCGGGCGATGAACGATGGCGCGGGCGATGCCCACGCGCTGTTGCTGGCCGGTGGACAGGTCGCCGGGGTACAGATCGGTCTTGTCCGACAGCGCCACACGCTCCAGGGCCGAATCCACGCGCTTGTTGATCTCGGCCTTGGACAGGCCAAGGATTTGCAAGGGCAACGCTACGTTGTTGAACACCGTGCGATCGAACAGCAACTGGTGATTCTGGAACACCACGCCGATCTGCCGACGCAAGTAAGGAATCTGGGCATTGCTGATGGTGCTCAGGTCCTGGCCGGCCAACAGCAGTTTGCCGGTGGTGGGCCGCTCCATCGCCAGCAGCAGGCGCAGCAAGGTACTTTTACCGGCGCCAGAATGGCCGGTGACAAACAGAAACTCGCCACGACGGACCCGAAAGCTCAGCTCATGCAAGCCGACGTGTCCGTTCGGATAGCGTTTACCGACCTGTTCGAAACGAATCATGAGTGCTCCCGCTCGGCAAACAGTGCCTGGACAAAGGGCTCGGCTTCAAAGGTGCGCAGATCGTCGATGCCTTCACCCACGCCGATGTAGCGAATCGGCAGACCGAACTGCTTGGCCAGGGCGAAAATCACCCCGCCCTTGGCGGTCCCGTCGAGCTTGGTCAGGGCCAGTCCGGTCAGTTGGACGGTCTGGTTGAACTGCTTGGCCTGGTTGATAGCGTTCTGGCCAGTGCCGGCGTCCAGCACCAGCAGCACCTCATGGGG
The DNA here is from genome assembly GCF_014268615.1 of Pseudomonas tehranensis. GTDB lineage: Bacteria > Pseudomonadota > Gammaproteobacteria > Pseudomonadales > Pseudomonadaceae > Aquipseudomonas > Aquipseudomonas tehranensis. The sequence goes on along the minus strand of NZ_JABWQV010000006.1, from coordinate 64,814 downwards.
CGCGTCGGCATCGAGCTTGCCGATCACCCGGCGAACCTTCTTCAACTCTTCCATCAGGTTGTCTTTGGTGTGCAGGCGACCGGCCGTGTCGGCAATCAGCACATCGATGCCACGGGCCTTGGCGGCCTGCACGGCGTCGAAAATCACTGAAGCGGAGTCGGCGCCGGTGTGCTGGGCGATTACCGGAATCTTGTTGCGCTCGCCCCACACTTGCAGCTGTTCGACCGCAGCGGCGCGGAAGGTGTCGCCGGCGGCGAGCATGACTTTCTTGCCCTCCAACTGCAGCTTCTTCGCCAGTTTGCCGATGGTCGTGGTCTTGCCGGCACCGTTGACGCCCACCACCAGGATCACGAACGGCTTGTTCTGCGCGGCAATTACCAGCGGCTGTTCCACCGGCTTGAGCATGTTGGTCAGCTCGCCCTGCAAAGACTTGTACAAAGCGTCGGCGTCGGTGAGCTGCTTGCGCGCCACCTTTTGAGTCAGGCTCTGGATGATCACCGACGTCGCCTCGACGCCCACATCGGCGGTCAGCAAGCGGGTTTCGATGTCTTCCAGCAATTCGTCGTCGATGACTTTCTTGCCCAGGAACAGGCTGGCCATGCCTTCGCCGATGCTGGCGCTGGTCTTGGACAGGCCTTGCTTGAGGCGGGCGAAGAAACCGACCTTGTTCTCTTCGGCGGCAGGCGCGGGCTCTGCGAGAGCTGGCAACTCAACTGCAACGGGCTCCGGTTCAGGGGCGGCTGGGGCTGCGACAAGCGTGACGGCAGGCACCGGCACTTCGACGGTCGGCTCCACGGCCGGGGCCGCGACGGATGGGGTGAGTGCCGGAATCGGCGGAGCGACCTGCGACGCCTGTGCGTCCTCCACCAACGCTACCGGCTCTTCCGCCACGGGCAAGGTCAGCCAGGGGGTTTGCCCTTCGGGCGGGGTCAGCGGTTGCTCGGCCACCGGCTCCGCGGCCGAGTCAGGCGCAGGCTCGGCCGGTTGCAACACCGGCTCGGCAATCGGCAGGAGAATGGGGGCAGCTTCTTCGGCCACCGCCTCGGCGTCCGGCTCAGGCAGCGGTTGCGGCTGTTCGACGACGGTTTCCTGCGGCTTCTTGCGCAGCCATCCGAACAGGCCTTTTTTCTCACCAGCCGCAGCTGGGGTCTTCTTGTCGTCGTTGGAACCAAACATGGAGGACGGCTATCTCACGGTAGCGACGCGCCACCTGGGCGCCTCGGTGATAAATATTCGATGCTGAACAGACTGCGTTTCACCCAGCTTGTTCACGCGCAACATTTTGTCGAGTTGTCCCCAGGACAGCTCAAGGTCGATTTTTTCGAAGGACTGGCGCGGCATCATCGGCGAAAACGCTGGGATCAACGAACAAACCCAGGGTTTCTTCCGAGAACCCAAACAACCCCGGACCGCGAAAAGGCCCGATAGGCGTGGCCGCCAGTAAAACGGATCAGTATCCTAGCACCCTCTCGCCCGCCGACGCTAAGACCTAGCGGGCAGCCCAACAGGTTTAAACACGAATGAATGCTCTTGCCCGCCGTGCTGCAGGCCTGCTGCTCAGCACAGTTTGTCTGCCTTTTTCAGCCTTGGCTGCCGATCCACAACCCACCCATGAATTTACCCTCGACAACGGCCTGAAGGTCGTGGTGCGCGAAGATCATCGCGCACCGGTGGTGGTGTCCCAGGTTTGGTACAAGGTTGGCTCCAGTTATGAAACCCCGGGCCAGACCGGTTTGTCCCACGCTCTGGAACACATGATGTTCAAGGGCAGCTCGAAAGTCGGCCCCGGCGAAGCTTCGCTGATCCTGCGCGACCTTGGCGCCGAAGAAAACGCCTTCACCAGCGATGACTTCACCGCCTACTACCAAGTGCTGGCGCGCGATCGCCTGGGCGTGGCCTTCGAGCTGGAAGCCGACCGTATGGCCAGCCTGCGCCTGCCACCGGAGGAGTTCAGCCGCGAGATCGAGGTGATCAAGGAAGAGCGCCGCATGCGCACCGACGACAAGCCGATGTCCAAGGCTTATGAGCGCTTCAAGGCCTTGGCTTACCCGGCCAGCGGCTACCACACCCCGACCATCGGCTGGATGGCTGACCTGGAGCGGATGAAAGTCCAGGAACTGCGCCACTGGTACGAATCCTGGTACGCGCCGAATAACGCAACCCTGGTGGTGGTCGGCGATGTCACACCCGACGAGGTCAAGACCTTGGCCCAGCGTTACTTTGGCCCGGTTGCCCGGCGCGACGTGCCGCCGGCGAAGATCCCCCTGGAACTGGCCGAACCTGGCGAGCGGCAGATTACCCTGCATGTGCAGACCCAACTGCCAAGCCTGATGCTGGCCTTCAACGTGCCAAGCATCGCCACCGCGACCGACAAACGCTCGGTCAATGCCCTTCGGCTGATCTCGGCCTTGTTGGACGGCGGCTATAGCGGGCGGATCCCGACCCAGCTGGAGCGCGGCGAAGAGCTGGTGTCCGGCGGTTCGTCGAGCTACGACGCCTTTACCCGTGGCGACACGCTGTTCACCTTGTCGGCCACGCCCAACACCCAGAAAAACAAAACCATGGCCCAGGCCGAAGCCGGTTTGTGGCGCTTGCTCGAACAGTTGAAAACCACCGCCCCGACCGCCGAGGAACTGGAGCGCGTCCGCGCTCAGGTCATCGCCGGCCTGGTGTACGAGCGCGATTCGATCACCAGCCAGGCCACCGCCATCGGCCAGCTGGAAACGGTCGGCTTGTCCTGGAAACTGATGGACACCGAGCTCGCCGAACTGCAAAGCGTGACCCCCCAAGATATCCAGAAGGCAGCCCAGCTGTATTTCACCCGCTCGCGCCTGAGCGTCGCGCACGTCCTGCCCGAGGAGAAAGCTCATGAGTGAGCGCAAATCATCGCGTCTGGTGCTGATCGGTGTGGTGTTGATCGCCCTGATCGGCGCCCTGGCCTTTTACCTGTCGCCATCCAATGACACTAACGCCAGCCAGGCGCTGGACAAAGCCAAGGCCAGCAACAAGCTGCAATCTTTGGCCGAGCTGGACGGCAAGGCACCCAGCCGTCGCCAGCTCGACGTAAAAACCTGGACAACCGCTGACGGCGCCAAGGTGTTGTTCGTCGAAGCCCGGGAATTACCGATGTTCGACCTGCGCCTGACTTTCGCCGCCGGCAGCAGCCAGGACGGCGATACACCCGGTCTGGCGCTGTTGACCAACGCCATGCTCAATGAGGGTGTAGCCGGTAAGGATGTCAGCGCGATTGCCCAAGGGTTTGAAAGCCTCGGCGCCGATTTTGGCAACGGAGCCCTGCGGGACATGGCCTTGGCGTCACTGCGCAGCCTCAGCGCGGTGGACAAGCGTGAGCCGGCGCTGAAGCTGTTCGCCGACGTCGTTGGCAAACCGACCTTCCCCGCCGATTCCTTTGCGCGCATCAAGAACCAGTTGCTGGCCGGTTTCGAGTACCAGAAGCAGAACCCCGGCAAGCTGGCGGGGCTGGAACTGATGAAGCGCCTGTACGGTGATCATCCGTATGCCCATTCCAGTGACGGTACCGCCCAAAGCATTCCACCGATCACGCGGGCCCAGGTCCAGGCTTTCCACGCCAGGGCCTATGCCGCCGGCAACGCGGTGATTGCGCTGGTGGGGGACCTGTCCCGTGCCGAAGCCGAAGCGATTGCCAATCAGGTGTCCGCCGCGCTGCCGAAAGGCCCGGCACTGGCAAAGACCGTGCAACCGGTTGAACCGAAGGCAAGCATCGGTCACATCGAGTTCCCGTCCAAGCAGACCAACCTGATGCTCGCGCAACTGGGCATCGATCGGGACGACCCGGACTATGCGGCCGTGTCCCTGGGCAACCAGATCCTCGGCGGCGGCGGTTTCGGCACACGGTTGATGACCGAAGTCCGGGAAAAGCGTGGCCTGACCTACGGCGTGTATTCCGGCTTCTCGCCGATGCAGGCCCGTGGCCCGTTCATGATCAACCTGCAGACACGCGCCGAAATGAGCGAAGGCACGCTGAAACTGGTGCAGGATGTGTTCGCCGATTACCTGAAGAACGGCCCGACCCAAAAAGAACTCGATGATGCCAAGCGTGAGCTGGCCGGCAGTTTCCCGCTGTCCACCGCCAGCAACGAGGACATTGTCGGCCAGCTCGGGGCCATGGGTTTCTATGACTTGCCGCTCAGCTACCTGGAAGACTTCATGCGTCAGTCCCAGGAACTGACCGTCGAACAGGTCAAGACCGCGCTGAACAAACACCTGAGCACGGATAAAATGGTCATCGTCACCGCCGGCCCGACCGTGCCGCAACAGCCGCTGCCGGCCCCCACTGAAAAACCTGCCGAGCAACCGCTCGGGGTTCCGGAGCACTAATGGCCCGCCCATCCAATTCCAGCAAGAAACCCGTGCACAACGGTGTGAACCAGTTGCGCATCATCGGCGGCGAATGGCGCAGCCGGCGCTTGAGCTTCCCCGACGCGCCGGGCCTGCGCCCAACCCCGGACCGGGTGCGCGAAACCCTGTTCAACTGGCTCGCGCCCTACGTGGCCGGCGCTCGGGTACTCGACCCGTTTGCCGGCAGCGGGGCATTGTTTCTTGAGGCGTTGTCCCGTGGCGCCGCCATGGGCCAGGCGCTAGACGCCAGCAGCCTGGCGGTCTCCAGCCTGAAAGAGCACCTGGGAACACTGCGTTGCACCGTCGGTCAGGTGCAGACCGCCGACGCGTTGCGCTACCTGGACAGCCAGCCGGCGACCCCCTTCGACCTGGTGTTCCTCGACCCACCGTTCAACCAGAACCTGCTGCCAGCCGTTTGCACCTTGCTCGAAGAACGTCATTGGCTTGCCGACGATGCCTGGGTCTACACTGAAAGCGAAGCCGCCCCGTCCACCCTGGGGTTGCCAGGCAACTGGCGCCTGCATCGTGAACAGAAATCCGGACGGGTGTATTACGCGTTGTGGCAACGTGTGGCAGAGGCCGTTGGCTGAACGGCTGGCCAGTGCATCGAGAAATGATCGTGTCTGCTGCATCTGAACGTTTCGTCCCGGCCCTGGGCCTTGGCAACCCGCACTTGCAAACCTTGTGGGGACCGCTGTGGCGCAAGAGCCTCCACATCGCTCGGGAACGTGAGCGCCTGTGGTTGGAAGACGGCGACTTTCTCGATCTCGACTGGCATGGCCCCCACCGAGTCGATGCGCCACTGGTGCTGGTACTTCACGGGCTGACCGGGTCTTCCAACTCGCCCTACGTGGCCGGCCTGCAACAGGCTCTTGGCAAACAGGGCTGGGCCAGCGTGGCGCTGAACTGGCGCGGTTGCTCGGGAGAACCGAACCTGTTGCCCCGCAGCTATCACTCAGGGGCCAGCGAAGACCTCGCCGCCGCCATCGCCCATCTGCGGGCCCGCCGCCCCTTGGCACCGCTGTTTGCAGTGGGCTATTCACTGGGCGGCAACGTGCTGCTCAAGCACCTGGGGGAAACGGGCGGCGACAGTCAGCTGCAAGGGGCGGTCGCGGTGTCGGTACCGTTTCGCCTCGACCAGTGTGCCGATCGCATCGGACAGGGGTTTTCCAGGTTTTATCAGGCTCATTTCATGCGCGAGATGGTGGCCTACGTGCGCAACAAGCAACGCCAGTTTCAGCACGATGGACGCCACGAAGGGCTGGCGACCCTCACGGCGCTGGGCCCTCTGGAAAACATGCGCACCTTCTGGGACTTCGATGGACGGGTGACGGCGCCGCTGCACGGCTTTTCTGACGCCGCCGACTATTACCGTCGCGCCTCCAGTCGTTACTTTCTTGGCGAGATCAGCACGCCGACCCTGGTCATCCAGGCCGCCGACGACCCTTTCGTGTTTCCCCACAGCTTGCCCGAACCTGGCGAGTTGTCAGCCTCCACCCAGCTGGAACTGCATGCACAAGGCGGGCATGTGGGTTTTGTCGACGGAAGCTTGCGCCGCCCGGGGTATTATCTGGAGCGGCGGATTCCCCACTGGCTGGCCAGCCTGGGCCAGGGATGACGGTGGTTAAACACCAAATCCCTGTGGGAGCGAGCCTGCTCGCGATTACGGTGGAACATTTGGCATCGATGCAAGCTGACCCACCGCTATCGCGAGCAGGCTCGCTCCCACATTGACTCAGGACTGACCGCTATTCGCCCTTCGCCACGCCCCGCTGCGGATCGGTGATCCACTCACTCCACGAACCGGCGTACAACCTCCCCAACGGATATCCCGCCAGGCACAAAGCAAACAGGTTATGGCATGCCGTCACGCCGGAGCCGCAATAGGCCACCAGTTCCGTCGGCGAGCGCTCTCCCAATTTCTCGGCAAAGCGCTGCTTGAGCTGGTCGACTGGCAGGAAGCGCCCATCAGCACCCAGGTTCTCGGTGAACGCTGCGCACTGTGCGCCCGGAATATGTCCGGCAACCGGATCGATCGGTTCGACTTCGCCCCTGAAACGCGGCAACGCCCGGGCATCGAGCAGGGTCATGTCCGGCTCACCGAGGCGCTGCTCAAGCGCCTCGGCACTCAACAGCAGGGTCGCGTCGGGAGAACCACTGAAGGTCCCGGGGCCGTTGACCGGTGGATCGAGACTCAAGGGCAAACCGGCAGCATGCCAAGCCTTGAGTCCGCCATCGAGGATGTAAACCCCATCGCGCTTACCCAGCCAGGCCAGCAACCACCAGGCCCGGGCGGCGTAGGCGCCAGGGCCGTCATCGTACAGAACGATGTCGCTGTCGTTGCCGATCCCCCAGGCCCGCAAACGCTTCATCAGGGCCTCAGGCTCCGGCAACGGATGGCGGCCGGTCACGCCTTTGGTGACGGGCCCACTCAGGTCGCGTTCGAGGTCAGCGAAGGATGCCCCGGCAATATGGCCTTCGGCGTAACTGCGCTGGCCGTAGTCCGGGTCCTCCAGGGCAAAACGACAATCGAGGATCACCAGTCCGGGCTGCGACCGCCTGTGTTCCAGGGCTTGAGGACTGATGAGTTGCGCAATGGGCATAACGGGCTCCTGTGGCTCGATCGAATTTGAATCCTACGCCCCTTCTTCCAGGGTCTGGGCCAGGGGGACATAGAACTCTTTGAACAGCGCATCCACCGCTTCGCGGGCCTGCTCAGTCACGAAACCGGCCTCCAGCACCAGCACTTGATAGACCCCTCGCTTGATGGCCTGCTCGCTCAAATGGTTGGAATTTTCCCGTGTGGTGCAGAGGAATCGGACCCAGGACGTGAGAATGATCCAGGCATTGAGGGTCAGGGACTCGATTTGCACCCGGTCCATTTTCAGGATACCGGCGGCCACAAAGCCCTCGTAGATAGCCGTGCCGTGAATCAGGCTACGCTGGGAAAACCGACGATAGCGCGCGGCAAGGTCCGGGTCGCTGTCCAGCAGATGCTCCAGGTCTCGGTGCAGGAAACGATAACGCCACATCGCCGAGAGCAACTCCTGCAGATAGAAGCGCTTGTCTTCGACAGTGGCCGCACGGCCTTGGGGCGGACGCAGGAAACTGTCCACCAGGTTTTCGTACTCACTGAACAATACGGCGATGATCGCCTGCTTGTTGGGGAAGTGGTAGTAGAGATTGCCCGGGGACATGTCCATGTGGGCGGCGATATGGTTGGTGCTGACGCTGCGCTCACCCTGCTGATTGAACAGCTCAAGGCTGTTTTGCACGATGCGCTCGCTGGTTTTTATTCGTATGGCCATGGCTTGAGCTTTAATTCGACGAAAGCATTGAACGGCATCTTACGACCTATCGGTCACGGGACAAACCCAAAGGCGTCACGGATGTCGGTTGACTTTTTAGAGCACAAGCTCTAGAAAACACTCACTCTAATACTATCGGTGCCCGCCCATGCCTGCCGACGTTGCTTACCTGCGCGAATCTCAACAGCACCTGGGCGAACTGCAAGCGCTTTTCGACACCCAGCGCCAAGCCTATGCCGCCCACCCCATGCCACCTGCCGAGCAGCGACGGCAATGGCTCAAGGCGTTGCGCGAGTTACTGAGCAACGAGCGACAAGCACTGATCGACGCCATCAGCCAGGACTTCAGCCATCGCAGCGCGGACGAAACGCTGCTGGCCGAGCTCATGCCGAGCCTGCACGGCATCCATTACGCCAGCCGACACCTCAAGGGCTGGATGAAACCTTCCCGGCGCAAGGTGGGCGTGGCCTTCCAGCCGGCGTCAGCCAAAGTGGTGTACCAACCGCTGGGCGTGGTCGGGGTCATCGTGCCTTGGAACTACCCACTGTTCCTGGCCATCGGGCCGCTGGTGGGTGCATTGTCGGCGGGCAACAGGGTGATGCTCAAGCTGAGCGAATCGACCCCTGCCACCGGGTTGCTGCTCAAACAACTGCTGGCGCGCATTTTCCCTCAGGATCTGGTGTGCGTGGTGCTCGGCGAGGCTGAGGTCGGCATGGCGTTTTCCAGGTTGCCCTTCGACCACTTGCTGTTCACCGGCGCCACCAGCATTGGCAAGCACGTGATGCGCGCCGCCGCCGAGAACCTGACCCCGGTCACGCTCGAACTGGGAGGCAAATCGCCCGCCATCGTGTCCGCGGACGTGCCCCTCAAGGACGCCGCCGAGCGCATTGCATTCGGCAAAACCCTGAATGCCGGACAAACCTGTGTCGCACCGGACTACGTACTGGTGCCGCAGAACCGTGTCGGGGAATTCGTTGAAGCGTATCGCGAAGCGGTTCGCGGGTTTTATCCGACCCTGACTGACAATCCGGACTACACCGCGATCATCAACGAGCGACAATTGGCGCGACTCAACGGCTACATAGGCGATGCCACCAGCAAGGGCGCATTGCTGATCGAGTTGTTCGATCGAGGTCAGGGGCGACGCATGGCCCACAGCCTGTTGCTCAACGTCAGCGATGACATGACCGTCATGCAGGACGAAATCTTCGGCCCGCTGTTACCCATCGTGCCCTATCAGGACCTGGACCAGGCATTTGCCTACATCAATCAGCGGCCTCGCCCGCTGGCGCTCTACTACTTTGGCTACAACAAGGCCGAACACCATCGCGTGCTCAACGAGACCCATTCCGGTGGTGTTTGCCTGAACGACACCCTGCTGCACGTCGCCCAGGATGACCTGCCCTTCGGCGGCATTGGCGCCTCGGGGATGGGGCACTACCACGGTCACGAAGGCTTCCTGACGTTCAGCAAGGCCAAGGGCGTACTGAGCAAACAGCGGTTCAACGCGGCGAAACTGATTTATCCACCTTACGGCAAGCCACTCCAGAAACTGATCCAGAAGTTGTTTGTCCGTTAGCCGCAGTCTTTCCGGGTAATAACAATAATGAACCCAAGCCTGACCGATATTCCTACCCTGTCACGACGCGGCCTGTTGCAGTTCAGCCTCGGCGCCAGCGCCTTCCTGGTCACCGTCGGGCTGGGTGCCAGCCTGAGCGGTTGCTCGCCCAGCCAACCGGCCAGCGGTCTGACGGCCCTGCGTAACAGCGATCTAGCGTTCTTGCGTGCCGTCATCCCGGTGACGCTGAACGGAGCCGTGGCCGCTGAGAAAATTCCCGCCGCCACTGCAGCCACCTTGCAAAACCTCGACATCAGCCTGGCTCATCTGTCTCCGGCCATGCTCAAGCTCACCCGCCAACTGTTCGACGTGCTCACGCTGGGCATCACCCGCGGGCCGCTGACCGGAGTCTGGGGCTCGTGGGAAAACGCCAACGCCGATGACATCCAAAAGTTTCTCGAACGGTGGGAAAACAGCGCGCTGGACCTTCTGCGCCAGGGCCACAGCTCACTGCTGCAAATGGTCATGATGGCGTGGTACAGCCGGGCCGAGGCCTGGGCGCATTGCGGATACCCGGGGCCGCCGAAGATTTGAAACCGAGCTGGCTCTATCGCGGGCAAGCCTTGCTCCCACAGTAGATCGCCGGGCACCTGTGGGAGCAAAGCTTGCTCGCGATGGCTGACTCAAGCGCCGCCCCCACTCAGACACAACAAGAGAACCCGAACATGCCCGTACTCGACCCCTTCCGCGAAGGCCTGGCCCGCGGCTGGACCACCTACAACGGTGCGCAGTTGACCCAGGACCTGCCCCTGGAAGCGGACGTTGCGATCATCGGCAGCGGCGCCGGCGGGGGCACCACGGCCGAAATCCTCAGCGCCGCCGGCTACAAGGTGGTGTTGATCGAGGAGGGGCCGCTCAAGACCAGCCATGACTTCAAGCTGCTCGAAGACCAGGCCTACACCAGCCTTTACCAGGAAGGCCTCGGACGCATGAGCAAGGACGGTGCCATCACCATTCTCCAGGGTCGCGCGGTGGGTGGCACGACATTGATCAACTGGACCTCCTGCTTCCGCACGCCCAACCAGACCCTCGACCACTGGGCGACCGAGCACAACGTCAAGGGTCACAGCCCCGCAGAAATGGCGCCTTGGTTTGAACAGATGGAGCGACGCCTGGGTGTGGCGCCCTGGCTGGTCCCGCCCAATGCCAACAACGACGTGATCCGCAAAGGCTGTGAACAACTGGGCTATAGCTGGCACGTCATCCCGCGCAATGTGCGCGGTTGCTGGAACCTGGGCTATTGCGGCATGGGCTGCCCGACCAACGCCAAGCAGTCGATGCTGGTCACCACCATTCCGGCCACGTTGGACAAGGGCGGCGCGCTGCTTTACCTGGCACGGGCCGAACGACTAATGATCAAAAACGATGCGGTTGTCAGCCTGGAATGCCTGGCCATGGACGAGCGCTGCGTGGCGCCGACAGGGCGACACGTCACAGTCAAGGCGCGGCATTACGTGCTGGCCGGCGGCGGCATCAACAGCCCGGCCTTGCTGTTGCGCTCCGAAGCGCCGGACCCGCACGAGCGCCTGGGGAAACGCACCTTCCTGCACCTGGTGAACATGTCGGCCGGGCAATTCGACGAAGTGATCAATCCGTTCTACGGCGCACCACAATCGATTTATTCAGATCATTTCCAGTGGCAGGACGGTGCCACCGGCAAGATGTCCTACAAACTGGAAGTCCCACCCCTGCACCCGGCCCTCGCCGCCGCGCTACTGGGCGGGTTTGGCAGCGAGAATGCCGAACATATGGCGCAACTGCCCCACACCCACGCCATGCTGGCGCTGATGCGTGACGGTTTTCACCCGGACAGCAGCGGCGGCAACGTTCAGTTGCGCAGTGACGGCACACCTGTGCTCGACTACGCAGTGTCGCCCTACGCCTGGGACGGTTTGCGCCGAGCGTTTCACAGCATGGCCGAGATTCAGTTTGCCGGCGGCGCCAGGGCGGTCATGCCGATGCACAGCGACGCCGGTTACGTGAAAACCCTGGCCCAGGCCCGTACGCTGATCGACGGCCTGGACCTCGCCCTGTACCGCACACGCCTGGGCAGCGCCCACGTGATGGGTGGTTGCGCCATGGGCGAAGATCCGAAAAGCGCCGTCACCGACAGCCTTGGGCGTCATCATCAATTGAGTAATCTTTCCATCCATGACGGCTCGCTGTTCCCCACCAGCATCGGTGCCAACCCCCAGCTATCGGTGTACGGCCTGACCGCTCAACTGGCGACAGCGCTGGCCGAACGTCTGAAAAAATCATGAATATATGGATTATTCGCACTGTCTATAGTGCTTACTTACCTTACAGCCGACTTGGCCGACCGAGTAGGCTGCGATACCATCCGACTCCCCAACGGACACCCGCCAGGACGACGCGATGAACCGAGTGTTGTACCCAGGTACCTTCGACCCTATTACCAAGGGCCATGGCGATCTGGTCGAACGCGCCTCGCGCCTGTTCGACCATGTGATCATCGCCGTCGCCGCCAGCCCGAAGAAAAACCCGCTGTTCCCGCTGGAGCAACGTGTTGAGCTGGCCCGCGAGGTCACCAAACATCTGCCCAACGTGGAAGTGGTCGGCTTTTCGACGCTGCTGGCGCACTTTGCCAAGGAAAAGAACGCCAATGTGTTCCTGCGTGGCCTGCGTGCGGTCTCGGACTTCGAATACGAGTTCCAACTGGCCAACATGAACCGCCAGTTGGCGCCGGACGTCGAGAGCCTGTTCCTGACGCCGTCGGAGCGCTACTCCTTCATTTCTTCGACCCTGGTGCGGGAAATTGCCGCCCTGGGCGGTGATATCACCAAGTTCGTCCACCCAGCCGTGGCCGATGCCTTGACCCTACGCTTCAAGAAATAACCCGCCGGCTGCGATCCGTCGCAGCTGACACAGGCGCAGTCCATCGCACCCGCGTGCACTGCGCTCGCCAATGCGGCACAATTGCGCATTCGTTTTCAGATGCCCGGGCTCAATGCCCCGGCAGGAGCCTGCATGTCCCTGATCATCACCGACGACTGCATCAATTGCGACGTCTGCGAACCTGAGTGCCCGAACGAGGCCATCTCCCAAGGCGAAGAGATCTACGTCATCGACCCGAACCTGTGCACCCAGTGCGTCGGCCACTACGACGAACCCCAGTGCCAGCAGGTCTGCCCGGTGGATTGCATTCCGCTGGACGAGGCCCATCCGGAAACGGAAGAACAGTTGATGGCGAAATATCGCAAGATTACTGGCAAGGCTTGAGCCAGAAGACTCTGTAGCGCTTGTGCGGGCCTCTTCGCGAGCAAGCCCGCTCCCACAGGGATCGGCTATGTCCACAGTATCTGTGTCTTAAGCAAATCCCTTGTGGGAGCGGGCTTGCTCGCGAAGGGGCCATCAGCAACCCCAGAGATTCAACTGCCGGCCTCACTCCTGCTGCTCAAACCCCTCCCCCACACACCCCAGACACCGCACAAACGTCGCCTTCGCCGGGTCCACCACCAACGCCTTCCCCGCATCACCGACGCCACCGCCCAACGCAGTGAAGGGTAACGACAGCACGAATGCCCCGGTACCGATCACCGTGGCGGCGAGCAGCAATGGGCGGGCGATCAGCAGGTCGCCGATCATGGCGTAGGCAGGTGGATTCTGGATGGTGTAGCGCGGGTCGCCGCTGCCGCTGTTTGCCTGGGCAGGCAAACCGAGACACAACAGCAGCGCGAGGACGACAGGTCGAAGCAGATTCATGGGGCGATCCTTCGGGCTAGCAGTATGACTACTGACTATAGACCGTAGGACGGATCAGCTCTGGCAGCGTGGGCACCAGACACTGGCTCGCTGACCCAGGCGGATTTCCCGCAGCCCCGTGCCGCAGACCTTACAGGACTCACCGCCCCGGCCATACACGAACAGTTCCTGCTGAAAGTAACCCGGCTGGCCGTCTCCCCCGATGAAATCACGCAGGGTTGTACCGCCGCGCTCGATGGCATGGGCAAGGATGCGTTTGATCTCGATCGCCAGTTTCAGGTAGCGCGCCCGGGAAATGCCCCCGGCCTCGCGACGCGGGTCGATCCCGGCAGCGAACAGCGCTTCGGTCGCATAAATATTGCCCACCCCAACCACCACCGCGTTATCCATGATGAACGGCTTGACCGCCATGGAGCGTCCTCGCGAAAGCTGGAACAGACGCTCTCCATCGAAGAGATCGGTCAACGGTTCCGGCCCGAGGCGAATCAGCAGTTCGTGGTTGAGCGGGTCGAGGCTCCAGAGCATCGCCCCGAAGCGGCGCGGGTCGGTGTAGCGCAAGGCCAGGCCGGATTCCAGCTCGATGTCCACATGCTCATGCTTGGCGGCGGGCATGCCGACTTCCACCAAGCGCAGGTTACCGGACATGCCCAAGTGGCTGATCAAGGTGCCGACTTCGGCGTTGATCAGCAGGTACTTGGCCCGTCGTTCCACCAACACGATCCGCTGCCCCGACAGTCGCACGTCAAGGTCTTCGGGAATCGGCCAGCGCAAGCGCCGGTCGCGCACGACCACGCGGCTGACACGCTGCCCTTCCAGGTGGGGCGCAATTCCGCGGCGGGTGGTTTCGACTTCCGGCAGTTCTGGCATGGTGTTCTCGAATAAGGTGAAGGCCTGGTGCTGGTTTTCGATGCTTAGCGCGTGGCGAGGTCGCGAATTTCCTGTTTCTGGGTCTGGAAATCGTATTCCGACAAACCGATGTAATCGAGCACCAGAGCGCCGACACAGGCCCACTCATGATCGATCGGCTGATTGCCCAGGACCCGGTGCGATGCGCAGATGTTTTCGGACATCTTCAGGATCGCCAGCAGGTTTTTCAGCTGACTGTTGTTGCGTGACGTCTCATCGCTGAAAATCGCCAGGGCGTTGTGGTGGTTGGCGATGGCCTGGCTGACATGGTCCGGCAGGCGCCAGGATTTGGAAGTGTAATACCCGACCACCGCATGGTTGGTGTTGAATTCGCGGTTCTCGGTGTCCACCACCCGGCACTCGGCGCTGGCATTGGCGTAGGCCTGCTCCAGCACACTCATGTAGTTGGGGAACTGCTTGAGCATCAACGGCACGCCACAATCGTGGAACAGCCCCAAAGCGTAGGCTTCATCACCGTTTTCCAGGCCGACGCGCTTGGCCAGGGTCAGGCAGGTCATCGCCACGTCCTGGGCCGTATCCCAGAAGCGATTGAGGGTGAGGATGGCATCATCGTGCAACTCGCCCTTGATCGACTGCGCGTTGATCAGGTTGATGATCGAACGGCTGCCCAGCAGGTTCACCGCGCGCTGGATCGAAGTGATCTTGTTGCGCAGGCCGTAGTACGGCGAATTGACGATCTTGAGCAGCGCACCCGAGAGGCCCGGGTCATGGGAGATCAGCTTGGCAATGGTCTCCAGATCCGGATCAGGCATGTATTGCTCCATCTGCAGATCCACCATGATCTGCGGCTGGGGCGGCACACTGATGCCTTGCAGGGACTGTTGGATCTGTTCGGCGGAAAGCTCTTGGGACATGGGCATACACTCTGGGTCAGGCGGCGATTCTAACCCTTAAAGATGGATCCGATACACCGTTGGGCAAATCACGCCACATGTCCATCACAAGCCCCACACGGGCTGCAACACGCTATACTCCCGCTCTTTTTTCCGGAGCGACGTCATGTCCCTGCCCAGCCTGCGCCTCAAAGCCAACGCCGACCGTCGCCTGCGCGCCGGCCACCTGTGGGTCTACAGCAACGAAATCGATGTAGCCGCTACCCCGCTGCACGGTTTCAAGGCCGGCGACCAGGCCATCCTCGAAGCCGCTGGCGGCAAGCCGTTGGGCATCGTCGCGATGAGCCCCAACAACCTGATCTGCGCCCGCCTGCTGTCCCGTGACGTGAAACTGCCATTGGACAAATCCCTTCTGGTGCATCGTCTCAACGTGGCGTTGTCGTTGCGTGAACGCCTGTTCGACAAACCGTTCTATCGCCTGGTCTACGGCGACTCCGACCTGTTGCCCGGCCTGGTGGTCGACCGTTTCGGCGACATTCTGGTGGTGCAGATCGCCTCCGCCACCATGGAAGCCCATAAAGAAGATGTGATCGCCGCCCTGACCCAGGTCCTCAAGCCCAGCGGCATTCTGTTCAAGAACGATTCCGCCGCCCGCGACGCCGAGGGCCTGAACCGCTACGTCGAGACGGTGTTCGGCCTCGTACCGGAGTGGGTCGCCCTGGAAGAGAACGGTGTGAAGTTCGAAGCTCCAGTCATGGCCGGTCAGAAAACCGGCTGGTTCTACGACCACCGCATGAACCGCGCACGCCTGGCGCCGTATGCCAAGGGCAAGCGCGTACTGGACCTGTTCAGCTACATCGGCGGTTGGGGCGTGCAAGCCGCGGCGTTCGGTGCCAGCGAAGTATTCTGCGTCGACGCCTCCGCCTTCGCCCTCGATGGCGTAGAGCGCAACGCGGCGCTGAATGGCTTTGCCGAAAAGCTGACCTGCATTGAAGGCGACGTGTTCGAAGCCCTGAAAGAACTCAAGGCCAGCGAGGAACGTTTCGACGTCATCGTTGCCGACCCGCCAGCGTTCATCAAACGCAAGAAAGACCTGAAAAACGGTGAAGGCGCCTATCGCCGCCTCAACGAACAGGCCATGCGCCTGCTCAGCAAGGATGGCATTCTGGTCAGCGCTTCGTGCTCGATGCACCTGCCCGAAGACGACCTGCAAAACATCCTGCTGACCAGCGCCCGGCACCTGGACCGCAACATCCAGCTGCTCGAACGCGGGGGCCAGGGACCGGATCATCCGGTACACCCTGCCATCGCCGAAACCCGCTATATCAAGAGCATCACCTGCCGGTTGTTGCCCAACAGCTGAATCATTTGCAGGGCTGGAGCCAAGGCTCCTGCCCTGCACACGGACCTTTATTAAACGCAGCCCTGGCTGCGTTTTTTTTTGCACGTGCGAAAAGTTACCAAGCGCTTAAGCAAAACCTACAAAACAACTTTTTTGTATGAGCCATCCCACATTATTACTGGAACTTTCCTACTCAATATCCTCTTGCCAAGCACTCATTAAAAACTATTATTGAACTGTCACTTCGCAAGTGATGATTATCGAAAAATACAACACTTACTCAATCCAATTGTTCAAGCAAAGGAGCTGCATCATGAAAGCAATCCATCTGGAAGCTAACAAAATCGCAAACCTGGCCGGTCTGATCGTTCCAACAGGCCGCTAAGTAAGTAAAGGGTGGCGCTGAGGAGTGCCGGCGCCTCAGCCCATCCATGCTCGCCCCCTAAGCGGAAAACCTTAATGCATATAAATCCGTGCGTTTTCATACTTGCGCGCCCGCCGCACCAGATTGTATGGAACTATGAGCAGCACACGCAGTTCGAGCTCGACCTACATTATTCAACGCGACTGGCACAACTTATTCACAACCCTTCACACTTCGACACTTGCAACCCCATCGACATTGAATTCCTGAATGCCGGCATATTGACTGCAGAACCCAAAAAAGCCCTCGAATGGCGGTGGGACGAGTTATCCAGAATATTTCACATCGGCACAAAAAATATTCCTTGCGAAAGTGTTCCCCAAGATGTCGATGAATGGGCAACCCTGTATCTGCAGCATTGCCAAGAGGTTCTATCATCACCGCCGCCGGCCTGCCGTATAAAACCGTGTCCGGTTGACCGGATTGCCTTGACGCCCTGCTCCCTGGCCGACATCGAGGATGTTTCGCTGGGACAGGCGCTTGTGAGTCGAAGCACCTCTCGCTCATTCAGCGAACGAGCCATTTCAATCGAGCAGGTCAGCACCCTCCTCTACCTGACCCTGGGTTACCTGAACGAGCGCCCTTTGACTCACGAGACCGGCCATGCCGAAACGCTGGGCGCGCGACGCAGCAGCCCCTCGGGCGGCGGCCTGAATGCCTGCGAAGGCTACCTGTACGTGCGTCACGTTGCCGGGCTGGAACCGGGAATCTACGCCTACCATCCGGCCGAACATGCCTTGAGCCTGATCCGGTCGCTTCCGGATGAACCCCTGGGCCAATTGCTAGCCGGACAGCATTTCATCAATCCGTTGCCGTTCGGGCTATTCATCACTTCGCGCTTCGACAAGCTCTGGTGGAAGTACGAACACTCGCGCGCCTATCGAATGGCTTTTGTCGAAACAGGCCACGTGTCTCAGACCTTTTTAATGGTGGCGACTGCGCTGGGCCTCAACACCTGGCTGACCGGGGCATTGAGCGACCGCCAGGTAGAACGGCTGCTTGACCTTGAAGACACTCCCGAACAGCCGTTGTTTTTTGTCGGCTGCGGTCATGGCGATGGGCAGGTTCACTGCCAGGAACTGATGGCGCTGGTCAATGGCCAGGACTCTGCACCATGACCGGCCCGACCTTCACTCAGAGGCCTCGCTACACCTTGGGCGACTGGGATAACAAAGCGGCGGTGCGCGTGCGCAAAAACGACTACCGCCTACCCGACGATCTGGAGCAGCAACTCGCCACTCGGAACTGGTTTGCGCCAGCCTTCATACCCTATATCGAACATCCACTGATCGATAAGGCGGGGCGCGCCATTGCCCAACGCCTGGCGGCCAATCACCTGGTGTATTTCCTCGACTACACCACCTTGCTCGAACACCGAGTGGTCAATCGCGCGGTGGAAACCATCGTCCATGGCGAATTGGCCGCCCCCATCCCCGGCCAGATGAAAACCGCCGCCCTGCAGCTCTACACCGACGAGGGTTATCACGCGCTGTTTTCCAATGAAGTGGCCGAACAGATCGTCGCCCTGTACGACATCCGCGACCGGTCGCTGCCCAGGCGCATCGACCGCCTGCTGGGCGTGATCGACGCCACAAGCCTTGCGGATCGCCCCCTGGCCTGGTTTCTGCTGGGGTTCGTCTCCGAAACGATCATCGCCAAGGAGCTGCTGTCCATTACCCGCGAGACCCTGGTTTCTACGGTTTACCAGATGCTCAGGAATCATCTCGAGGATGAGGCACGCCATAGTCGCTATTTCAGCGAGGTGTTCCAGTATCTGTGGTCCGCCCTGGCCCCTGAGCAGCGCGCCCTGGCCGCAAGGTTGCTGCTGGACATCATCGGCCTTTACTTCGAGCCCGACATCCCCTGGTTAATGCGCAGCCTCGCCAGCGTCGGCTTCGACGAACAGGACGCTTTGAAGATCGTTGCAAACCTCCTGCAACCGGACGCTCACGCCCGACGAGTTCGCTCGGGAGCAGCCTCGACCTTCACGGCCATGCAGCAGGCAGGTTTCTTCGACGACGGCGCCAATCGGCAGATGTTCTTTCAGGCGGGGTTTATCGATGACTGACACTCACGATCTCACCACACGCAAAGCGGCCACTGTCGGTTTACTGTTGACGCTGACCTTGCTCGGCGTATTCCCCATCGATGTGGTGCTCCCCTCGTTTCCGGCAATGTCCGAACACTTCGAGCGTCCTTCGTCCGATATTGCCTTGTCCATCAGCCTGTTCGCAGTGGGGATCGCAGTATCCCAACTGCTGGTCGGCCCGCTTTCCGACGCCATGGGCCGAAAGAACCTGCTGCTGATCGGAATCATCGTCTCGGCCATTGGCGCAACCGGGTGCGTCGTTGCCAATGATTACTGGTCCTTCTTGCTTTTCCGGGTCATCCAAGCCGTGGGATGCGGCTGTTTCGTGCTCTCTCAGGCACTGATCCAGGACCTGTTTACAGGCCAGGAGCAGCAGCGATTACGAATTTTCCTGGTCACCTGCGGCGGCATTTTCATTTCCGTTTCGCCCTTGGCCGGCACCGGCCTGCAAAGCTGGATGGGCTGGCGCGGCAGCTTCCTGGTATTCATTGCCCTGGCTGTCAGTGTGTTCTTGAGCGCCAGCCTTCTACTCAAGCCTTTGCCAGCGGATAGCCAACCCAGGCGCCCGGACTTCATTGCGTCCTACCGGAAGGTATGCAGTGACTTCAACTTCATGGCGTACTGGCTGACGTCGGCGCTGGCTTTTTCCTGCCATTTTTCTTTCATCGTCATCTCGCCGCTGGTTCTCATCGATCAGTTGCAGCTGTCGCCCGAGGCATTTGCGCTGTCGATGCTCGGTTACGGGCTGGCCTATATCGGCGGGGGCGCGGTCGCGACCGTGCTGAGCAACAGGATCGACCCACAGACGCAAATCCTCACGGGGCTGTGCCTGATCCTGACGGCGGGCGTATTGATGCTTGGGCTCTCCAGCCAGCGCGGTTTGTCGATCACTACCCTGTTGCTGCCCATGATCGTATGCACCGCCGGAACAACCATTGCCCGTGCGGCTGCCCACACCCGGGCGATGAACATATTCCCCGAGCAAGCCGGTACATCGGCCTCGGCAGGCAGCGTGCTGATCTTCATTGTTGGCGGTTTGACCAGTGCTGCGCTCAGCCTCACGCCGCTGGACCTGCAAACCACCCTGGCCCTGTGCCTGATATTGCTCAGCCTCCTGGGGCTGGCACTCAATGGTCTGCTCCGGCATCGTCACAGGGAGCTGTTGGCAGGCTGAACGTTGCCAGTCGTCATCCCGAGCGCGACATTGGCGCCCGATCAGCGCTTTGCGTCATTTCATCCTGACGCCAGCGGTGTAGAATCGCGAGATTCATCGCCATTCATCCCCGGCGGGTTTATGAGCTCATGCCCAGGCGCGCAGTGATCCTGCAAAGTCATCGGCCACTTCCGGACACACGGCCAAAACCGAGTGTTCCAGACGTCGACAGAAGCTCACTTCCCATTGATACCTGATACGTACCTGATTTGCCGCCCGGAGTGCTCCATGCCTGATTACCGCTCGAAAACATCCACCCATGGCCGCAACATGGCCGGCGCCCGTGCATTGTGGCGCGCCACGGGGATGAAGGATGACGACTTCAAGAAGCCGATCATCGCCATTGCCAACTCCTTCACCCAGTTCGTGCCAGGCCATGTCCATCTCAAAGACCTGGGCCAACTGGTTGCCCGGGAAATCGAACGCGTGGGTGGCGTAGCCAAAGAGTTCAACACCATTGCCGTGGATGACGGTATCGCCATGGGCCACGACGGCATGCTTTATTCGCTGCCCAGTCGCGAGATCATCGCCGACTCGGTCGAATACATGGTCAATGCCCATTGCGCCGATGCCATCGTATGTATTTCCAACTGCGACAAGATCACCCCCGGCATGCTCATGGCTGCCTTACGCCTGAACATCCCGGTGATCTTCGTTTCCGGCGGCCCGATGGAAGCCGGCAAGACCAAACTCGCCAGTCATGGCCTTGACCTGGTCGACGCCATGGTGATCGCCGCCGACTCCAGCGCCTCTGACGAGAAGGTCGCGGAGTACGAGCGCAGCGCCTGTCCGACCTGCGGTTCGTGCTCCGGCATGTTCACCGCCAACTCGATGAACTGCCTGACCGAAGCCTTGGGCCTTGCCCTACCGGGTAACGGTTCGACCCTCGCCACCCACAGCGATCGCGAACAGCTGTTCCTGCAGGCCGGCCGGACCATCGTCGAGCTCTGCAAACGCTACTACGGCGAGAATGACGAGTCGGTGCTGCCGCGTAACATCGCCAACTTCAAGGCGTTCGAAAACGCCATGACCCTGGACATCGCCATGGGCGGTTCCACCAACACCATCCTACATTTGCTGGCCGCCGCCCAGGAAGCCGAGATCGATTTCGACCTGCGCGACATCGACCGTTTGTCCCGGCACGTGCCGCAGTTGTGCAAGGTCGCGCCGAACATCCAGAAGTACCACATGGAAGACGTACACCGCGCTGGCGGGATCTTCAGCATCCTCGGCTCCCTGGCCCGTGGTGGTCTGTTGCACACCGATCTGCCGACCGTACACAGCAAAACCATGGCCGAGGCCATCGCCAAGTGGGACATCACCCAGACCACTGACGAAGCTGTGCATCATTTCTTCAAGGCCGGCCCGGCAGGCATTCCGACGCAAACGGCGTTCAGCCAATCGACCCGCTGGGAAACCCTGGACGATGACCGTGAAAACGGCTGCATCCGCAGCGTCGAGCACGCGTACTCCAAAGAAGGTGGCCTGGCCGTGCTGTACGGCAACATCGCCCTGGATGGCTGCGTAGTAAAAACCGCCGGCGTCGACGAATCGATCCATGTGTTCGAGGGCAACGCCAAGATTTTCGAAAGCCAGGACAGCGCCGTGCGCGGGATCCTCGCCGACGAAGTGAAAGCTGGCGATATTGTGATCATCCGCTACGAAGGGCCAAAAGGCGGTCCGGGCATGCAGGAAATGCTTTACCCCACGTCCTACCTGAAATCCAAAGGCCTGGGCAAAGACTGCGCCCTGCTGACCGATGGACGCTTCTCCGGCGGCACCTCGGGCTTGTCCATCGGCCATGCTTCACCGGAAGCCGCTGCTGGCGGGGCCATCGGTCTGGTGCGCGACGGTGACAAAGTCCTGATCGACATTCCGAACCGCTCGATCAACCTGCTGATCAGCGATGAAGAACTGGCCGGGCGCCGTGTTGAACAGGACAACAAAGGCTGGAAGCCGGTAGAAGTGCGTCCGCGTAAAGTCACCACCGCCCTCAAGGCCTACGCCCTGCTCGCCACCAGCGCCGACAAGGGCGCGGTGCGGAACAAAGCGATGTTGGACGGGCTGTAAGTCAAACATCTCAATCACAATGCCCGCCTAAGTACATAATGCTGTTACGTAAGCATTGACATCATCGGCGGGCTTACCGAGATCCGATGCCAGGCCCTGGCATCGGATTTTTTATGCCTGATTACTTATTTCATTAAGTAACAAAACCTATCTCTAATAAGCATAAAAAACTGTCAGTTATAACAGTGTCTGGAAGTGCCCGGAGATTGATATTTTTCCTCATACCTCACAGGGAGAGACGGTGATGAGCAGAAAAATTGATACCTTCATATTTTTGGCAACTTTGGGTGCATATGAAAGTTGTTTCAGCGCCTCATGGACTTATGACGGCAGTCACGGACCAGAGCACTGGGGAAATTTAACTCCAGAGTATGCGACGTGCATGACAAGCTATCAACAATCCCCTATTAACATTGAGTCAGGTCTTGCTCAGAGGGTCCCTCTACCAAAGCTAGATATGTACTACATCGCAGACCATGTTGAGATCATAAACAATGAACATACGATACAAGTAAACGTCGCACCAGGCAGCAAACTATACGTGGGCGGGGAAGAAGCGGATCTTAAACAGTTTCATTTCCATTCTCCCAGTGAAGAACAGATTGATGGAGTGGCCTACCCGTTAGATGCCCACTTTGTTCACGTGACTCGTGATGGCAGGATTTCGGTGACGGCTGTTCTATTTAAAGAAGGGCATGAAAATTTTGGAGTTACGCAAATTTTTAATGCATTCCCAACAGCCGGCCAAGTCAACAAAGTCGCCTATTACAATCTGCACAGCCTGTTTCCCCAGGGCAGGGAATACTATAAATATACGGGCTCACTTACAACACCTCCGTGCAGCGATGGTGTTACTTGGCGGATTATGACGGAGCCTGTTGAGATCTCCAAAGAGCAGATACAAGCTTTTAAAACGCATTACAAAATGAATGCTCGGCCGCTTCAGCCATTGAACAATCGGATAGTGGAAGTAGGTGGGGGCTAGTCGGGCGAACCGATTGTCATTTCCCCCGCAATCAAAACAAAGAATTCGTGATTTTGCTTTGCCTGCATTTTTTGATTTTGATAACCCATTTACAGGCTTATACGAAAAGTCGCCGAGCCGCGATCAGGCAAGGCGATCTTTTCCCTACCGCTCAAATTTCAAGCGATAGATGAAAAGATCGCAGGCTTCGCCAGCGCCTACTGGATATCTTCCGGCTTGACGATCACCCAGTTCTTGTCCGCCGTCACCGGCAGTCCTTCCTTGGCCTGGGCCGCTGCGTGCTTGGCCATCATGCCGTTGATCTGGTCCATGTACTTATCTTTGCGGTTGACCCACAAGTGAATGCCGCCTTTGGCCACGTTCACATCGTGGAACAACATGTAGCCGTCGCTGCTGGGCGTGTCGCCAGCCACTAGCACCGGTTTTTTCCATTCGTCGATGTACGTCAGGATTGCCGCATGCTTGCCGGCCATCCAGGTCGCCGGGGTCCACAGATACGGTGTGTACTCAAGGCTCAGGTTGGCCTTCTCGTCATATTTGCCATTGGTGATCTGCTTGCGGGCCGTGGTCAGTTCGCCCGTCTTGCGGTCCTTGAGCAGCGTGGTCACACCGATGATGTTCTGCGGCTTGAGGTTGTAGCCGTACTTCGGATCGGCGGCGACCATGCGCACCAACTCTTCCGAAGCCGCGGTCATGACATAGACCTCGATGCCGTTTTCCATCAGTTTGTTGTACAGCTCGACCTGACCGGTGAAAATCTTCGGCGGGTTGACGTTGTAGTTGACCACCTTGTCGCCGTCGTAATACGTGGTCGGGACCGGCTTGCCAGAAGCCATCAGTTCGTCGACGTAGCCTTTAAGTTCTTTGAGGGTAAAGCCGGAAAACACCTGGGCAACCCAGGGGTAGCAGACCATGTCGTCCACTTCGCACAAACGGTAGTAGTAGCTGAACAGGCTTTCCTTGTGTTCGGCCGTGTCTTTGAACGGCATCAGCTTCAGAGATGGGTCGAGGGTTTCGCGGGTGATGAGGCCCTTGTTCTCCATGAACGGCAGCAACGACTCTTCCAGGTCGTAGCGGTAACTGGTGTTGTCCATGTCGAACACCGCGTAGTTACCTTTGTTGGCGTTGGCCGCAATCATCGCATCCAGCGCCTTGGCCTGTTCCGCTGGCCAGTGCTTGAGCTCAGTAGCGAGCGCCTGGCCAACGAGACCCAGGCCCAAGGCGACAACGAGAAGGTGAGGTGCAAGCTTCATCGGCGTTTCT
Organism: Pseudomonas tehranensis; assembly: GCF_014268615.1. Classification (GTDB taxonomy): domain Bacteria; phylum Pseudomonadota; class Gammaproteobacteria; order Pseudomonadales; family Pseudomonadaceae; genus Aquipseudomonas; species Aquipseudomonas tehranensis. The sequence continues at coordinate 40,639 of NZ_JABWQV010000006.1, read as the reverse complement.
CCAAGGTTCAAAGAACTCGACGCTAACAAATGCTTGTGACGTTTCTCTCCTGCCCGCGACCGCTTGCGTCTTGATACCGCCAGCGGCATGCCCATAAACGTCATTGCCTTATTCCATAAACGACAATCTACATACCTTTTTATTATTAATTCATTAGATATCAGGCTGTTAGGCTTCCCGCCTCGCAGTCGCGGCTTCAGGCGACTGGCACACGTTCTATCGGAGTTTTTTTGATGAATCTTCCGCTGATCCTCAATCTGCTGGTGTTCCTCGCCTTGCTGTTTGGTCTGGCGCAAACCCGTCACAGCACCTGGAGCCTGGCCAAAAAAGTGCTGCTGGCACTGGTGCTGGGTGTGCTGTTCGGCACCGTCCTGCACACGATTTACGGCGCCGGCAACCCGGTGTTGAAAGCCTCGATCAGCTGGTTTGACCTGGTGGGCAACGGCTACGTGCAGTTGCTGCAGATGATCGTGATTCCGCTGGTCTTCGCTTCAATTCTCAGCGCGGTAGCGCGCCTGCATAACGCCTCCTCCCTGGGCAAGATCAGCTTCCTGACCATCGGCACGCTGCTGTTCACCACCGCCATCGCCGCCCTTATCGGTATCGGCCTGACCAACCTGTTCGGTCTCACTGCCGAAGGCCTGGTGGCCGGCACCCAGGAAATCGCGCGCCTGCAGGTGATCCAGAGCGACTATGCCGGCAAGGTCGCTGACCTGAACATTGCGCAACTGCTGCTCTCGTTCGTTCCGCAGAACCCCTTTGCCGACCTGGCCCGGGCCAAGCCGACCTCCATCATCAGCGTGGTGATATTCGCGGCCTTCCTGGGTGTCGCGGCGCTGCAATTGCTCAAGGATGACGTGGAAAAAGGTCAGAAAGTGGTCAACGCCATCGACACCCTGCAAAGCTGGGTGACACGTCTGGTGCGGCTGGTGATGAAGCTGACCCCGTACGGCGTGCTGGCGCTGATGACCAAAGTGGTGGCCGGCTCCAACGTGCAGGACATCATCAAGCTTGGCAGTTTCGTGGTGGTGTCGTACCTGGGGCTGGGCCTGATGTTCGTGGTCCACGGTCTGCTGGTGTCCGCCGCCGGAATCAACCCGCTACGCTTTTTCCGCAAGATATGGCCGGTCCTGACCTTCGCCTTCACCAGCCGCTCCAGCGCCGCGACCATCCCGCTGAGTATCGAAGCCCAGACCAGCCGCCTCGGCATTCCACGGGCCATTGCCAGCTTCAGCGCGTCGTTCGGCGCCACCATCGGCCAGAACGGCTGCGCCGGGCTCTACCCGGCCATGCTGGCGGTGATGGTCGCGCCGACCGTGGGCATCAACCCGCTGGATCCGGTGTGGCTCGCAACGCTGGTAGCGATTGTGACCTTGAGCTCGGCCGGGGTGGCCGGCGTCGGTGGCGGCGCAACGTTTGCCGCGTTGATCGTGCTGCCGGCCATGGGCTTGCCGGTTTCCCTGGTGGCGCTGCTGATTTCCGTCGAGCCGCTGATCGACATGGGCCGCACGGCGTTGAACGTCAGCGGCTCGATCACCGCCGGGGCGATCACCAGCCAGGTGATGCAGCAGACCGACAAGGCTTTGCTGGATGCCGAGGAGCATGGGGAGTTGGTGCAGGCTTGATTGCTCCCACATGACTTACAGCTTTTCCCACACCTCAAAGCTGTAGGCCGGCTTGTCTCCTTCTGCCGGATTCGGCTGGGTCGACACCAATTTCCACTGGCTCGAATCGAACGCCGGAAACCAGGCATCGCCATCCGGGCTCAACGCCACACGGGTCAGGTACAGCCGATCCGCCTGTTCCAGGGCCTGGGCGTACAGTTGGGCGCCGCCAATCAACATCAACTCATCGACGCCCTGCTCCAGCGCCCACGCCTCGGCCCGCTCCACCGCGGCCTCCAGCGTGGAAAAGACTTCCGCGCCCTCCAGCACGAGGCCAGACTGACGACTGACCACGATGTTCAAGCGCCCCGGCAGCGGCCGCCCCAGGGAGTCCCAGGTCTTGCGGCCCATGATGATCGGCTTGCCCAAGGTGGTGGCCTTGAAGTATTTAAAGTCCCCCGGCAAGTGCCAGGGCATGCTGTTGTCGACGCCGATCACACGGTTTTCACCGAGGGCTGCGATCAGGCTTAAAGGGAGTGTTTTTTTCATGACGGCGAGGATACCAGACGCCACAGCGGTTATGCTCAACCCTCATTTGCAACGGAAACGCCCGTGTCTGAACCCCTGACAAAGCTGCACGACCTCTGGTTGACCGAGACGGTACGCCTGCGTGAAGAACACGCCGGCCCGCTCGAAGATCAGGAAGCCAATCGCCTGGCCCGCGCGGCGGGCGGCGATTTATCCAGCCGTATCCGCCACCGCGCCCGCTGGCTGGCCGAGCGCGACGGTCTCAGCCAGGCCTTGCATCACTGGCTGCAAGGGGCGCGCCTGGCGCTGATCATAATGGCTGTACTCGCCATCATCAGTGGCGCTGGCCTGGGGTTTGCCGCACTCGGCGACGGACAAACGCCGGTCAATGTGTTCTGGGCCCTGGGCAGCCTGTTGGCGTTGAACCTGATCTTGCTTATCGGCTGGGCCCTGGGCCTGTTCTTTGCGGGTGAGCAAGGAGCAGCGCTGGGGCGCCTGTGGTTGTGGCTCAGCGAAAAACTCGCCCGCGATGCCAAGGCTGCGCAACTGGCGCCAGCCCTGCTGCTGTTATTGCAACGGCACAAGCTCAATCGCTGGGCCCTCGGTGCGCTGGTCAATGGTTTGTGGCTGCTGGCGATGCTCAGCGCGCTGGTCATCGTACTGATGCTGATGGCCACCCGGCGCTACGGTTTTGTATGGGAAACCACCATTCTCGGCGGTGAGACCTTCGTCGTCATGACCCAGGCCCTCGGCGCCCTGCCCGCCCTGCTGGGCTTGAGCGGGCCAACCGAAGAGATGATTCGCGCCAGTGGCGACGCTGCGCTGAATATCGAAAGCGCCCGCCAGGCCTGGGCCGCCTGGCTGGTGGGCGTGACGCTGGTCTACGGCGTGTTGCCGCGCCTGTGTCTGGCGCTGTTGTGCCTGTGGCGCTGGCGTCGCGGCCGCGCCACGCTGCGCCTGGACTTGAATCTGCCAGGTTATGCCCAACTGCGGGAGCGGCTGATGCCCAGTAGCGAGCGCCTGGGCATCAGCGATGCCGCGCCCGCGCAATTGCATCAAATTGAAAGTAACGTCGGCGCGCTGCAAAGCGACGGTGCGCTGCTGGTGGCGATCGAACTGGACGACCGGCCTTGGCCACCGAAATTGCCAGGCACGGTGAAAAATGCCGGGGTGCTCGACAGCCGCGAATCCCGCCACAAACTTCTTGAGCAACTGTCACGCTTTCCTCCCGCGCGCCTGGCGATTGCCTGCGACCCACGACGTTCACCGGATCGTGGCAGCCTGGCGCTGATTGCCGAGCTGGCCCGCAGCGCCAGTGCCACCCGTATCTGGCTGTTGCAGGCACCGCCTGGGCAAGCGCTGGACGCTGAACGCCTGGGCGATTGGCACAACGCGCTGCAACAGTTGCAATTACCCTTCGCGGACTGCGCGCCTTTGAACTGGCTGGAGACCGGCCATGACTGAACCCAGCAAGCCGCTGAAACTGGCCGTGGTTGGCCACACCAATGTGGGCAAAACCTCTTTGCTGCGCACCCTGACCCGGGATGTCGGCTTTGGTGAAGTTTCCCACCGCCCCAGTACGACCCGACACGTCGAGGGCGCGCGCCTGTCGGTGGACGGCGAAGCCCTGCTGGAACTGTACGACACGCCTGGCCTGGAAGACGCCATCGCCCTGCTCGATTATCTCGAGCGCCTGGAGCGTCCTGGTGAACGCCTGGACGGGCCGGCACGCCTGGCGCGATTCCTGGACGGCAGCGAAGCACGACAACGCTTCGAACAGGAAGCCAAAGTGCTGCGGCAATTACTCGCCAGCGATGCCGGACTCTATGTGATCGATGCGCGAGAGCCGGTGCTGGCCAAGTACCGGGATGAGCTTCAAGTGCTCGCCAGTTGCGGCAAACCGCTGCTGCCGGTGTTGAATTTCGTCAGCAGCGCCAGCCACCGCGAGCCCGACTGGCGCGAAGCCCTGGCACGGTTGGGGCTGCACGCTCTGGTGCGTTTCGACAGCGTCGCCCCGCCCGAGGATGGCGAGCGACGCCTGTATGAAAGCCTCGCGCTGTTATTGGAAAGCGCCCGTGGGCAATTGGAACGACTGGTCGCCGATCAACAGGCCCAACGCCTGGCCCGTCAGCAGAGCGCGAAGCGCTTGATCGCCGAACTGCTGATCGATTGCGCCGCTTGCCGACGCAGCGTAGCCAGCGATGCCGAGCTGGAACGACAGGCCATCAGCGAGCTGCGCAACGCAGTGCGTCAACGGGAGCAGCGCTGCGTCGAAGCCTTGCTCAAGCTCTACGCCTTCCGCCCCCAGGATGCCGCGGCCAGCGATTTACCTCTACTCGACGGCCGCTGGGGCGACGACCTGTTCAATCCCGACACCCTCAAACAGCTGGGCGTGCGTGTGGGTGGCGGGATCGCGGCGGGCGCAGCGGCCGGTGCCGGCGTAGATTTGCTGGTGGGCGGTCTGACCCTCGGCGCCGCCGCCCTGGCCGGCGCCATTGCCGGTGGCGCCCTGCAAACCGCCCGCAGCTATGGCAATCGGTTGATGGGCAAGCTCAAGGGTCAACGGGAGCTGACCGTGGACGACAGCGTGCTGCGCCTGTTGGCCCTGCGCCAACGGCAACTGCTGCAAGCCCTCAACCAGCGCGGCCATGCGGCAATGGACAGCATCCACATCGCCCCGTCCCAGGACAAGGCCTGGCGCGAGGGCAAGCTGCCCGAAGCCTTGAACAGGGCTAGGGCGTATCCGCAGTGGTCGTCGCTTAATCCCAAGTCACGATTGAGCCAGGCGGAGCGGCAGGAGCAGATTGAGCGGTTGGCCGAGGAGTTCTGAAACCACCCCGCCCCCGTGGCGAGGGAGCTTGCTCCCGCTGGGGCACGCAGTGGCCCCAAAATGCCGGAACGTGGTAGACCTGGCACACCGAGGTGTCGGGTCTGTGGGGCTGCTGCGCAGCCCAGCGGGAGCAAGCTCCCTCGCCACCAAAAGCAGCGTTCCCCCGTAATTACTCGTTGATCAATCCCTTGAGCGCCAAAGCCGCTTCAGGCAACTCCAACTCACTGAACACCCTCACCCCATGACGTTTGAGCAAGGCCGCCGTCACGCCTTCGCCACTGACCTTCACGCCACTGAACGTCCCGTCATAGGTCAACAGATTGCCGCACGATGGGCTGTTGGCCTTGAGCACGGCGACCCGGATGCCGTGCTCGCGCACCAACGCCAGCGCCTGATGCGCACCTGACAAAAACTGCGCACTGACCTCTTCGCCGTCGGCAGTGATCACTGATGCGAGGCCATCGAGCACTTGCCCACCCTGCCCGCCGGGAATCTCCGCCGCCGCCCGAGGCGTGGGCAAGCCGCCGGCCACTTCCGGGCACAGCGGCACGACCCGACCTTCATCGAGCCAGCGTTGAAGCTGATCGAACGGGCCGCTGGCACCGCCGTCGTAGCGCACGCGGTGCCCAAGCAGGCAACGACTGACCAGAATCTTTTCCATGATCAGAACAACTCAGTGCCGCGGCGCCGGAACCAGCCGGTCAAGGACAGGCGATCCCGCGCAGCCGGCAGGACTTCATGGGGGATGTCCCCCGACAGGAACACCACCAGACAACCGCCGGTGGGCACCACATCGTGCTCCACGCCATCGTCCAGGTACATGCGTAACTGGCCGCCATGCTCCGGCAACCAGGCGTCGTTGAGGTAAAGCACCGCCGACACCATGCGTCGATCGTCATCGCGAAAGCGGTCGACGTGTTTGAGGTAGAAGGCGCCGGGAGGGTACAGCGCGAAGTGACTTTCAAAATCCTCCAGTCCCAGGAACAATCCGCGATTGATCGCCTCCCGCAGGCTGTCCATCAAGCCCAGGTAACGGTCACACGCTTGCGCCTGGCCGGGCTCGATCCATTGGATATGATCACCCCGAATCCCTTCACGAATCTCCGAAAACGGCCCGCGCCCGACCGCGGCCGGGGCCAGTTCGCCTTCGGCGGCGCGCTGGCGACATTCGGCTGCCAACGCGCGGGTCAGCGCATCCGGCAGGAAGATATTCTGCTGCGACCAGCCGCGCTCGGCCAGGTCGTCGACGATACGTAACAGCAGCGGGTGATCAGAAGGTATTTGCATGGCGCGCATAGTATTCCTGTGCCTGCAAAACCGACAGCGCCGCGCAGCGGGTTTGTCACGCTTCATGGCGCAGGCGCAGGAACTTGATACGAATTCTCGACAAGTCCCCGCACCCCACGGAGAATAGTCGGCTGCTGACAGGAGTCCCTATGCGCCGTTTGCTTTTCTCATTGTTGATGTTCTGTGCGTTGCCCGCCTGGGCAGACAGCTACGACCAGTTGTACAAGGTCGCCGGCTGGCCGGAACAACGGGCGCATTTCAATGACGCCTTGAGCGCCGCGCAACAGCGTTACCAGAGCAGCCTGCCACCGGCGGTATTCCAGGCGCTGGTGAACAACAGCAATCAACGCTTTGCCCCCCAGGCCATGGACCAGCGGGCCGAGGCGCAATTGCGCAAGAACCTCACCGACCCAGCCCCGGCCCTGAGTTTTTTTCAGTCGCCCCTGGGCCGCAAAGTCGTGGCAGCCGAGCTGCTGGCGACCCGTCGCGATCAATTGGCGAAGAACGCCAAGGGCCTGCCGAAGATGCAAGTCAGCGACAACCGCCTGTTGATCATCGGCCATCTGGCCCAGTCCCTGCCCGCCCGCGAGGCCGGCGCCGAAGTCAGCCTGGCGATCGCCGGCGTGGCGGCGGACAGCCTGAGCTCGATGATCCCCGGCCTGCTGGGTGCCGGCCAGGCCCAGGGCATGCTGAACGGTCAGCGCCAGCGTCTGATGGAGCAGATCGGCGCAGACCTGAACAACACGCTGCTGTATGTCTACCGCGACCTGACGGACACCGAGCTGGAAGAGTTCGCCACCTTCGCCGAGTCGGCGGAGGGCCAGGCCTATTATCAAGCGGCCTTGGCAGCGATTCGGGCGGGGTTGGCGGTGGGGCAGACTCTGGGGCAATAGATAGATCTTCAGCGCCCCTGACACCGCTATCGCGAGCAGGCTCGCTCCCACAGGGTGTTTGAGTGAACTCGGATTTTGTGATCGTCGAAAAACCAGTGTGGGAGCGAGCCTGCTCGCGATAGCAATAGCACGGTCACCGCCGAACCCGGCTCATCCGCTTCGTCAGAAACCCAAACATCTCCTGACGCATCGCCAGCGATTCATTGGCCAAGTGATGCCGGCCTTCGGGCAACATCAGCACCTGGGGCCGATCGAACTTGCTGCGCAACACCTGCAGGTTATGCGCCCAATCCACCGTCATGTCCGCCTGGCCCTGCACGATCAAGGGCTGGCGCGGGCTGCTCGGGGCGGCTTCAATACGCTTGATCCATTGCCCCAATGCGCCCACCCAGGCGGTGGGCAGGCGTAGCGGTTGCAACGGGTCGGCTTGCAGGAACGGCAGGAAGTCCGGGTCGGTGGAGTTCTCGCTGAAACGTCGGGCGATGCCGGTTACAAAGGGCTTGAGCAAGTAATAGCTCAAGCGCGACCAGCCCCAGGCCCGCGGCCGCACCAGGGGCGATAGCAGGATGACCTGGCCTTGGGCCGGACTGTGTGCACCCTGGTTGAGCACGTGATCAACCACAATGGCTCCGCCGGTGCTTTGCCCACACAGATGCCAGGGTTGCGGCAGCTCCAGCGTCCCGGCCTCGGTCAGCAAGCCTTGCAACGTGGCCTGGTACTCGGCGAAATCACCGATGCTGGCGCGTTCGCCACTGGACAGGCCGTGTCCCGGCAGGTCACAGGCGATCACGGCGAATTTCTGCTCCAGCGCCCACTCGATCAAGTGCCGGTACAACCCCATATGGTCGTAATAGCCGTGGAACAGAAACAGCGTCGCTACAGCTTTTTCCGGCCACCAGACCTGACCGACCAGCTCATATCCGTCTATCTCGAAACGCCCCAGACCCTTGCGTAATGTGCGGTGGGGAAAATCCAGGCCGTAGAACCGCTGATATGCCAGCGCCTGCGCAGACAACGGCTGCCACTGAGCCAAAGGTTGCAGGCTGGCACGCAGGTGATCGGGGTCGAAACTGACGGGCATAGGATTTCCAGACCAAAGCGCAAAGCGCGAAACAGACTTTGTAGGCCTGCGATATTCATCTGTCGCGCCAGGCATGGCAAGCTACGCGGCCTCAGAGGATCGACTCCATGCGCCCGTCCCACCGCACGACATTGCTTGCCAGCCTGCTTGCCCTCGGATGCGCCGCCGTGTTGTGGATCGCCTACGACTGGTTCCAGGGACGTTTTCTGCGAGCGTTCAGCGAACACACGGCGGTATTTTCCGGCGACCCTTTGCGCCTCCCCCCCGACTTGGCCGGCCCCGGCCCGATCCGCCTGGTACATTTCTGGGATCCCGCCTGCCCATGCAATGTCGGCAACCAGCAGCACCTGGCCGAACTGGTCGATAAATATGCATCGCAAGGCGTCGAGTTCTACGCAGTGCAAAAGACCGGCAGCCAAGGTTATCTGCCTGCCACCCTCAACCGACTCAAACCCCTCGCGGCGTTGCCAGGCTCCGGGCAGATTCCCGCCAGCCCCGCCGTGGCGATCTGGGACCGTAGCGGCAAGCTGGCGTATTTCGGTCCCTACAGCGAAGGCTTGACCTGCAATTCGAGCAACAGCTTTATCGAGCCGATTCTCGAGGCACTAAGTGTTATCCGGGAAGTTAATGCAACGCATACACTGGCAGTGGGTTGTTATTGTCCCTGGTCGACTTCGAACTGATCCAGTCAAACTACGATACGTATTTTCAACTTGCCGTCCTGGGCCCTGCAAGTTGGAGCGCTTGCTTGCTTTCTAGAGTCATTGCTCGAAGCGACCTCATTGGCTGAACCGTTTGTCGGATCCAATTTTTCCAGAGGCGCTCGATGCGCCCGTTTTTTTCCCCTGTACCCCATGCCAGACGGGTATCAGAGGGGTTTTCGGGGCGTCCTGACCGGCAAGCTGAATCGTTTAATATCCGCCCGCGTAACGTGAACTTTTCTTTAATCGGTTCTCTAAACCTCGTACAGCAATTGGTGGTTCTCCTACGTTGCATGGCGGCCCTATATAGCGAGGAAGTTGTACACGCCTTTTCATCGTTCTACTTGTCGACCCTCCTAAACCAAACAAAAAATGGAATCGTCAGTGATGCAAAAGTTGCTATGCGCTGCACTTTCCGCTTCCAACAAAGAGGATGTTCTCAACCTTGAGGCGTTTGCCCAGTGCGTGGCCCCACTTGGGGTCGACGTGCTGTTGCGCGGCGAAACTGGCACCGGCAAGGATACCTTGGCGGAGAAGATCCATCGTATGTCCGGTCGCGCCGGCAAGTTCGTTGCCATCAATTGCGCCGCCATTCCCGAATCCCTGGCCGAGAGCCAGCTCTTCGGCGCCAATACCGGTGCGTTTACCGGAGCCAGCCAGAATCGCGCAGGATTCGTCGAAGCAGCACACAACGGCACGCTGTACCTGGATGAAATCGACAGCATGCCGTTGGGGCTGCAGGCCAAGCTGCTGCGTGTCCTGGAGTCCCGGACCGTGCAGCGGCTGGGCTCGACCCAGAATATCCCGGTGGACATGCGGGTCATTGCCTCGGCTCAAAGCCCGTTGGCGGAAATGGTCGAACGCGGCGAGTTTCGCCGGGACCTTTATTTTCGGCTGAACATCATCAGCCTCAAATTGCCGCCATTGCGCAGCCGCAAGGAACGCATCGTGCCGCTGTTCCAGTCCCTCGTGCACCGGGAAGCCCTGGCGCTCGATCGGCCCTATATCGCTCCGTCGCCAGCGCTGTTGCGCCAGCTGCTCGGCTACGCCTGGCCTGGAAACATCCGCGAGCTGCAATCCGCCGCCAAGCGCTACGTGCTGGGCCTACCGCCATTGCCCCGCGCCGAGCAGTTGGAGCAGAACAGCTCGACACTCAAGTTGAAAGAGCATCTGCAACAGTTCGAAAAGATCCTGATCGAAGACTGCATGCGCCGTCACCACCACTGCATCGACAAAGTCATCGCCGAGCTGGGCATCGCCCGACGGACGCTGTATTACCGGATGAAATGCCTGCAAATATCGACGAGTTGAGTGGATCGGTGGAACCGTTTTCGCAACGGTCGCCACTTATGGGTCGAGACGCTCGCGATCGTCTCGCCCTTCCACAATCCGGAGATACGACTATGAGTTTTGGTGGAGCTTCTCTCGCCGCTTCCATGGCTGCCATGCAGCAGATGGACGCGACCTCAGCTGCGATGACAACCATGAAATCCCAATTCGACCAGAAAAAACTGGTCGCCGATACCATGAACGCGATTGCGGCGGGCTCGATGGACTCTGCAACCAAGGCCATCACCGCCATGGGGGAGGCGTCGAAAGGCATACGATTCTGACCTCTCGCTTCAGCCCCGCTCCGGCGGGGAACCTCAAGCGTCATGAGAGCGAGCCCTATGCAGATTCATGCGCCAGACAGCCTTTATATTCCCAGGGAACGGCCCAGCGAGGATTCGACGCAGCGCCAGCCCTCGACCCCGGTCGGCCTGGCGAATCGGGTCGCCGAGCACCTGACGCTGCATGGCGCGGGTAGCCGGCTACGCGAGTCGCTCATCCAATGGGGCAGTGAACATGGGTCGGTCGACGGGCATTCGCGACCTGGTTTGCCGAGCCCACAAGACAGGCAGGCCGCGCAGACCGAAGCCCCCTTGCACCTGGTCCTCGAAGACATTATCGAAGAGATCAATGGCGGTACCGGCTCCACGCTCGACGCCGATAGCGACGATGCGTATTCCAATGAAGACCTGTTCAACGATCTGGCGCAGATGATCGCCCACGGTCGGCAGCCCATCGGCGACAACGATGTCGGCAACCAGAGCGACTTCGGCAACGCCAACAACCCATTCTGCGGCGCACTGTTCGGCGCCTGGGAGATGGAAGGCGACCGTGCCAGGCGGCGTGGTCGTCATGACACGAGCCTGTTGTTGCTCCTCAAGATCATCGCGGTCCTGGGCCGAAGGAAGCTGTTGACGTTGCTGGACATCGACGAAGACGAGGGCGAGGCGCGTTATGAGCAGGAAGACCTGGACCTGCTGTTCGAGGTTGCGGGTTTCATGGACCAGCACCCGGCGCGATATCCCCCTCCGGCGAGCCCGGAGGCAACAACGTGGACCTGGACCGAACGTATTGCCTGCGGCACATGGCTGGACGCTCGCGAAACGCGGCTGTTCCAACTCGCCCTTGAAGACCTGGACTTCGCCCTGGCCCGCTTGGCCGGCCAGCACCTCCCGACGCCGCGGCGCGGCAGGCGTAGCCGGGAGGAAATCGAGTTTCACCTGAGCGTTACGGGTAGCGCTCGCAATGTCTTGAGGCTGATGTGCGCCTGAAGAGCCCATTTTCTGAATTGGAGAGACTCCATGAACATACAGGCTATCGACCCTACCAGTGCTGCCCCCTCCACTGCTAGAACCGGCGCCAGGCCAAGCACGGGCGCCGAGACCAGCGACGTCAGCTGGTTCAATGCGCAAATGCGTGAAAAAGCCCCCGCTCCGGACAGCGAAAACAATGTCGCGGCCAAAATCATCGATTCGTTATCCAACCGCTCCGGCGAGTTGCAGCGGCTGAATGATCGCGCCAACCGGGACATGCTCAAAGCCATCCGAACCGCCGACCCGCAGGACATGTTGCAGTCGAACCGATCGTTGTCTTCCTTCCACCTGGAAAGTCTGATGACTGCGAAAATCGTCAGCAAGGGTTCCCAGGCGATCGAGAAGCTCACCAATCTCCAGTAAAGGGAAATCCGGCTATGTGCATGCGCGTCTTCTCACCCATTGTGCTGTGCCTGCTGCTCGCCGGTTGCGACGAAAGGACCGCGCTGCACAGCCGCCTCTCCGAGCAGGATGCCAATGAAGTGATTGCCGCGTTGGCGGATAAAAACGTCGAGGCCAGCAAGCAGGTCGACAAGGACGGACTGACCGTGCTGGTCGAGCCGGCCGACATGAACAGCGCCGTGCAGGTACTCGAAGCGGCTGGGCTGCCGCGTCGGGCGCGCTCCAGCCTGGGTGAGATTTTCCGCAAGGAAGGGGTGATCTCCACGCCGATGGAAGAGCGTGCCCGCTACATCTATGCACTGTCCCAGGAACTCGAATCGACACTGTCACAGATTGACGGCGTGGTGCTTGCCCGGGTCCATGTGGTGCTGCCGGAACGGGTGGCCCCGGGTGAGCCGGTCCAACCCGCATCGGCGTCGGTATTCATCAAGCACACCAGCGCCCTGGACCCGGACAGCATTACGCCGCGAGTACGCAACCTGGTCGCTAGCGGGATCCCGGGCATGGCCGATGCGGCCCAGAATGCGACCAAGCTGTCGGTGGTATTCGTTCCCGCCGCGGCGTATCAGGAACGGCGCAAGATGGCGTACTTCGGGCCTTTCCTCATGCGGGCCGACGATGTCGGCTTCTGGAGGGCAGTGACCGTGTCGGTCAGCGTTGCCTTGCTTGCCATGCTCATGGGCGTCTTGTACGGCCTCTACAGGTTATGGCGCAAAGGCGTATTGGTGCTGCCACGATTTATCGACCGCAAGACCGCAGCCCCCGCCGCACCGCCCAGCCACCCGACGCCTTCGCTGTTTGCGGTAAAAAGCCCGGAAGCCAAGCCAGATAGCAATGGGAGCGCCGCATGAGCGTGGCGCTTGAATGGGCTCGCTGGTGGAATCATGCGTGGCGCGAAGCGGACCGTGACTGGTATCCGCCAATACTTCGCCTGTTGACCGAACGACAAATCGACGCCTTGGCCCGAGGGCATCATGCCGCGCTTGCCCGCAGTTTCGGCATGACCCCTTGTACTGCGCCGAAGCCGACTCCGTCAGTACAATCGCTGTGTTGCGGCACGCCCCGGACCTTGAGCCTTGCCTGCCAACTGGTGGCAAACACGTGCTCGCCGTCAACGACGACGGGGACGCTGTCGGCACAGGACCGAGCCTGGTGCGAGCGCACCGCCAAAGCGTTGCGTCCCGGCCACTGGCTCGAGCTAGACCAGGATCCCCTTGTACTGCTGCGCGCCTGGCTGGACGTTCGGACCTGGGAACGTGCTCGCCTGGCATTTCCACGCAGCAGAATTGACGCCATCGAGTCGTTGCCCGCCCCCCAACCTCCCGCCGCCAAACTCAACATGCTTTGGCAGTCCGCGAGCTGGAAAGCCGAGCAAAGCCTGGCGGCCCCGGCGCCCACCCGAATGGAGATGCATGATGTTCGCTCGGCGTTCGCTTGAACTGCGCCCCGATGGCCAAGGCCTGTTGCAGTCTTATGTTGCTCGCGAAACCCTGGTTGACTGCGGCCGGGCGCAGGCCGTTCTTGAACAGGCCCAAATGCGAGCCGCGCGGTTGATCGAGCAGGCCGCCGAACAAGCAGACGCGGCGGTGATCGCGGCTCAAGCGCAGTTCTGGGAGCAAGCCGAAACCGTGCTCGCTGCCTGGGAAGCCCAGCGCCAGGACATGTGGCAGCGGATCGAAACGAGCGCCGCCCAGTTGGTCAACGAGGCGCTGGGGACGCTTTTGCATGATGTTCCGGACCAGGCACGCATCGATGCGCTTGTCCGTCAGCTTGCGTCGCGACAGGACGAACCGGTCAGTGCCACCCTTCGCTGTCATCCCGATGACCTGGCGAACCTGACCCGAAGCCTGGGTACCGTCGGCGAACGTCCTTGGACGGCGGTGGCAGACGCCGACATGGCGGTGCATCAGCTGCTGCTGGAGACACCAGGTGGCACGTTTCTGCTCGACTGGGCCACGGCTGTCGAGGCGTTGCGCCTGCCTGAGCCGTAGTGGTAAGCCCCAACGACCCGGAACCCGTGACCTTTTCCTCATTTTTTGCGGAACCGCCGTCGGCATAGTCACCACTCATCCGGTGAATACGCCTACCTCGGAGGAACCGCCCATGTCTTCTATCGAAGCCGTCCAACGCCGCCTCGACACCTACTTCCAGCGCGCGACGGACAACGTCAACAACTCTGCGATGAACGCGGCAGAGAGCCAGTCTCTCGACGATATGCATTCGTTCGTGACCAGCATGAACGGCATGTCGGTCGCAGTGAACGCGGCGACTCAACAAACCGCCGCCCACCACAACCTCGCCAAGGCGATCATCGATGCAATGCCATGAGCTGCGATCACAGCTCGCCCGCTGGAACGCCAGCGCCGACGGCCCGGAGCATTTCGCCATTGTCATCGACGATGGCGAAGCGATCTTCAACAAACTCGACGACGGCCTGCTGGTATCGGTCGAGCTGACCGTTGCTCCAGCACAGGAGACGTCTGTGGAAGACCTGCTTCGACTGGCGCACCCAAGCCTCTCGCGATTCCCCGGTGCACTCGCCCGCTCGCCGCAGGACGAGCGGTTATGGCTACTGGCACCGCTGGCGCCAGCCGCGCACATCGACGACGTGTTCGAAGTGCTGGAAGCGCTGCTCAACCAGCGCGACACCTGGCAATCGATCCTCAATAAAGACCAACGTGCCGGGGCTCGACGCCCCACGCGCTTTCACCCGCTCGGAACAGGAATCCGTCATGCCTAACAGGTGGCTTGCACCGTACCGCTCGATGCTCGCGGGCAACTTGTCGATCGCGCGCTGCTGGAAGAAATCTTCGTTGCTCGCGCTGGCATTGGCCGGCGCACTTGGCGCGGGCATGCCGCTGGAGGCAGCGATACCGACCGACTGGAAGAACACGCCATACGCCTACGATGCCCAGAACACTCCCCTACCCAAGGTGCTGGGTGACTTCGCCAACACCTTCGGGGTGCAACTGGTGCTCGACGGGACCGTAAAAGGGACCGTCGATGGTCGGATGCGCGCCGATAGCCCCCAGGCGTTCCTCGACCGACTCGGGCTGGAGAATCGCTTCCAATGGTTCACGTATGGCAACTCTTTGTACGTCAGCCCTTTGCAGAACCAAGACTCCACGCGCCTGGAGGTCTCTGCCGATGCCGCGCCGGACATGAAGCAAGCCTTGACCGATATCGGCCTGCTGGATCCGCGTTTCGGTTGGGGTGAGTTGCCCGACGAAGGCGTGGTATTGGTCTCCGGCCCGGAACGCTACGTGCGCCTGGTGGCGCAATTTGCCGAAGCGCGCAAAACGCCCGAAGAGAAGCAGGAAGTGATGAGCTTTCCACTGCGCTACGCCACCGCCGCCGACCGCAGCGTCAAGTACCGAGGCGATACGCTGGTCATTCCCGGAGTCGCCAGCATTCTCAAAGGCCTACTGGAAAGCCGCAGCGCCGTGTCCCAAGGCATGCAGACCACTTCTCCGCAAGCGTCGTTCCAGAACATGGAGGCCCAGCAGGCCATGACCATGGGCAATATCGAGCAATTGGCATTGAATGGCATGGGACGCCCCAACACCCACCGTGTACAGGCCGGCGAAAGCGGCGGCAAGGGCGGACGGGGACGGATCCGTGTCGAAGCCGACGTGCGCAACAACGCCGTGCTGATCTACGACTCACCCAAACGGCGGGAACTCTACACACCGTTGATTCGTGATGTGGACGTACCGCGCAAACTGGTGGAGATCGACGCAATCATCCTCGACATCGACCGCACCCAACTGGCCGAGCTGGCCTCGAACTGGAACGTCGAAAGCGGCGATTTGATCGGCGGCGCCTCGATGATTCGCCCCGGCGCCAGTTCGACGGTGTTCATCCAGGACTACGGCGACTTTTCCGCGCAGCTTCGTGCCCTGGAAGGTCGCGGCCTGGCCTCGGTGGTAGCGAATCCATCGGTGCTGACCTTGGAGAACCAACCCGCGGTCATTGACTTCAGCCGGACCGAGTACATCTCCGCCATCGGTGAACGCGTGGCCACCGTCGAGCCCATCACGGCAGGCACCAGCCTGCAGGTCGTGCCCCATACCATCGAGACCGGAGGCCGTAATCAGATCCAGATGTTCCTGGACATCGAAGATGGCCGCATCGAACCCTCCGAAGTGGGCCAGCAGACGCCCAGCGTCCGGCGGGGCGTGGTCAGCACCCAAGCAGTGATGGGGGAAAGCCGGTCGTTGGTGGTGGGCGGGTTTCATACCGAAGAAACCGGCGACAACCTCGAACGGGTGCCGTGGCTGGGACGCATCCCGTTGGTCGGGCCGCTGCTGTTTTCCTCGACCACGCGCGAAACCAGCCGCCGCGAACGGGTATTCATCCTGACGCCCCGCCTGATCGGTGATCAGGTCGACCCGGCCCGCTATATCTCCGCCCTTGATCGTGAACAGGTCGACAGCGCCATGGCACGCCTCGAAGAACGTCGCAACGGCACTCGCCCCATCGGGCGCCTCGAAATCAGCGATGTTCTCGCGCAACTTGCCGACGGCAACATTCCCGCGACATTCAAACAGGCCGCCTCGACTCCCTACTCGCCCGATACCCTGTGCGCGCTACCGCCCGGTCTGTCGCTCGACGCCTCCCGAGCGCAATGGTTCGCCGGCCCCGACTATGGCATTGCCGTGGGCGTGGTGCACAACGACGGCGCGAATCGGCTGCGCTTCGACGAAGCGAGCTGCAGCAGCCGCTGGACCATGGCCACCTCCGCCTGGCCGAAGGTGTGGCTCGAACCCGGCGAGGAAACGGAAGTGTTCGTCGTCATGAAACAACCCAAGCGCACGCCAGGCGGCGCACGCTCGTCTCTTCTGCAAACCAGCGCGAGGATCGCACCATGAGTCGCACGCCGATGCTGCTCGTCTTACTGCTGAGTCTGCCGGTGTTCGCCGGCTGTGCAAGTCGCTGGGGCTGCCAGGGCGACGCCTGTAGCCGCGCCGAACCCGACAACGGCCGATTGGTGATCTGGTGGTCGCCTGGCATGCGCGGCGGCCTGGGCTCCCCCGAACACCCGCTCGACCATTCGATCGTCCCATTGGAGGACTGAACGGTATGTCTTTTTCGGTACACAGCGTAAGCACGCGCCAGGCCTTTCAGAAAAACATCATCGCCGGCATCGCGACGTATTGGGAAATTGCCCCGGGCATTGAGTTCTGTCTGCGCCGGGAACCTCACAGCGTGGGGCTGGCGCTACAGGTACAAAGCCAGGCGCTGGGCCTCAACCAGATCCAGCGCGCGCTCGAACGGCGCTTTGCCCATCCGAGTGACTTCGCTCAGCTGTTCTTGTTTCTTGATCCGCAGCGGGCGCTGGTGGTCTGGCAGGCTCTGCCTGAGCCACCCATCTCTTCGCAGATGCTCAATGAAATCCAGTCCCGGCAGTTGTCGCTGCTGGGCCTGGAAGACCTCGATGACTATTCGGTAACTTACTGAGGGAGATTCCCCATGTCCGTCACACCGTTTGCCCAGCGCCTGATCCAGGCTCTCGCGGAACATTTGCACGCGGTTCTGCAGCTGGAGGGCGGCGTATGCGCGCTGTATGACGCGAGCAACCGCGAAGCCGTGATCATTGAGCTGCCCGATCACGGCGATGTCGCGATTCTCCATTGCTCGCTCGACGTACCTTCCCACACGCCCGGTCTGCAAAAACGCCTGCTGGAACTCAACTTTCGATTGGATTTGCTCGGCGGCAGCTGGCTGGCCCTGGACGATAAGGGCAGCGTTCGCTTGTGTGCTCATTGTCCGTTGTCGATGCTCGATGAGCCGCGGTTCTGCCATTGGATCGTAGGCTTCGTCGCCCAGGTCGGTGAAGTTCGGACACACTTGGCGTTGCCTGCGACGCCCAGTGCCCCTCGTCCGGCCTCGCTCAATACCCGCCGCGCCCGACTGGGATAGCGCTGTAGGAGCTGGCGAAGCCTGCGATCTTTTGATCTTTCGCTTGAGGTTCAAGTGGTTGGGGAGAGATC
Organism: Pseudomonas tehranensis; assembly: GCF_014268615.1. Classification (GTDB taxonomy): domain Bacteria; phylum Pseudomonadota; class Gammaproteobacteria; order Pseudomonadales; family Pseudomonadaceae; genus Aquipseudomonas; species Aquipseudomonas tehranensis. The sequence goes on along the minus strand of NZ_JABWQV010000006.1, from coordinate 22,678 downwards.
GCAGCCTCGTTGCACTCGACAGCTCCTACAGAGTTTTACGCAGGCTCATCGCTTTATCGAAGCTTCATCGCTTCGCCACTCTCCTGTACTTTCCTTGCAGTGTCCATGAAACCCTTGGTGATCTCCGTCACCGTGTCGCTCATCAACTTGGCCATATCGGCAGAGCTTCTGACGAGCGTCATGGCGCTCTGGCGCTCCTCCATACGCATCTGCATGTCGAACTGCTTTTCCATCAACTGCTTTTGACGGGTTTCCATTTCACTCATGAACGAGTCCGGCGTGCGCGGTTCCGGAGTGGGGCTGGAGCTCTGCGCTTCATCCAACGGCCGATCGCCGGACGGTGCAGCCGGGCGGTGAGAGTCCCGGGTTCGGGTCCGACCGCGCTGATGCACCGCAGGGGGCGTCGAGGACGAGCGTCCTCGCCCATGCAAACTTTGAGTGCCGGTGCGCTGCTGCGCCTCGCGAGGCTGTTGGCTCAATGAGGGTGAACGTGACGAGTGCAGGCCTTCGGTGCCATGCAGGGCACCCGTGCCCCTGATGGAGCTGGATAGCGAGCTAGGTTCAGGCATGGGAAATCTCCACGATTGACTGTGTATACGGTGCCAGGTCGACAAGCCGGTATCACCCGGGCGAGCCTGGCTCACTCGTTGAGTGGTATTCCCTCGCACGCCGGTTCCATCGACTCAACGCAGGTTCAATTCCGGGATTTCGAGCACATCGGCCTTGGCCTCATCATCCAACTCGCGCAACACCCGATAGATATGCGCAACCGCCTGGAGCGTTTCCCTGGGGATATAGGCACCGACGTCTTCGCGATAGATCGTCCGCGCCAGCCAGATGCATTGGATGACCGGGACTCGCGCAGCCTTGGCTCGCTCGATCAGCGCGCGGGCGTCGGCATCGACACCTTTGACGATCAGCTGCGGCAACGGGGTTTCCTCGGGGCGGTAAAGCAGCGCGACGGCGAAGTGAGTCGGGTTGACCACCACCATGTCGGCCTCCTCCACCGGTTGGGTGTCCTTGCTGGCGGGTTGGTCAATCAATTGCCGGGCCAGGCTGCGGCGGTGCATCTTGACGTGCGGGTCGCCTTCCATTTCCTTGAACTCTTTGCGCACCTCCTCCTCACTCATGCGCAGGCGCTTGGCGAAGAAATACTTCTGCAAGCCAAAATCGAGAATCGCCAGCACCAGCAACACACCCAGGCAGATATGCATGATGTGTCGGAACAAGCCGGCGAGCCCGCGCCAATAGGTGTTGAGGTCACCGTTGACCAGGCTGATCAATGACCCGAGGGCGGGCATGGTCACCAGATAAAGCACGCTGGCAATAAACACCGCCTTGACCAGCCCCATGAACAGTTGGATCAGCGCCTGGGCGGAAAACATCTGCTGGGCCTGATTCAACGGATTCAAGCGATTGGGGTCGGGGTGAAGGGCCTCAGGTGCGAAGAGGAAGCCGAACTGCACCCAACCGGCGATCAGGCGCGTGGCAATCGCCAGCCCCACGGTCATCAAGGTGAAACTCAACAGCACGCCACCGGCATGGGCCAGGGTTTCCTCGAAGGCACGCACGAAGTCGACATCCAGCCGATGCAGCGGGAACGCAACCAATTCTCCCAACACCTGCATGCTGTTATCAGACTGGGTCAAAGCCACTTCGGTGACAGCCGTGAGCACCAGCAGGCTGCTCAGGTCCTGGCTTTGGCCAACCTGGCCTTTCTTGCGTGCGTCGCGGATTTTCTTCGGTGTCGCACGCTTGGTCTTCTCGCCGCTGTCCTCGCTCATGAACGAGCCTCTCCTTCAGGGCGCCTGCAACAGTTGGTGAAGCAGGTGCCGGATTTCCCCGTATCGCCCGAGACGCCCCGCCATCGCGTCCCACAGCGTGGGCAGGTAGAACAGCAGGAAGCCCAGCCCAACCAGGCTCTTGGCGGGCATGGCAAGAACGAACACCTGCAATTGGGGGCTGTACAAGCTGAGCAAGGCCAAGGCGAACTCCACCAGCAACAACAGGCCGATAAAAGGCGCGGCGTAGAGAATCATGTGCATGAACATTTCGGCGAGCAGTCCCAGAAACACCCCGAAGCCATCCGCGCCGGGCAACGGCAACCAAACCGTCGGCGACCACACCAGGTAGCTGTCCCAGATCACCTGCGTCAGTGTGCCGATGCCCAGGGTGGCGACCAGCAGCAGAATCGTCATTTCCTTGAACAGGTGGCCCAAGGGCGTCGTATCGGTACCGAGTGCCGGGTTCAACTGGCCACCGATAAGCGCACCCCTCTGGTTGTCGAGCAAGGCCCCCACCGACTCGTACAGCCAGAACGGCATTGCCAGCAGCACTCCGAGCAGCAGGCCCAGCACCACCTCCTTGAACATCAGAGCACCCAGCGTCAGCCAGTTCACCTGGGCATCGATCAAGGCCTGGCGGATGCCCGGCGCCGGCAACATGGCCAAGGCGAACACCACGGCATGGCGCGGCAAGCCTCGCAGGTGCTGGAAGCAGAACACCGGGACCAGATAGGCCACCGGGTAAATGCGCGCCATGCCGAGGGCAATCGATAGCAACAGGTCGAAGTACGGAACGAATGCCTGGGCCGTCATCAGGTGTTGGCCATCATTTCAAAGGCCCGGCGCAGCAGTCCCAGCAACTCTCCGCCGATCCAGCGGCCAGTAACCAGCAGGGTCAGCCCCACTGCCACCAGCTTGAGGCCGAAAGGCAGGGTCTGATCCTGGATCTGCATCAGGGCCTGCACCAGCGAGGTCAGCACGCCAATGATCACCGCCACGATCAGGGGCGGCGCGGAAAGCAGGACCACCAGCAACATGCCTTCCTTGAATAATGTCAGCGCGTCCATCGCTTGCCCTCAAAGATAGGAATAGAAAAGGCTGTCGAGCAGTTGCGTCCAACCTTGCACCAGGACGAAGACCAGCAGCTTGAGCGGCAAGGAAATGGTCATCGGCGCGACCATCTGCATGCCGAGCGCCAGCAGCAGATTGGACACGATCAGGTCGATGACGATGAACGGGATATAGATCAGGAATCCCATCTGAAAGCCGGCTTCGAGCTCCGACAGCATGAACGCCGGGATGAGCAGCATCAGGTCGTCCCGGCTGGCTTGCTCGGCGCGCTCCTTTGGCCACATGCGCCGGGTGTTTTCCAGGAGGTGGGTGAGGATGTCCGGATTGGTGTTGCGGGACATGAAGGCTTGCAGCGGTTTGACCGCGTTCAAGGCCGAACCCTGCAACGCCTCGGTACTGCTGAAATCCAAGGGCCGCTCCTTCAGCTCTGCGGCGATGTCGTGGCCGACCGGCGCCATGATGAACAGCGTCGCGGCCAGCGCAATGGCATACAGCGCCATGTTGGGCGGAACCTGCTGCACGCCGATGGCATTGCGGGTGATCGTCAATACGATGGCGATCTTCAGGAAGGCGCTGCAAATGATCAGCAACAGGGGAACCAACGAAATCCCACCGATGAACAGCGCCAGCAGAAAGGGGTCGACCCCCTGGAAGCTCATCCAGCCACATCCAGGCGAGTGATCTGCAGGCCCAGCCGGCCATCGATCTCCACCAGCTCGCCTTGGGCCAGGGCTCGTTCGCCATGAAACAAGGCCGCCGCGCCCGGGGCCACGCCCTGTACCTCGAGCACAGCCCCCGGCGCCAGGTTGCGCAGCTCGCCCAAGGTCAGACTCAAGTGACCGCAGCGTATCGTCAGCGCCAAGGGCAGGTCGTCGAAACGCTCGGCGATGTGAGCCGCGCCTGACTCGGCCATCGCCACCTCCGGCACTTCAGGCTCTGCATCGGCAGGTGCCGGAGGGTCGATGGCCTCGGGCGCCTGGATGTCTGGTTCGTAACGGCTGGCATCGTCCCAGTCGGGCACCAGGATGTCGGTATCGGCGGTGGTGCTCATAGCGGTCTCCTCCAGAGCAAGCAGGGTCAGGCGCAACGGCGCGGCACGGCTGTGTACCCGCACCTGCAACCAATGCCGGCCCAGGCGAATCAGGCCTTGGCCGGATGAATCGAACAAGGCGGTTTCCGGCACCAACACGTCACCGGGACGCAGCGCGGCCAGTTGTCCGTCAGTCAGCGCCAGGTGTCCCAACGGCAGTGGAACGTTCAGCACATGATCCTCGCGCCAGGGCCCCGTCCGGCGCTGCCAGGGCGCCGCGCGAAGCAGCCCCAGCAACGTCGCACCGGGCATTTCCAGATGACTCGTGACGCGAGCCACGCCCACGTTCACTTCGACTCGGCAAGCAATGCCCCTGACCGCTGGCCCGGCCAGCGGTTTGAGAAAGCCGAATGCCTGGCGCAGGGACTCGCTCAGGCTTTGATGAAACAGAGCCCAGAACCAGGCATCGTCCAGGCCTGGCTCGGCCGGCAGGACCACCGGACATTCGCCGAACAGGCTCAATACCGGGCCCGGCTCGTCGAGAGCCAGGGCACCATGCGCGCACTCGAGCACGCAGGGCGTGCCTCGAGCTGCGCCGCTGCACGGCATGAATTCCAGCAGGCCCGTTTCGCCCGCCACCTGGAAGGGCAAGCTGACACCCGCGCCCAATAGCCGACGGGCGCTGACGTCTTCGCTGCAAACCTGGGGCAGCTTCAATGCACGTATCGTCATGTCACGCTTGCTCCTTCTTCGCGTTCCACACGCACGGTCACCGGCTGGCCCAGGTTTTGGGCCAGAGCTTCCTCAAGGCGACCGGATCGACTCGATAGCCGCGCCTGGACGTCTTCATTTTCGCCACTCAGGCCAATGTCCCAGCCGGACGCCTCGCCCCGACGCTGCGCAGACACCCTGATCCGCCCCAGGTGAGGAAGGTGCAGCAACAGATCCAATTGCTGGTCGAGCGTGGCGCGCAAGCGTGGCGAAAGCTGATCGACGAAAGCCTCCACTTCGCCACGCTCCTGGCTCACCAGCCCTGACAGGAAACCGGTGCCCGCCGTGTCGTCCTCGGAACCGCCCCGTGGCGCATCCACCCACTGGCGAAACCAGTAGCCGTCAGTGCGCTCGGCCGTCACCTCAGGATCGCGCTCGAGTGCAGGCATGGGCTCACGGGCCAGCGGACGGCTGGTCCGGTTCACCTGCACCGCTGGTTGCTCATAGGCCCGCGGCGTGTGGTGAACGGGTGCAGCCGCAGAGGGGCCATGCGGAGAGAGTCCGCCGCGCACGGTGCGTTCATTCATCACTTGGGGCCTCCATCAGGTACTCCATCATGGCGCTGAGCTTTTCCAGGTCACGCCTGCGCCCTTGCAGCCGCTGCTGGGCGGCTTCGGTATTCCGTGCCTGTTGCGCCTGCTGCTCGTCGAGCGCCTGCAACGCCCGCGCTTGCTCCGCCAGCTCGCCGATCAAGCGCCGTTCCTCGGTGCTCCAGGCATTGAGTTCGCAAACGCTCAGCCCACGGCCACGGTGCTCGCCGTACAGCGCCTCGCGCTGCACCGCCTGCTGTTCGCACGCCGTCTGCCAGCGCGCCCGCGCGGCGGCGACCGCCGCTTCATGCTCGCGCAAAAGATCGCGCTGCAGGCGCCAGGCCCTTTCGGCCTGCGCTTCGCGGTGTCGGCGCACCGGCGCCAGAGCGTCCAGATCAGCCCGGGACATAGGCGGTCAACTGTTGGATGTGGGCGAGCGTCGACGCGAAAAGCTCAGGCTCGCGCAGGTCCTGGCGCAGGAAAGCGTCCAGGGCGCCGCGTGACTCCACTGCCAGGTCGGTCACGGGGTCGGCGCCGGCCTGATACTCGCCCAAGCGCAGCATCAGCTCGATCTGGTCGTAGGCCGACAACAACCGACGCAGATTGATACCCGCCCGCAAATGATCGGTTTCGGCGACATTGGCCAGGGTTCGCGACAAGCTGGCCAACACGTCGATAGCCGGGTAATGGCCGCGCTCGGCGAGTTTGCGCGCGAGCACGATATGACCGTCGAGCAGCGAACGGACTTCGTCCGCCACCGGATCGTTCATGGAATCCTGTTCGATGAGCACGGTATAAAGCGCGGTGATCGCGCCCTCGTTGCTCAGCCCGGCCCGTTCGACCAGACGCGGCAGCAGGCTGTACACCGATGGGGGCAAGCCGCCGCGACCCAACGGTTCGCCCGCGGCCAGGCCAATTTCCCGTTGGGCCCGGGCAAACCGGGTCAGCGAATCGATGAGCAGCAGGACCCGCTGGCCGCGGGCCCGGAAGCCCTCGGCCAATGCCGTGGCGGTGAAGGCCGCGCGGGCACGTTCCATGCTGGAACGGTCCGACGTGGCACACACCAGGACTGCACGGGCCCGCAATTCATCGTCCAGTTCATGGTCGAGGAATTCGCGCAGCTCGCGCCCGCGTTCACCGATCAAGCCGAAGACGATGACATCGCAATCCACATTGCGAGCGATCTCCGCCAACAAGGTGGTCTTGCCGCAACCGGCACCCGCGAACAACCCGACACGTTGGCCTTCGCCGAGCGTCAGCGGACCATCGATGGCGCGCACGCCGGTGATCAGGGGTCGGTGAATGCGTGGTCGCGCTGTCGGCGCGGGCGCCTCGCCAATCACCTGCGAGGCATGCAACACCTGCGGTCCGGCGAACGCGCCCACGCCGCCCTCCAACAGGGGCCGGCCAAAACCGTCCAACACCTGGCCGAGCAACTGCGGCCCGACAGTCACCCGATGAGGCATGCCCAGCGGCTCCACCGCCGCGCCAACACGGATGCCTTCCAGGCCACCCAGGGCGCTGAGCAAGGCATCGTGTCGGTCGAATCCGACGATCTCGGCGAGCAACGGCTCGCGCGCGTCACGCTCGACCTGGCAGAGGTCGCCGATCTGCGCCCCCGGCAGCCGGCATTGCATCAAGATACCGCTGACCCGCTGCACACGCCCGCGCACCATGACCGGCGCAAATCGGCGCAGGCGTGCCCGCTGCCCAGCCTCCCAGGCGTGCAATCGTGCGATGGCCACCTGTGTCATTACCAGGTGACCTCGTAGCTTTGCTCGCCTTCGAAAGTGACTTTGCCACTGTCGATCGCGGTCAAGCGCAGGCCATCGATCTGGTCGCCCAGGAACAACCGACGGCCGTCGGATGTAACCACGTGCCCACGTTTGCCTCCGACAATCTGGGCGATCTGAAACGGCAGTTGCGTCAACCGTTCCTTGACACTGGTGCTGACCCTGATCGACGTATCGTAGCGAGCATGGAAGCGCTCGATCAGCCGTTCCACCACCGCCAGGCGTTGGCGCGGCAGCTCGCCCACCAGGACCAGTCGGTCGTCCTGGGACTCGACCCGCACGGCGGCTCCCAGGTCGCGCTCCTGAAGCATCCGATCCAGCTCCAGGCGGACCGCCTCGACTGTATTCAATGCCGCCTCGGCGTGCTTTAACGGTTGCGCCGGGTCGGGCGCCACGGTCGGCGTCGGTTGGCTGGTGAAGGCCCAGGCGCTGGAAGCGACAGTGACCACTGCCGCGGCGATTCCCAGGCGCTTGAGCCATGACGGCCGCGCCGCAGGCCGGCCGCCCTCGCGCTCCTCCGCCGTGAGATGCGCAGCAGCATCCAGCGCGGCGTCATCGGGCCAAGGCTGATCGGCCGGAGCCAGGCACAACCAGACGCCAGCGATGGCAAAGGGCGCATTGTTCGGCAAAGGCTCGGTCGACGCCCAGGGCTGGCCTTGTCCATCGCAAACCGCGCCCTCCAGCGCGTCCAGCAGCCATTGTCCCTCGACTTGCCTGAGGGCTGCGTGACGCCCACAAATGCCTGGATCGTATAACGCCAGGTCGGCGTCTTCCGCCGCCCCGACCACCCATCGCTCACCTACCAGCGGCAATGCCGCACCTCGGTGCAGACCACTCAATACACGCAGCTCGAACATGGCCAATTTCCTCAAGGCGCGGCAGGTGTGCGCCCACGATCCGGTTGAACGACGAGGTCCGGGCGGCCCTCACCCACTGTCACAGCCAGGCCATGGAACGCGCCTGGATTTACATCGTTACGCGTGGCGTCACATCGGGCGCCAGGCGAAAAACCCGTCATGCGGCATCCTCGATCCGCAGGTTTTCCTGCTCGAGATCAAAACGCCCCAGCACGGTGACCTGGGCGTTGCTGTGCAGCTCGCTGAAGGCGAGCACGGGCACGTGATTGAACTCGTCGCGCAGCAAATCACGCAGCGGCGCGCGCAGATCCTGGGCCACCAGCAGCACGGCCACGCGCTTGGCCCGCAACGGAAAACCTTCGCGCAGCTGCAAGACCAGGGCGCGGGTATGCACGCTTTCCAGGGCAAAAAACGTTTCCGTCTGGGTCTGACGCAGCGCGTCGCGCAGCAGCCCTTCGGTTTCCGGTGTCAACAGCCACACGTGCAGGCCGTCTTCGTCGCGATACTGGTGATAGATCTGCGACTTCAAGGCGATGCGCGCGTAGTCGGTCAGCGCGCCGACATCGCGCTCGTGCTGCCCATGCTCGATCAACGATTCGGCGATCAATCGCACCGCCCGCAGCGGCACGCCTTCTCCGGCCAGGCGTTGCAGCACCGCGGCAAAACGGGCCAGGGGCATGGTTCTTTGCAGCTCTTGAACCAGTTCTGGCTGGCCCGCTTCGAGCCAACTGAGAATCGACTTGCTCTCCTGCAATCCAAGGAACTGCGGGCCCGTGGCAAACATGGCGCGGCTCATGCGCTCCACCAGCAACTCCCCCGCGGGCACCGCTTCCACTCGCTCGTCCGCCAGCAGCGGATCATCGGGTGCCAGCCACAGCCACTGATGCTCATCACGGACTTCACTGCCTACCTGCGCGTCCTGCGGCTCAAACGGCAACGGACCGCGCGCTACGGCGATGCGCTCACCGAAGGTCGCCCGCAACATCGGCACCTCGTGCACACAGAAACGGAACTCGTCGTCCTCCAGGAGCGCGCTGTACTCGATCTCGAAGGGCGGCAAGGTCAGGCCAAAGCCCGCCACCAGCCCATTGCGTTTTTTGCGGATCGCCTGGATGGCCGCTTCGGCGGCCGGGTTGCCTTCCATCGACCTGGAAAACTGCAACAGATAGGCACGGGTCGGGTCGAAGCTGCGCAGGTCCTCGGCGCCGTTCTGCTCGGGGGTCACAACCACCTCTGGCTGCTCGCCCTGACGGGCCTGTCGGGCACGGCCGTACAACTGGAGGAGGCCGGCCGTGCCGGTGATCAAGGCGATGACAATGAACACCAGCGTGGGCATGCCGGGCAACGCGGCGAAGCCGAGCATTCCCACCGAAGCGATCACCCAGGCCTTGGGTTCGGCGGTCAATTGCTTGGCGATTTCCTTGCCAACGCTGCTGCCGGCCGGCTGTCCTTCCGGCGACACGCGGGTGATGATCATGCCGGCGGTGAGGGAGATCAGCAGGGCCGGAATCTGCGCGATCAGACCGTCGCCGATGGTCAATACGGCATACAAGTGCATCGATTCGGACGCGCTCATATCATGCTGGACCATGCCGACCGAAAAGCCGCCGATGAGGTTGATCACCACGATCACCAGCCCGGCGATGGCATCGCCTTTGACGAACTTCATCGCCCCGTCCATCGCCCCGAACAATTGGCTTTCCTTGTTCAGTTCCTCGCGACGGCGGCGGGCCTCGCTGACATCGATCAGGTTGGCGCGCAGGTCGCTGTCGATGGACATCTGCTTGCCCGGCAGCGCGTCCAGTGTGAACCGCGCAGCAACTTCGGCCACGCGCTCGGAGCCTTTGGTGATCACCAGGAAATTGACCACCGTCAGGATGAGGAAAATGACCAGCCCCACCGCAAGATTTCCTCCCACCACGAAGTTGCCGAACGCCTGGACGATATGACCGGCATCGCCTTGGAGCAGGATCAATCGAGTGGTCGCCACCGACAGTGCCAGCCGGAACAACGTGGTCAGCAGCAGCACCGCTGGAAACGAGGAAAACGCCAACGGCCGTGGGAGGTACAGCGAAAGTACGATCAGCAGGCAGGAAATGCAGATGTTGATGGCGATCAGCGCATCGACCACCGATGTCGGCAACGGCAGGATCAGCATGAACACAATGCCGAGTACCACGAACGCACCGGCCACCTCGATACGGCTCACCGCCGCACTGGCAACCTTGTTCAGCAGCGCAATCATGGGCGCGCTCCAATGACCGGTTCGGCGGTCTGTGCGCGGGTCTCCCCACGGGAACGCTCATCCAGCAGCACCAGCAGGTTCTTCAGGGCGGCCTGGCGACTTTTGGCATCACGCCAGAGTGCCAGTGGCAAGCGCTTGAGCAAGGGATATAAACCATTGAGAGAGACCAACTGATCGCGCTCCTGGTCTCCGCCCAGCTCCCGGCCGATGCGGCGCACCTCCGCCGAAGACAGGCCACTGCTGACGAACCCCAGCATCCGCTGCAGCAGCAACACGGCCGTGAGTTGGCTGGCCGGGCAACTGTAGGCCAGTTGCTCAAGCAAACCGCGACAGCTTTGCAGGACACTGCCCAGTTGCGTCGAGGCGGCCAGGCCGATCAACAGCGTGCGCAGCAGGGCGGTAGGGCGCGAGGGCGTATGGGCGGCGATGTCGTCGGCCAGCGCGCGGCGCATCATGTCCAGTCCCGACACGAACGCGGCTTCGCCGAACAAGCCAAGCAACGCTTGCATCATGGTGGGCAACGACTGCTTGAGGACGACGGTGTCGTAATAGAGCCGCCGTACCGCCTGGCGTAGTTCCGGATCGCCGCCCGAAGCACGCAGAGCCTCGGCGATGTTCATCCCGGCTTGAATCTGCGCCCCATAACGCTCGCGCAATAGCTGCAGATAGTCGCGGGCACGCTTGGCTTCGACGCGACGGCCTTGCTCCTCGGCATCCAGCAAGACTTGCTGCAAGATCAGGTCGGTCCGGGCCGGATCATCGCCCGTGGACTGCACGACCTCTTCAAGCCGCGGCTGGCCGCAGAGCAACACGCCAGCCTGGGCCGCCATTGCCCCCAGGCTTTGCTTGCCTGGATGGCCGAGCTGGTCGTACCACTCCTCCAGTTGCTCACGGGTCTCGACTCGCGTGCGACCCACTTCACTGCGGGCGCTGCGAATCCGTCGCTGGCTCAGCGCCTTGGTATTGCGTTCCACATGATGGCTGAAAGTCATGCCGACCTCTTCCATCGAATTGGACTGCGCGGCCTGCGACGCTTCCACAGGCCTGCCGATGCCCGCGACGGCCGAAGCGGCCTGGGCGAGATTGACGGCAATGTGTGCGTTTGTCGGGGCTTCTACTTTCATGATGACCAAAGGGCGTGGTTTCGGACGCTCAATGGGTGGCGGTGATACGCCGTTCGGTTCCATTGCCGATCGCGTCCTTTTTCAAACATCCGGCGGCCCCCCTGACGCGCCGTTCTTCAACGGCACGACCGGTGCAATTTCATGCAGTGAAGTCCGTGAAAGCCGTGCACGTCCTTGCACGAATAGAGCAAAAACACTAGATATAAATCCTTATATATCAAATAGATAATAGATAAATTCGGTTTGGCACAGGTCCTGCTGAAGGGGAAAACGTCGACATACGGGTCGACGCCATGGAACCCATCCAGAGGGATTTATTGATGAACAGCCTGAACGTAATGCTGCTCCCGCCGCGAACCTCAACGACCCGCCCAGGCGCACCCGGCGCCAGCTTCGGCGAGGAGCGCAAGCTGCGTCTGTTTGTGCAGAAGCGTGTGCTCAATCAAGACGACGCCGACGACATCATCCAACTCACGTATCTGGAAGCCTGGCGCAACCAGGAGAAATTCAAGGGCCTGGCCAAGCCGGACACCTGGTTGTGCGGCATCGCTCTGAACCTCATCCGCAATCATTTTCGACGCTTCTATGCGCAGCCACCGCTGAGCACTTTCGACGAAAGCGATTTCAACCAATCGAGCGATGACATCGACTTGAGCGAACAGTGCGATAACCGGCGGTTGCTGGACCGCACGTTGCTGGCCATGGACGCGCTGCCCAAGGACATGCGTGAAACCCTGTGGACCGCCGTGGACACCGAGAGCAGCTACCGCGATGCCGCCGAACGGCTGGGCGTACCCATTGGCACCGTGCGCTCACGGTTGTTCCGTGCTCGTGAACAACTCAAGCGAAGCGTTTATGGAGAAGCCCGGCCATGACTCATAATCGTTTGAACAACCGACCCGACCTGCCACGCGGCGTACGCCGGTTTACCCCCGATGACTTGCCTGTGATGACGAATATCTTCAACGAAAGCGCTCTGGGGGGCACCAGTTCTCCCGTGCTCAGAGCGTTTTCCCTGAAGGAAATGACGTTCTTCGTCGACTGTTTCGTCAAGGAAGGCGATCCGATCTATGTGCTCGAACGCGGCGGCGAAGTCGTCGCCTGGTTGATCGTCAATCGCTTCTGTTGGGGTGCCCAGGCCTGCCGGTTGACCGGCGAAGTGTCGATCTACGTTCGCAACGACCACATCGGCAGCGGCGTGGGCATTCGCCTGGGCCAGGCCGCAGTGGTATTGGCCAGGCGATATGGTTTCGAGACGCTGGTGGCCTGGATCATCGAGCACAACGAGGCGAGTAAACGCGGCGTGCAAGGATTGGGGGCGACGCAATGGGGACGTTTCCCGGGTATCGCCCGCTTCGCTGACAAGCGTGCGGATGTCGTGCTCTATGGGCTGCACCTGCTGCCCATCGAAACGGCATCTCCCCGCGCATTGGCGCCAACGCAGGCCATGGAGGCCAGCCTGGCCTGAGTTCACGGCTCGCTCGCCAGGAATGTCGGGCGAGCCGTATCTTTTATCGGGCATGATCCTCTGCGTTTCGGGTCATGCCATTTTTTGCACGACCCGCCTCAATCCACCGACCAGCACACCGGCAACGCATCCGGCCCCCTGAAGTTAGGCACATAGCGCCAGCGTATCGCGCCGGGATCAACCGCCAATCGCAATCGCGGACAGCGCCGAAGCAGCGTATTCAATGCTATTTCCAGCTCCTGCCGGGCCAACGAAGCCCCGAGGCAGTAGTGAGCGCCTTTGCCGAACGACATGTGCGGGCAGGCCGGGCGAGTGATGTCGAGCGTGTCGGCGTTGGCGCAGAGCGTCTCGTCACGATTGGCCGAGCCCACCACCGCCACGATCAATTGCCCACGCTGCAAACGCTGCCCGGACAACTCTGTGTCCCGGGTGACGAAGCGGACCATCGCCCGTTCCACCGACGAGTCATAACGCAAGAACTCCTCGACCGCGTCGGCCATCAGCGCCGGCTCATCGCGCAGCCGGATCAACGCCTCTGGGTGCTGGAGGAGCGTATGCACGGCGTTGCCGATCATCGAAGCCGATGTCTCGTGCCCGGCGATGATCAGCAACGCGATCATGCTGCACAGCTCACTGCGACTGAGCATGCTGCCCTCTTCCTCGACCTGGGCCAGCGCCGACACCAGGTCGTCGACCGGGTGTGCCCGACGCTGGTCGATCAAGGCGAGCATGTAGTCGGCGAATTCGCTGTAGCAGCGCTGCAACTCACTCAGGTCGTGGCCCACCTGCCGGACGATCATATGGGACCAGCGCCGGAAATCCCCATGGTCCCGGGCGGGGACGCCGAGCAGTTCGGCGATGACGGTGATCGACAAAGGGAAGGCATACTGGCTTGCCACGTCCATGTGTCCGCCCGCCTGTACGGCGTCCAACAACGACTCGGCGATCTGTTCGACACGCGGTCGCATGGCGTTCACCGCTTTCAAAGTGAAGGCCTTGTTGACCAGGCGACGCAGCCGACGATGACGCTCCCCGTCGCGGTTGAGCATGTGCTCATTGAGAAATGCGATGGACTGCTCGCCACCGAGCATCGCCGCGAACTGCGGGTTGATCCGTGATGGGTCGCGGGCGAAACGCTCGTTGTCCAGCAACACCTCCTCGACTTCCCGGGCACCGGTGACGTACCACATCGGCAACTGTCCTTCGGGCTGGCTGAAAAACACCGGAGAAGCCTGGCGCAGCGCCGCGTAATGCCGATACGCCTCGCCGCGAAACGCGTCACTGTTCAAATCAAGGGTACGCTCGTAAGCCATGAATACTCTCCGGGGGTAGCCATCGTTGCTCCTGAGTGGCGGAGCCCGGCGAAAAGATTCCATCGGACGCACTGAATGACGGGGTGAACCGTTTGCCCGGCCACCGTCACTCAAGGGGAAACCTCAACCTTGTGTGGAGCCGACATGACGCATGCACTTTCCATCCACGGCCACTGTGACCCTCGCTTCGAGCCGGTCAAAGAGGCGTTTATCGGGCTGATGCAAAGCCCTTTCGAACGCGGCGCAGCCCTTTGCATCCAGATCGACGGGGAAACGGTGATCGACCTGTGGTCTGGCATAGCCGGGCCGGAACCGGACAGGCATTGGCAACGCGACACCTTGCTCAACCTGTTCTCGTGTACCAAGCCTTTCACGGCGGTGGCGATCATGCAGTTGGTCGGCGAAGGGCGCCTGGACCTGGACGCACCGGTCTGCCGCTACTGGCCCGAATTCGCCAACGCAGGCAAAGCGTCCATTACCCTGCGCCAAGTACTGTGCCACCGCGCCGGGCTGCCGGCACTGCGCACGCCCCTGGCACCGGAAACCCTTTACGACTGGGAGACCATGACCGCCCTGATCGCCGAGGAGCAGCCGTGGGCCGACGCGGGACATCAGCAGACGTATTCGCCGTTGCTGTTCGGCTGGATCCTGGGTGAATTGCTGCGCCGGGTGGACGGCCTGACACCGGCGCAAAGCATCCACCAACGGGTGGCGGCACCGCTCGGGCTGGATTTCCACCTGGGTCTGGACGACGCGACCATTGCTCGATGCGCCTACATGGCACGGACGAAGGATGAAGTTGACGATGAGGCCTTTGGTCGGGTCCTGCAGTACGTGCTCAACGATCCCACCGCCATGAGTTCACTGGCCTTCGCCAATCCACCGATGGCGTTGGGGCGCAGTAACGAGACGGGCTGGAAGCGCATGACCCAGCCAGCGGCCAACGGCCACGGCAACGCGCGCAGCCTGGCGAAGTTCTATGCCGGGCTGCTCGACGGATGTTTACTGGAATCGCCCCTGCTTAACGAAATGCTGCGCGAGCACAGCGCTGAATACGACCCGACCCTCCAGACCCACACACGTTTCGGCCTGGGTATCATGCTCAACCAATCGGACGTGGCGAATGGCAGTTACGGCATGGGAACCGATGCATTCGGCCACATGGGCGCCGGCGGCACCATCGGTTTTGCCGACCCCGAGCGCGGCGTAGCGTTCGGCTTCGCCTGCAACACCATTGGTTCCTACGTCCTGATGGACCCTCGCGCACGAGGTTTGGCGGACGTCGCGATGGATTGTTTGTAGAACCGGCTAGTCGCCAGGGTATTTGAACCTTGTGACGGGGGGATTTATCCCCGCTGGGTTGCGAAGCGACCCTGGAGCCTGCCACAGCAGTGTGCCAGGTTGGTCGCGTTCAACGTTCTGGGTTGCTGCGCAACCGACGGGGATAAATCCCCTCGCCACAAATACATTTAATTTTTGAGATAAATCGCATCCCGGCCAGTCCACTCACACCCCAGGCGGCACTGCCGCCTCGGCGACCTGCGGCTCGACCGTATCCGGCGAGGCGACCACTTGCTCTTCGCCTGGGCTCACGCGGGGCAGCGCCGCTTTGGCGATCATGTCCGGTTGCGCCAGGAGCCTGCGCGACGCTTCCACGGGCATCAGCAAGCGT
Organism: Pseudomonas tehranensis; assembly: GCF_014268615.1. Lineage (GTDB taxonomy): Bacteria > Pseudomonadota > Gammaproteobacteria > Pseudomonadales > Pseudomonadaceae > Aquipseudomonas > Aquipseudomonas tehranensis. The sequence goes on along the minus strand of NZ_JABWQV010000006.1, from coordinate 7,020 downwards.
CCCCTGACCCGGCCACGCCCGGCTGGATTGAGCATGCGCAACTCCCGTTCATGAACACCCGACAATTGCGCCAACTGCGACAGGTCCACCGGCTGTGCCAGCGCGACCATCTGGAAATAGGGTTGGTCTGCGATGGGCGCCAGGCTCACCCCGTAGTGCTCGGGTGTATTGACCAGTTGCGATAACGCCAGCAACCGTGGCACGTAGTTCTGGGTTTCACCGGGCAACGCCAGGTTCCAATAGTTGGTCGCCAGGCCACGAGCACGATTACGCGTAATGGCCTCGCGTACCCGCCCTTCCCCGGCGTTGTAGGCGGCCAGCGCCAGCAGCCAGTCACCGTCGAAGTATTCGTGGAGGTAGGAGAGATAATCCAGGGCGGCCCGGGTGGATGACGGAATGTCCCGACGTTCGTCGTAGTCGCCTCGCTGTTGCAACTGGTAACGGCGACCGGTGGCTGGAATGAACTGCCAGAGTCCCATGGCCTGGGCAGGCGAATGTGCATTGGGATTGAACCCGCTCTCGATCGCCGGCAGCAACGCCAGCTCAAGCGGCATGTTGCGCTTGTTCAACTCGCCCACGATGAAATGCAAGTAACGACTGCCGGCGCGTCCGGTCTGGGTGAGAAAAGCCGGGCGCTGCATCAACCAGCGGCGCTGTTCGTCGATGCGCGCCACGCCCTGGGTTTTTCCCTGCAAGGAAAATCCCTGGCGCATGCGTGCCCACAGGCTGCCGCCGCTTTGCGGGGATGACTCGCCAATCTCGATGAGCGTGTCCGTGGGCACCGGCTCGAGCCAGCGCGGCTGGGCACGGTAGGGCTCGTTGGCGAAACGATCGCCGATGGTCAGCTGCGGTTCGAGGTGCTGGCATCCGTATAGCAAGGTCCCCATGGCCAGCATGGACAACCCTTTGGGGACGAATCGCAGGGCCGGCAAAGGTGCAAGTGATCGGGGCATGGGCGGTCAACCTTGAATGAGGTGGCGCCATTGGGTGGCGGATCACCCGCCAGCGGTTCCACGCGGTGGGGTGGAACCGAAATGGCGCAGTTGTCACTCATCAGGGGCAGCAGGCGCTCATCGGTGCCTGGATGACAATGCGAGGTCAATCATGGCGTCACCCACCTATTGCAAGCTGATCGATCAGCTGTGCGAACTCACGATGATTCCAACCCCGTCAGCGTTCTACGAACAGGCCAACCTGTCGGTCAAGGAAGTCGACTTTTCCCTGAAGCACACGCCGGGTGTGGGCGAGGGGGATGTTTTCATCTACTGCAGCTTTGGGGCGCTGCCCGAGGCGAATCGCGAAGCGGTCCTGCAGCGATTGCTGGAAACCAACCTGTACCTGCTGAGCGGGGCGTTCTGCCCTTCGCTGTCGTACAACCGTGACAGCCAACAGGTGATCCTGATCGGCCACGTCCCCCTGGAAACCCTCACGGCCGAGCGCCTGCTCGGGGTGATGGGCGGTGCCGCCGACATGGCGCTCATCTGGCGAAACGGCTACTTCTTCGATGGCGCCAGCCCAGGCCAGGCCGCCAGCACCGTCCAGCACAAACCCACCCCGCGTAGCGCAGGGCTCACCAGCACCCTGTCGCTCTAGGAGACCATGACATGCCAGATTTATCAGTAGGCCAAAGCACCAGCGCGGCGGCGTTGCGTCAACAACAGGACGATGAAATCAGACCGATAGGCACCCGCCTGTCCGAGCAGGTTCGCCCTTCCACCGCATCATTGGTGCCTTACCATTTCGCCGGTAAGGCAAGCAATGCGACGGCGGAAAAATTCACCACCCTGCAGAGTCGTCTGACGGCGGATATCAAAAAGCTCGGCAAAATGGACCCCGAGAGCGACCCTATCGGCTTCGCTCGGGCGCACATGGCGTTGGAAGGCAAGGCATTGGACTACGCGCCGGGCACCCACTACCAAGAGGTACGCAAGCATCTGGCCGGCCTGGGCAGCGCGCCCCATCCGATGCTGTCGGGCCAGGAGGAAACCGAGGCATTCGCCAAGGATTTCAATGAATACCTGGGCATGAGCAAGGAAGCCAGAAAAGAAAGCGGCGGTTTCGCAGCCGTCTGGGATAAACATTGCGAGCGCGTGGGTAACACCCTCGGCGCCTATCATTCGTTGTGCCAGGAGGTCATCGACAACACCCCCGAGGGAGATGACCTGAAGTCACTGCAAAGCAGTCATGCAGCCTTCCGCGGCTACGCCAAAGGCGTCATGCAAGCCATGACGCAAGAGCTGCCCGATCGCTTGAATACCTTTATGGAAAGCCGCATCGAGCACGCACGCAGTGTGATGAACAACGAGAGCCTTTCCCAGCCCGAACGAGACCAGGCGACCTCTGAACTGAACCAACTGATCAAGGTTCAGGTGGAGTTTGAGGAGTTAGTGGACAAGGAGGACGACACCCCCAGCGAGCTGACGAAGGCGACGAAGAAAAACGAGGTGCTGGACACGGCACTCAAAAACGTCGGTCGCCAGGACTATGTCGCTGACCTCAAGACCCACAGTGGATTCCGGACGGGGCTGGCGGTATTTGCCGATGCGGGCATCCCGCAAGGCTTCGCCTCCTCGACTCACTTCGGCGCCAGCACCGCGGCAATCGACGATGAGCTGGCCGGTACGCACCTTGCAGCCCACGCTGCTGGGACCTCGGCCGTCCTGGGGGCCGCCCATAAAGTGGTCAGCGACAGCGCCCGCCCCATCATCCAGACCATCGTCGATAAAACCATCGGCAGTGGCCTGGAGAAGGTCGATCCGCTGTCGGTGTACCCCAAGGCCCTGCAAGAGGTGACGATGAATGGGCGGCGGGTTGCCAATCCTAACCGCGAGGCGCTCGACAAGACGCAGGAAGACAAGCGCACCGATTTCCTGCTTAAACAAAACGCCAATAACTTTGGCACCATCAGCGGCGACTTCACCGGTTACATCGCTTTCGGTGCGGCTCATGCGGTACGAGAAGTCCTGAATCAATTCACCAGCGTGAACGCTTCGGGCATCGGCGCCCGCAGCCTGGCGTCCGCTGTCGGTGGCACGCTTATGGCCGGCGGTCAGGCAGTGTTCAAATACTCTCAAACCCACGGTGACGAGAAGATCCCAACCTACCGGGTGAAAAACGAAACGCGCGAATGGAAAGAGCTCCTGCCCAAGGCATTTGCCGAATCAAGCAAAGTGCTCCCGACCAACATGGCCAATATCAGTGACTATGCCAACCGAATCATTGGCGTCGGTGCAGGTATTACCATGCGCACCGCAGTGGGAGACGCCGCCGCGCCAGGCGAAGATGCCGAGACACTGGAAAAAATGCAGCAGATCATCACGACCTTCTTCTCCTCGGGCCTGACCCTGCTTCCGTTCTTCGCCAACAGCGTAGCGGCACCACTGGAAAACAAAGCGTTGAACGACGGCAAGGACGATCTGACCGCACGCGCCAACGTTCCATGGCAGAACCTCACGAATGCAAATCGGGACAGCCTGCCCCATACCCAGCCCCCCGGTTGGAGGCGCGCAGGCGAGAACCTCTATCACGGCACTCGAGGTGCTTCTCAACTGGTTCCGCAAGCCACGGTCGCTGGGCTCAACCTGGGTGCCGAGTGGGTCAAGAGCGTGGTAGTACGGCCTAAGGATACGGCGGCTGGCAACACGATGGAGTTGGCCGAACGAGGCGAAGCGCCACCCCAGGGCGGGCCGTCCACCGAACCGGCGCCGGCTACCCGGCCAAGCTGATGACCCGTCGGACCATTCTTTGATGGCTCGACGGTCACCGGCTTAAACCTCCCCTCCCATCACCGGCCGCAGGAGCTTCCTGCGGCCGGCCCCCCCTGACACACGCCGACTTACAGCCCTTGCGCTTCGACGACGGCAGACGTGATTGTTGTGCCGATCAACGATAGCTTTGCGATTTTCGGCGCCAGCCCCGCCAGCCCAGCCGCCGCCCGATATCTTGCACCGCTTATACTCCGACCCATGAAGCAGCCTGGAGAAAATCCCTCCGACGGACGATGCGCCGGGAAGCGGCCGTATGCTAAACAGGGAATCAACAGCGAGACCATGGGACCGCTGTCACCAGAATAAGGAATCACCATGAAACGCACCCTCATCGCCTTCCTGTCATTGGTCGTCACCGCCATCATCGTCGCGGGCGGCTACCTCTACAGCAAGCAGCCCACCCGCCAGGGCACGGTGCAACTGCAGGGGTTACAGGGCTCGGTGACCGTGCGCTATGACGAGCGCGGCGTGCCGCATATCCGTGCTGAAAACGAAACCGATCTGTACCGCGCTCTGGGTTATGTCCATGCCCAGGACCGGCTGTTTCAAATGGAGATCATGCGCCGTCTCGCCCGTGGCGAACTGGCCGAGGTGCTGGGGCCGAAGCTGCTCGACACCGACAAACTGATGCGCAGCCTGCGCATCCGCGAGCGCGCCGCGACCTATGTGACCGAACAAGACCCACAATCCCCGGACTGGATCGCGATGCAGGCGTACCTGGATGGCATCAACCGCTACCAGGAAACCCACGCCAGGCCGGTGGAATTCGATGTGTTGGGTATCCCCAAGCGTCCCTTCACCGCCGAAGATACCGTGAGCATCACTGGCTACATGGCCTACAGTTTTGCGGCAGCGTTTCGCACCGAGCCGCTTTTGACTTACGTGCGCGATCAACTGGGCAGCGACTACCTGAACATTTTCGACCTCGACTGGCAGCCCAAGGGCGTGCTGGTCGAGACTCGCAAGAGCGGCCTACCCCTGGCCGCCGCCGACTGGAAAGACCTCAACGCCCTGGCCCGCCTGAGTGAACAAGCCCTGGCCGAACACGGCCTGCCGCAGTTCGAAGGCAGCAACGCCTGGGCGGTCTCCGGCAGCCGCACCCACAGCGGCAAACCGTTGCTGGCGGGTGATCCGCACATCCGCTTTTCCGCGCCATCGGTGTGGTACGAAGCGCATCTGTCCGCGCCGGGTTTCGAGCTTTACGGGCACTACCAGGCATTGATGCCGTTTGCGACGCTGGGCATGAACAAGGACTTCGGCTGGAGCATCACCATGCTCCAGAACGACGACCTGGACCTGATCGTCGAACGGGTCAACCCGGATAATCCCGAGCAGGTCTGGTATCGCGACCAATGGGTGGACATGACCCGCAGCGAACAACAGATCGCGGTCAAGGGCCAGGCGCCGGTGACGCTGGTGCTGCGCCAGTCGCCCCACGGCCCGATCGTCAACGATGCTCTCGGCGCCAACGCCGGCAAGACACCGATCGCCATGTGGTGGGGTTTTCTGGAAAGCCGCAACCCGATCCTCGACGCCTTTTACCAGCTCAACCGCGCCGATACCCTGACCAAGGCTCGCAGCGCCTCAACCAAGATCCACGCGCCAGGGCTGAATGTGGTGTGGGCCAACGCCAAGGGCGACATCGGTTGGTGGGCCGCAGCGCAATTGCCCAAGCGGCCGGTCGGCGTGAAGCCCGGTTTCATGCTCGATGGCAGCAGCCCGGAAGCGGAAAAGGAAGGGTTCTACCCGTTCAGCAGCAACCCCCAGGAAGAAAATCCGGCGTGGGGCTACATCGTCTCGGCCAACTTCCAGCCGGTACCGGCCAGCGGCATTGAGATACCGGGCTACTACAACCTCGCCGACCGCGGCCAGCAACTCAATCTCCAGCTCAGCGACAAGCAAGCGAAGTGGGACCTTCAAACCACCCAGAAACTGCAACTGGGTACCACCACCGCCTACGGCCCGCGTCTGCTCGCGCCTTTGCTGGCGGTGCTGCGTAATGGGGTCAGCGACCCCCGGGAGCGCAAATGGGTGGAGCAACTGGCCCAATGGCAGGGCGACTATCCGCTGGACTCCATCAGCGCCACGCTGTTCAACCAGTTCCTCTTCAACCTGGCCGACGCCGCGCTGCACGATGAATTGGGCGACGGGCTCTTCGAAACCGCGCTGTCGACCCGAGTGATCGACGCCGCGCTGCCACGCCTGGCGGCCTCAGAGGATTCGCCCTGGTGGGACGATCGCACCACCCCGGGCAAGGAGACCCGTGCCGACATAGTGATGAGCGCCTGGAGCAAGAGCCTGGTGCACCTGAAGGCCACCCTGGGTGACGATGCCAGCCAATGGCAATGGGGCAAGGCGCACACCCTGACCCATGGTCATCCGCTGGGCCTGCAAAAGCCGCTGGACCGGATCTTCAACGTCGGCCCCTTTGCTGCACCCGGCACCCATGAAGTGCCCAACAATCTCTCGGCCAAAATCGGCCCGGCGCCCTGGCCAGTGACCTATGGTCCTTCCACCCGGCGCATTATCGACTTCGCCGATCCGGCCCACAGCGTCACCGTCAACCCCGTCGGCCAAAGCGGCGTGCCGTTCGACGCGCATTACGCGGATCAAGCCGAGGCTTACATCGAAGGGCTGTACTACCAGGCGCATCTGGCCGAAATAGAAGTGATGGCCAATACCCGCAGCACCTTGAAGCTGCTGCCGGTCGGAGCCGAACCCTGAGTTCCAATGGCGGGCAGCGCTTTTCATCAATTAACAGACTTGGACGCTATTTATGGTCAAGACTGAACGGGTTTAACAACTACCCCTCTTTATGGAGTCACCCCATGTTCATCAACTGGTCCGAGCTGCTGCCCACCATCAAAACTGCCTTCGGCGCCCTGGGCAAAAGCAATCCGAAAATGGTCAAGGCCTACATGGCCCTGGATGAAGCTGCGGCCGATAACAACGTGCTGGATGCCAAGACCCGGGAGCTGATCTCCATCGCCGTGGCGATCACGACCCGTTGTGATGGTTGCATCGGCGTGCATACCGATGCGGCCATCAAGGCCGGCGCCACCCGCGAAGAGATCGCCGCCACCCTGGCCACTGCGGTTTCGCTGAATGCCGGCGCGGCGTATATCTACTCCCTGCGGGCGCTGGAAGCGCATGATGCGTTGAAGAAGTGAGAGGCAATCACTGACATCTTCATTGACTGCTACGCCGCTATCGCGAGCAAGCCCGCTCCCACATTGGATTTGGGCCTGACCCC
>NZ_JABWQV010000059.1 GCF_014268615.1 Pseudomonas tehranensis | reverse complement strand
CAATCGCGAGCAGGCTCGCTCCCACAGAGGGCACTACCAAGCAACGGGGAAGCACCATGCCAGTGGCAGTGATTCAAATGGTCAGCCAAAGCGATGTGCTCGCCAATCTGGCTCGCGCTCGTGTGCTGCTGGAGCAGGCCGCCGCTGGCGGCGCAAGGCTGGCGGTGCTGCCTGAAAACTTCGCGGCCATGGGCCGGCGGGATGTGGCGGACATCGGTCGTGCCGAGGCCTTTGGTCAGGGACCGATCCTGCCCTGGTTGAAACAGACCGCCCGTGACCTCAAGTTATGGATTGTGGCCGGCACGCTGCCGTTGCCGCCGGTGGACCAACCGGACGCCAGGGTGCATGCCTGTTCGTTGCTGATCGACGATCAGGGCCAGATCGTCGCGCGCTACGACAAGCTGCACCTGTTCGATGTGGATGTGGCGGACAATCGCGGCCGTTATCGCGAGTCTGATGACTATGCTTATGGCTACAACGTGGTGGTGGCCGATACACCCGTAGGGCGGGTTGGCCTGTCGGTTTGTTATGACTTGCGTTTCCCGGAGCTCTACAGCGAGCTCCGTGCCGCCGGGGCTGAATTGATCACCGCGCCCTCGGCGTTTACCGCCGTGACCGGTGCCGCCCATTGGGAGGTGTTGATTCGCGCCCGGGCTATCGAGACCCAGTGTTATGTGCTGGCCGCCGCTCAGGGTGGGCTGCATCCAGGGCCACGGGAAACCTTTGGCCATGCAGCGATAGTCGACCCGTGGGGCCGTGTGCTGGCGCAACAGGATCAAGGCGAGGCCGTTTTGCTGGCCGAGCGCGACAGCAGCGAACAGGCGTCCATCCGGGCGCGTATGCCGGTGGCTAGCCATCGGCGCTTTTTCTCGCAGGGCGCTCGACAGCGGCCTGTCCAAGACGACGAATTCAAGGCGTAGAACATATGAGCGGGTTGTTATCCTCAGTCAGTGAACACCTTCTAGCCCCCGGTGGCGTCACCCTGGAAAGCCTGCAAGGGGTGCTGGGCGACCTGGCCGGCCCGGGCATCGATGCAGCCGACCTGTATTTCCAGGGGCAGATATCCGAGTCCTGGTCGCTGGAAGACGGCATCGTCAAGGAGGGCAGTTTCAATCTTGACCAGGGCGTGGGCGTGCGTGCCCAGTCCGGGGAAAAGACCGGCTTTGCCTATAGCAACGCCATCACCCTTGAAGCACTGGGTGCCGCAGCCCGTGCCGCTCGTTCGATTTCCCGGGCCGGGCAGAACGGCAGGGTACAGGCCTTCAGTAGCCAGGAAGTGACGCAGTTGTATGCGCCGGACAACCCGCTGGAAGTCATGAGCCGCGCCGAAAAGGTCGAGCTGCTCAAGCGCATCGACGTCGCCACTCGCGCCCTTGATCCACGCATCCAGCAAGTATCGGTGAGCATGGCCGGGGTCTGGGAGCGGATCCTGGTGGCGTCCACCGACGGCGGTCTGGCGGCTGACGTCCGGCCTCTGGTGCGTTTCAATGTCAGTGTGATCGTCGAGCAGAACGGTCGTCGCGAGCGCGGCGGCCATGGCGGCGGCGGGCGCACCGATTACCGTTATTTCCTCAGCGAAGACCGCGCCATGGGTTACGCCCGAGAAGCGCTGCGCCAGGCCCTGGTCAACCTTGAAGCGATCCCGGCGCCGGCCGGCACGTTGCCGGTGGTGCTGGGCTCCGGCTGGTCCGGTGTGCTACTGCACGAAGCGGTGGGACACGGTCTGGAAGGCGACTTCAACCGTAAGGGCAGCTCGGCCTACAGCGGCCGCATGGGCGAAATGGTTGCTTCGAAACTCTGCACCATCGTCGATGATGGCACCCTGGCCGGGCGTCGCGGCTCCCTGAGCGTTGACGATGAAGGCACCCCGACCGAATGCACCACCCTGATCGAGAACGGCGTGCTCAAGGGTTACATGCAAGACAAGCTCAACGCTCGCCTGATGGGCGTGGCCCGTACCGGCAATGGTCGCCGCGAGTCTTACGCACATCTGCCGATGCCGCGCATGACCAACACCTACATGCTGGGTGGCCAGAGCGATCCGGCGGAAATAATCGCTTCGGTGAAAAAGGGCATTTACTGCGCCAACCTCGGCGGCGGCCAGGTGGACATCACCAGCGGCAAATTCGTGTTTTCCACCAGTGAGGCTTACCTGATCGAAGACGGCAAGATCACTGCGCCGGTCAAGGGCGCGACCCTGATCGGCAACGGGCCGGAGGCGATGAGCAAGGTGTCGATGGTCGGTAACGATCTGGCGCTGGACAGCGGCGTGGGGACGTGCGGCAAGGACGGGCAATCGGTGCCGGTGGGTGTCGGTCAGCCGACCTTGAAGATCGATGCGATTACCGTGGGTGGCACGGGCGCATGAAAATATTCGGGGGCTTGCATGAATCCCCGTGGCGAGGGAGCTTGCTCCCGCTCGGTTGCGCAGCGACCGCATTGGGGCTACTGCGTAGCCCAGCGGGAGCAAGCTCCCTCGCCACAGTAATTGTTACCCCGGCAAGGGATTGGTGAGCCAGTGAACAATCAGCGCAGGCCGCGTTGGGTCTCGTCCAGCTCACGAATGTATTTGAAGATTTTGCGGCTCGAGGCCGGTGGCTTGTTATGCGCCAGTTCGTGCTGGGCCTGACGGATCAGGGAGCGCAATTGCTGACGGTCAGCCTCCGGGTAGTCGATGACGAATCTTTCCAGCACGCCGTCATCGCCTGCGATCAGGCGATCGCGCCAGCGTTCCAGGCCATGGAAACGTTCGTTGTACTGCCGGGTGGAGGCATCGAGTTGATCGAGCAGAACCAGAATGGCGTCAGTGTCCTGGTCGCGCATCAGTTTGCCGATGAATTGCAGGTGCCGTTTACGCGCGATATTCGCGGTGTGCTTGGGCGCATCGGCCAGGGCCCGGCGCAAGGCGTCGGTCAGAGGCAGTTTGGCCAGCAAGTCAGGCTTGAGTGTTGTCAGGCGCTCGCCGAGGTCAACCAGAGCATGCAGCTCGCGTTTGACCTGGGATTTGCTTTTTTCACCCTCGTAGAGGGAGTCGTCGTAAGAATCAACCATGGTGGCAGTCCGCAAAGAAACGCCGCCATGATAACCAGTCGGGGGCCGCTTGTCCGGCCCGGTCGCTCGAAGACCAAGGGTTTGTACAAAAAGTCGCGCAGGCACTTTATGTACAAAGTCTTAACCGAAAGCAGAATTTGAGTGGAGAACACCATGAGTGCAGTTCAGAGCGTCGGCCCGCAAGCATTGCCGGCACTGCAGGAACAAGTCGAGCAGATCCTCGCCGAAGCCAAGCGACAGGGCGCCAGTGCGTGTGAGGTGGCGGTCTCTCTGGAACAAGGTCTGTCGACATCGGTTCGCCAGCGCGAGGTGGAGACCGTCGAATTCAATCGCGACCAGGGATTCGGCATCACTTTGTACGCCGGCCAGCGCAAGGGCTCGGCCAGCACGTCGGCCAGTGGTCCTGACGCCATTCGTGAAACGGTGGCTGCGGCGCTGGCGATAGCCAAGCACACCTCTGAAGACGAGGCTTCGGGCCTGGCCGACGCCGCGCTGATGTGCAAGGAACTGCGAGACTTCGACCTGTTCCACGCTTGGGACATCACCCCGGAACAAGCTATCGAGCAGGCGTTGCGTTGTGAGGCGGCGGCCTTCGACGCCGACCCGCGGATCAAAAACGCCGACGGCACGACCCTCAATACTCATCAAGGCTGTCGTGTATACGGTAACAGCCACGGTTTTATCGGCGGTTATGCGTCGACCCGGCACAGCCTCAGTTGCGTCATGATCGCTGAAGCCGACGGCCAGATGCAGCGCGACTACTGGTATGACGTGAACCGCCAGGGCAATCGGCTCGCGGACCCGGTGAGTATTGGCCGTAAAGCCGCGCAGCGGGCGGCCAGTCGCTTGGGCGCGCGGCCGGTGCCGACCTGTGAAGTGCCGGTGCTGTTTGCCGCCGAGCTGGCCGGTGGGTTGTTCGGCAGTTTCCTGTCGGCGGTGTCCGGCGGCAATTTGTATCGCAAATCATCGTTTCTTGAAGGCGCGCTTGGACAGAAACTGTTCCCGGAATGGATGACCATCGATGAGCGTCCGCACCTGATGCAAGCCATGGGCAGCTCGGCCTTCGACGGCGACGGCCTGGCCACCTACGCCAAGCCATTCGTGGAGAATGGCGAACTGGTGTCCTATATTCTCGGCACTTATTCGGGTCGCAAGCTCGGCATGCCCAGCACCGCCAATGCCGGTGGCGTGCACAACCTTTTCGTGACCCATGGTGAAGAGGATCAGGCGGCTTTGCTGCGTCGTATGGGCCGTGGCCTGCTGGTGACGGAGCTGATGGGCCACGGCCTGAACATGGTCACCGGAGACTATTCCCGTGGCGCGGCGGGGTTCTGGGTCGAGAACGGTGAAATTCAGTTTGCGGTCCAGGAAGTCACCATCGCCGGTAACATGCGCGATATGTTCAAGCAGATTCTGGCGGTAGGGAACGACCTGGAGCTGCGCAGTAATATCCGTACCGGCTCGGTCCTGATCGAGCGGATGACCGTGGCCGGAAGCTGATTTCCCATCGCCACAAAAGAAGGCGCGTCATCCATGGGATGCCGCGCCTTTTTTGTTCATGACCTCCAGGGTGCTCGCAACTCTTGTGTTGCGTCTTATTATCATCTAATAATGAATCTCATTCGCCGAGTGAGCCCCGGTCATGAGTGTCGCCCTGCACGAACAACCCTATCTTGAAAGCTGGCGCTGGATGAGTCGTCAGATCCGCTGTGCGATGAGCCCTGACGAGCCGCGGCTAATCGAACACTACCTGGCCGAAGGCCGCTATCTGGCCTGCTGCACCGCCACTTCGCCGTGGATGGTCGCCGAAACAGCGTTTCGTTTGCTGCTCGATACGGCCTCCGACACGGCGCTGCCCTGGCACTGGCGCACGCTGTGTATCGACCAGGCGTGGCGTCCACTGCGCGACCTCGAACAACAATCGCTTTGCCGTTGCCGCCTCAAGCGCTGGCAGAGCCATGCCTGGGCGCTGGCGACCTGCGCCCTGGAGCCATCAATCCCTCTTAATGAACTGGTGCAAGGATTCCCTGATGAGTAATACCCGTATTGAGCGCGACAGCATGGGCGAACTGCAGGTCCCGATGGGGGCCCTCTACGGTGCGCAGACCCAGCGCGCCGTGGATAATTTTCCTGTCAGCGGCCAACGCATGCCGGCGCAGTTCATTCGCGCCCTGATCCTGGCCAAGGCCGCCGCCGCTCGGGCGAACGTGGAGCTGGAGCAAATCAGCGCGGCTCAGGGTAAGGCCATTGTCGATGCGGCGCAGGGGTTGCTCGAAGGCAACTTCATGGAGCATTTCCCTGTGGATATCTTCCAGACCGGTTCCGGCACCAGCTCCAACATGAACGCCAACGAGGTGATCGCGACGCTGGCCAGCCGTCTGCTGGGTGAGCCGGTCAACCCGAATGATCACGTTAATTGCGGCCAGAGCAGCAACGACATCATTCCCACCAGTATTCACGTCAGTGCTGCGTTGGCCTTGCATGAGCAATTGCTGCCGGCGCTGACGCACCTGGTACAGGTGATCGAACGCAAGGCTGAGCAAGTCCACCCATTCATCAAGACGGGTCGCACTCACCTGATGGATGCCATGCCCGTGCGTTTGAGCCAGGTGCTGGAGGGGTGGGCACAACAGCTCAAAGCCAATGTCGAGCATCTGCAAGCCTTGTTGCCCAGTCTGCAATCCCTGGCCCAGGGGGGGACGGCGGTCGGCACTGGGGTCAATGCTCATCCACGCTTTGCCGAGCTGTTCAGCCAGCAACTGACGCAACTGACTCAGGTGCAATTCACCCCGGGCAAGAATCTGTTCGCATTGATCGGTTCCCAGGACACCGCAGTGGCGGTCTCCGGTCAGTTGAAGACCACAGCGGTGTCGCTGATGAAAATCGCCAACGACCTGCGCTGGATGAACTCCGGGCCGCTGGCGGGCCTGGGAGAGATCGAGCTCGAAGGTCTGCAGCCTGGCTCCTCGATCATGCCCGGCAAAGTCAATCCGGTCATTCCTGAAGCTACCGCGATGGTCGCGGCCCAGGTGATTGGCAACGACACGGTGATCACCGTCGCCGGTCAGTCTGGCAACTTCGAGCTGAACGTGATGCTGCCGATCATCGCCCAGAACCTGCTGAACAGTATCGCCCTGATGTCCACCGTCAGCCGACTGCTGGCCGACAAAGCCATCGCCACATTCAAGGTCAACGAGGCCAGGCTCAAGGAGGCGCTGTCGCGCAACCCGATCCTGGTCACGGCGTTGAACCCGATCATCGGTTATCAGAAGGCTGCTGAGATTGCCAAGAAGGCCTATCAGCAGGGCCGCCCGGTCATCGATGTCGCCCTGGAGCACACCGACCTGTCGCGAAGCGAACTTGAGGTCCTGCTGGACCCGGAAAAGCTCACCGCCGGCGGTGTGTAACCCGACACCTTTGTGGAGGTACTCATCATGGAGCACTGGAAACGCACGATCGAACGGGCCAATCGCTGTTTCATGCTAGGTGAACTGGTGGACGCCCGCGAAGGCTATCTGCAAGCGCTGGCCCTGGCCCAAGTGTTGTTTGAGCGCTGGGCTGACGCCGATGAAGCGGTCGCCGCCTGCGTCGTCTCCCATCACAACCTGGCGGACCTGCACTTGCGTCTGAACCAACCGGAGGAGAGTGCCGAGTACTTGTGTGCCATCCATCAGCGCCTGTTGCAGGCCATGCAAGACGAGCGTCTTGCCCCCGCTCTGCGCGCGGCCGCGATGCGTCACAGCCACAAGACTTACGTCGAACTGCTGAGTTTCATCAGCGAGCATGGCGAATACCCACGCACCCAACGCCTGCTGCATTGCGATGCCGCTTCACTCCGGCAGCGCAACGCCCCTGTTCATTTTGGAGTTCATTGAAAATGGCTTTTACTTTACCTGCATTGCCTTACGCCTACGATGCCCTGGAGCCGCACATCGATGCGCAAACCATGGAAATCCATTACACCAAGCATCACCAGACTTACATCAACAATCTCAACGCTGCCGTGGACGGCACCGAATACGCCGAGTGGTCTGTCGAAACGCTGCTGTCCAGGGTGGAGCAGTTGCCGCAAAGCCTGAGGGGGGCGGTGATCAACCAGGGGGGCGGGCATGCCAATCATTCGTTGTTTTGGGAGGTCATGTCGCCCCAAGGCGGCGGTCAACCCGAGGGCGCTCTGGCGGCAGCGATCGAGGCGCAACTGGGGGGGCTCGAACGATTCAAGGAGGCTTTCACCAAAGCGGCGCTGACCCGTTTCGGCAGTGGTTGGGCCTGGTTGAGTGTGACCCCGCAAAAGACGCTGGTGGTGGAAAGCAGCGGCAATCAGGACAGCCCGTTGATGAGCGGCCATACGCCGATTCTAGGCTTGGACGTGTGGGAGCACGCCTATTACCTGCTGTATCAGAACCGTCGACCTGAATACATCAACGCTTTCTACAACGTGATCAACTGGCAGGAAGTAGCACGCCGTTACCAGGCAGCCCTTGCCTGAACTTCATAAAAACAATCCAAGGCTGATTATGGATACTCAAATACTGGCGATAGCTAGCGCACGGTTGTTCCGTTATGCCTTGGGGTCGCTGTTGCTGTTGGCAGGGATGACGTTGCTCGCGGCTCAGGGGCTGGCGTGGCTTGATCTGGAGCCGAAACTGCTGCGTGCGCTCCAGGGCGGTGGCCTTTGTGCCTTGGGCACCGCATTGGGCGCCGTGCCGGTGCTGGTTATCCGGCGCATGCCCCAGGCTGTGAGCGATTCGCTGCTGGGCTTCGGTGCCGGAGTGATGCTGGCCGCCACGGCATTTTCGTTGATTGTGCCGGGCATTGCCGCAGCCGAACAATTGGGGCTCACGCCTTGGGCGGCCAGTGGTCTGATCAGCTTTGGAATCCTGCTGGGGGCATTCGGGCTATATCTGGTGGACCGCAAAGTGTCAGCCAGTCCCGAAAGGCTGGTCGAGGTGCCCGGACGTCCAATTATCGCACCGCGGATCTGGCTGTTTGTATTCGCCATCGTGGCCCACAACATTCCTGAAGGGATGGCCGTCGGCGTATCGGCGGGCGGCGGCATGCCTGATGCCGACAGCCTGGCGATGGGTATCGCTTTGCAGGATGTGCCTGAGGGGTTGGTGATTGCGCTGGTGCTGGCTGCCGCGGGCATGTCGCGGCTCAAGGCGTTCGCCATTGGCGCCGCGTCCGGGCTGGTCGAGCCAGTCTTCGCGCTGTTGTGCGCCTGGCTGGTGAGCTTGGCCGAGATGTTATTGCCCCTGGGGTTGGCGCTTGCGGCAGGGGCGATGCTGCTGGTGGTCACCCATGAGGTGATTCCCGAGTCACGCCGTCATGGCTACGACAAGCTGGCGAGCCTGGGATTGCTGGTGGGGTTTTGTCTGATGATGGTGATGGATACCGCCTTGGCGTGACGCAATGCCTGTGTGGCGAGGGAGCAAGCTCCCCGCCACAGGGGTTACTCACCTTCGTCGAAGTAGTTGTTGATCAGCGCCACCAGCGCATCCAGCGCTTGTTGCTCCTGATCGCCTTCGGTTTTCAGGTGGATCTTAGTGCCTTGGCCGGCGGCTAGCATCATCATCGCCATGATGCTTTTACCGTTGATCATTTTCTCGGGGTCGCGGCCGACGCTGATCTCACAAGGAAACTGACCTGCCACACCGACGAACTTGGCTGACGCGCGGGCATGCAAGCCCAGCTTGTTGATGATTTCAATTTCCAGAGCAGGCATCGCGATGTGAATCCTTTAGCTGAGGTCGCGGTGGCGAACCTGGACGTTCTTCAGGGACTGTTGCAGGAGCTGACCCAAACGTTCGGTCAGGTAGACGGAGCGGTGATGGCCACCGGTACAGCCAATGGCAATCGTGACGTAGGCGCGGTTGCTCGCGGCAAAGCGCGGCAGCCATTTGAGCAGGTAGCTGGAGATGTCCTGGTACATTTCCTCGACATCCGGCTGGGCGGCCAGGTAGTCGATCACCGGCTGGTCGAGCCCCGATTGTTCGCGCAGCTCCGGTTTCCAATAAGGATTGGGCAGGCAGCGCACATCGAACACCAGGTCGGCGTCTACCGGCATTCCGCGCTTGAAACCGAACGACTCCACCAGAAATGCCGTACCTGGCTCCGGCTGGTTCAGCAGGCGCAACTTGATGGTGTCGCGCAGTTGATACAGGTTCAGGTGGGTGGTATTGACCTTCAGGTCCGCCAAGTCGGCGATCGGCCCCAGCAACTGACTCTCGTCATGGATGGCTTCGGCCAGGGAGCGGCTTGCGTTGCTCAGGGGATGACGCCGACGGGTTTCGGAGAAACGCTTGAGCAGCGTCTCCTCATCGGCATCCAGATACAGCACGTCGCACTGGATGTGCCGATTACGCACTTCTGCCAGCAGTTCCGGAAACCGCGA
Source organism: Pseudomonas tehranensis (assembly GCF_014268615.1). Taxonomy (GTDB): domain Bacteria; phylum Pseudomonadota; class Gammaproteobacteria; order Pseudomonadales; family Pseudomonadaceae; genus Aquipseudomonas; species Aquipseudomonas tehranensis. The sequence continues at coordinate 14,345 of NZ_JABWQV010000059.1, read as the reverse complement.
CAGGTGGCTCGGCAGATTACGTGCATCGATGGAGACCGCCACCAGCGGTTGCGCCAGTTCGGTATGGATCAGGGCGCGCTCGGCCAGTTCCGGCAGCAGGCCGGCCGGCAGGTTGTCGATGCAGTAGTAGCCGCTGTCCTCAAGCACGTTAAGCGCCGTGCTTTTACCGGAGCCGGAGCGTCCGCTGACAATGATCATGCGCATGTTTAATGACCGTTCTGCTCGTCCAGGACAACCTGATACAAGGCTTCGTTGCTCGGCGCGCTGCGCAATTTCTCGCGCACTTCCTTGCGGTCCAGCATGCTGGCGATCTGGCGCAGCAGCTCAAGGTGCGCATCGGTCGCCGCTTCCGGTACCAGCAGTACAAACAGCAGGTCGACCGGTGCGCCGTCGATGGCGTCGAAATCTATGGGGGCTTCAAGGTGCAGCAGCGCACTGATCGGCGCTGTACAGGCCTTGAGGCGACAATGGGGAATGGCGATACCGTTGCCAAAGCCGGTGGAGCCCAGTTTTTCACGGGCAAACAGGGCCTCGAAGACGTCCTGCATTTCCAGATCCGGCACCTCGCGGTGGATCAGGTTGGCAATTTGTTCGAGGGCTTTCTTTTTGCTGCCACCCGGCACGTTCACCTGGGAACGGCCGGGGGTCAGGATGGATTCTAGTCGGATCATGGATTAGGGGGGTTAACGACCTGTCGCGCCCTGGAGGAGGCTCTGGGTCTTTTCCTTATGCTTTTTGAGTTGGCGATCCAGCTTGTCGGTCAGCAGGTCAATCGCGGCATACATGTCTTCATGCGCAGCATTGGCAACCACCTCTCCGCCGGGGATATGCAACGTGGCTTCGATTTTCTGCAGCAGCTTCTCGACGTTCATCGTGACTTGCACGTTGGTGATCTTGTCGAAATGCCTCTCCAATCGTTCGAGTTTTTCGCCGATGTATTCGCGAAGAGGTTCGGTCACTTCCAGTTGGTGTCCACTGATGTTGACTTGCATACAGCTTCTCCTTCGTTGCCAGTGCATAAAGCGGCAGGCAGAAATGCCTGCCACTGGAACGCTGTGGCGTGGCCTGTTACATCAACCGCTTGCGTTCGCTCGAAGGTGCGATCCCGAGGGATTCACGGTATTTAGCGACGGTACGGCGGGCCACCTGAATGCCTTGTGCCTCCAGTAAACCAGCGATCTTGCTGTCACTCAACGGCTTTTTCTGATTTTCCGCGGCCACCAGTTTTTTGATGATCGCGCGGATGGCTGTGGACGAGCATTCACCGCCTTCGGAGGTGCTGACGTGGCTGGAGAAAAAGTATTTCAGTTCATAGATGCCCCGCGGGGTATGCATGAATTTCTGGGTGGTCACCCGTGAAATGGTGGACTCGTGCATGCCCACTGCCTCGGCAATGTCGTGCAGGACCAACGGCTTCATGGCTTCGTCGCCGTACTCCAGGAAGCCGCGCTGATGCTCGACGATCTGGGTGGCCACTTTCATCAGGGTTTCGTTGCGGCTTTGCAGGCTCTTGATGAACCAGCGCGCTTCCTGCAACTGGTTGCGCATGAAGGTGTTGTCGGCGCTGGTGTCCGCGCGCTTTACGAAACCGGCGTACTGAGCGTTGACCCGCAGCTTGGGCACCGATTCCTGGTTCAGTTCCACCAGCCAGCGGTCGTTGTGCTTGCGCACGATCACGTCGGGAACCACGTACTCGGGTTCAGTGGACTCGATCTGCGAGCCTGGGCGCGGGTTGAGGCTCTGGACCAGCTCGATCACCTGGCGCAGTTCATCTTCCTTGAGCTTCATGCGACGCATCAACTGGCTGTAGTCGCGACCGCCCAGCAAGTCGATGTAATCGGTGACCAGTCGCTTGGCTTCGGCCAGCCAAGGCGTCTTGGCGGGCAACTGGCGCAGTTGCAGCAACAGGCACTCGCCCAGGTTGCGAGCACCGATGCCGGCCGGTTCGAACTGCTGGATGCGGTGCAGGACGGCTTCGATTTCATCCAGCTCAATGTCCAGTTCGGGGTCAAAGGCCTCAAGGATTTCTTCAAGCGTTTCGTCCAGGTAGCCCTGATTGTTGATGCAGTCGATCAGGGTTACGGCAATCAGACGATCGGTATCGGACATCGGCGCCAGGTTCAGTTGCCACAGCAAGTGGCTCTGCAGGCTTTCGCCGGTGGAGGTGCGGGTGGTGAAGTCCCACTCGTCGTCATCGCTGCTGGGCAGGCTGCTGGCGCTGGTTTGGTAGACGTCTTCCCAGGCAGTATCCACGGGCAGATCGTTGGGGATGCGTTCGTTCCATTCGCCATCCTCCAGGTTATCCACCGTCGGGGCGGTTTCCTGGTAGGACGGTTCCGGGATTTCGGTGTTGGTCTTTTGCTCGACGTTATCGGCCAGCGGATCGGTGTTGTCGAAGTCGTCGCCTTCTTCCTGGCGTTCGAGCATCGGATTGGACTCCAGGGCCTCCTGGATTTCCTGTTGCAGGTCCAGGGTCGACAATTGGAGCAGGCGGATGGCCTGTTGCAGCTGCGGTGTCATCGTCAGCTGCTGGCCCATTCTCAAGACTAGCGATGGTTTCATGGCTGGGGCTTAACACCTTATTCGCCGGCGCACATGCGCCATCCACTACAGGGCGCCGAAGCGCCAAACTTAAGCAAATTATATGCCTGAAACTGAAGTGTTTGCCTAGGGCGTCACGCAATAAAATTAGCGACGCCGAGGTGATTGACCAGACACTTTTCGCTTACAGGCGGAACTCATGGCCCAAATACACTTCCTTGACCAGTTCATTGGCCAGGATGGTCGCGGAGTCGCCTTCGGCAATCAACTGGCCATCATTGACGATATAGGCGGTTTCACAGATATCCAGCGTTTCGCGTACGTTGTGGTCGGTGATCAATACGCCGATGCCCTTGGCCTTGAGATGGTGGATGATCTGCTTGATGTCGCCGACCGAAATCGGGTCCACGCCAGCGAATGGTTCGTCCAGCAGGATGAATTTCGGTGCGGTGGCCAGGGCGCGGGCGATTTCCACACGGCGCCGTTCGCCACCGGACAGGCTCATGCCCAGGTTGTCGCGGATGTGGCTGATGTGGAATTCCTGCAGCAGGCTTTCCAGTTCCTGGCGGCGACCGGCCTTGTCGAGTTCCTTGCGGGTCTCGAGAATCGCCATGATGTTGTCGGCAACCGACAGTTTGCGGAAGATCGACGCTTCTTGCGGCAGATAGCCGATACCGGCCTTCGCCCGGCCATGCATCGGCTGGTGGCTGACGTCCAGATCGTCGATCAGGACGCGGCCCTGATCGGCCTGAACCAGGCCGACGATCATGTAGAAACAGGTGGTCTTGCCTGCGCCGTTGGGGCCGAGCAGGCCGACGATCTGGCCGCTGTCGATGGACAGGCTGACATCACGCACGACTTGGCGGCTCTTGTAGCTCTTGGCCAGGTGCTGAGCTTTCAGAGTTGCCATTACTGGGCCTTCTGCTCGTCGGTTTTCTTTTTCGGTTGGATGACCATGTCGATCCGTGGGCGCTGCTCGGTGACCTTGCTGCCAGTGGCACGACCGGCGCTGGCCAGCTTTTTGTTCGTGTCGTAGACGATTTTCTCGCCCTGGGTGGTGTTGCCGTCCTTGTCGATGACCTTGGCGCGATCGATCAGCACGACGCGGTCTTTGGCGGCGTGGTACTGAATGGTGACCCCATAGCCTTGAACTGGCTTGGTGTCACCCGCGGTTTGCATCTGTTCGAAGTAGGCCAGGTTGCCCACCGAGGTGACGACGTCGATATCGCCGGACTGGGTACGGGTGATGGTCACGGTATTGCCGGTGACCTTCATCGAGCCCTGGGTGATGATCACGTCACCTTTGTAAGTGGCGACACCGTTCTTGTCGTCCAGTTGGGCGTCGTCGGCCTGGATGCGGATAGGCTGGTCGCGGTCGGTGGGGAGGGCCCAGGCGCTCGCGCTTCCCAGTGCTGCGCCCAGACTGAGCAAAATAGGGAGGGTTTTAGCGAGCTTCATACTGTCCTCTTACGTTCGATAGCAGGTGTATCCTGCTTTCCTTCAAATACGCTTTCATTCCCGTGCCGGTCGATACACCACCGGCGCCGTCGATTCTAACGGGTTGCTCGGTCTGCGCATATTCTCGCTGCGGGAAGACTGTCATACGACTGCTGGTAATGATGGTCGTACGGTCTTTCTCATCGGTCCGGGCGATGCGTACCGAATCAATCAGTTCCACTTCGGTGCCGTCAGGATTGACTTCGGCGCGCTCGCTTTGCACGTGCCACGGAAACTCGGTGCCCCTGAAGATGTTCAGGTCTGGCTTGGTGACCAGCGTGATCTCGCTGGCCTTGACGTGGTCGACCTTGTCGGACGTCATTTCATACTGCACTTTGCCATCGGGCAGATATTGCAAGGTATGCGTATTGGTTGCATACCAGTCGATATCATTTTCCTGGACCTTGACCGCGGGGCGGTCGAGGAAGCGTTCGGGGCTGATGTTCCAATAGCCCACCGCCGCGAAAATCGCTGCGATGCAGCTGAACACCACGATGGTGCGAATTTTCTTGCTTAGCATAAATGGCTCACAGGTACGCGGCGTTGGCCGCTTCAAGGCGGCCTTGGGCGCGCAAGATCAGTTCACAGAATTCACGGGCGGCGCCTTCGCCGCCCCGTGCCGTGGTGATGCCGTGGGCGTGCTCACGCACGAAGCCGGCCGCGTTGGCCACCGCCATGCCCAGGCCGACCCGACGAATCACCGGCAGGTCCGGCAGGTCGTCACCGAGGTAGGCGACCTGTTCATAGCTTAGGTTGAGTTGGCCCAGAAGCTCGTCCAGCACCACCAGTTTATCTTCGCGTCCCTGATAAAGGTGGGGAATCCCGAGGTTCTTCGCGCGCCGCTCGACCACCGGGGTCTTGCGGCCGCTGATGATGGCGGTCTGCACGCCGGCGGCCATCAGCATCTTGATGCCTTGGCCGTCGAGGGTGTTGAAGGTCTTGAATTCGCTGCCGTCTTCGAGGAAATAAAGACGGCCGTCAGTCAGAACACCATCGACGTCGAACACGGCGAGCTTGATGTTCTTGCCTCGTAGCAGCAGGTCGGTAGTCATCACATTACTCCAGCGCGCAGCAGGTCGGACAGGTTGAAGGCGCCGATCGGACGGTCCTCGCTGTCCACCACCACCAGTGCGTTGATTCTATGGTCTTCCATGATTTTCAAGGCTTCGGCGGCCAGCATGTCGGCGCGAGCGGTCTTGCCGTGGAGGGTCATGACTTCGTCGATGGTCGCGCGGCGAATATCGATGGCGCGGTCCAGGGTGCGGCGCAGGTCTCCGTCGGTGAAGATCCCGGCAAGTTTGCCGTCGGCTTCGAGAATGACCGTCATGCCCAGGCCCTTGCGGGTCATTTCCATGAGCGCATCCTTGAGCAGCGTGCCGCGTTGTACTTGCGGCAGCTCCTGGCCTGCATGCATCACGTTTTCGACTTTCAGCAGCAGGCGACGGCCCAGGGCGCCGCCGGGGTGCGAGAAAGCGAAGTCTTCAGCAGTAAAGCCCCTGGCCTCCAGCAGGGCAACGGCCAGGGCGTCGCCCATGACCAGGGCGGCGGTCGTGGAGGAGGTCGGCGCCAGGTTCAACGGGCAGGCCTCGTGCTCGACATGCACGTTGAGGTTCACTTCGGCGGCCTTGGCCAAGGGCGAATCCGGGTTGCCGGTGATGCTGATCATCTGAATGCCCAGGCGTTTGATCAGCGGCAGCAGGGTAATGATCTCATTGGTGGAGCCGGAATTGGACAGGGCCAGGATGACATCGTCCCGGGTGATCATGCCCATGTCGCCATGGCTGGCTTCGGCCGGGTGGACAAAAAATGCCGTGGTTCCTGTGCTGGCCAGGGTGGCCGCAATCTTGTTGCCAATATGCCCGGACTTGCCCATGCCGACCACGACCACCCGGCCCTTGCTGGCCAGAATCATCTCGCAGGCGCGTACGAAATCAGCGTCGATATGGGGCAGCAAGCCTTGTACGGCTTCGAGCTCGAGGCGAATGGTACGTTGTGCCGATTGAATCAGATCGCTGGATTGGCTCATGTCAGAAATCGTATAGCCCGATGAAAAGGCGGCGATTATAGCGGCAATGAACAATTCCCTCACGTTAGTTCGTCATGCTTTGTGCGAACACCTCACAAGGTTCGCCCTGAAGCCGGGACTTTCACCTTAATCCACCCTTAACGGGAGGGGGGTAACCCTTGGGCGCGCGACAGTTGCAGTGATATAGTTCGCCGCCGGTTCGGGTGCCCGGCAGTCCGGCGTTTGTCGGTGGGCCAGGGCATTCGGATGTGAGGCTGCATCGCAAGGAGTTTAGATGAGTGCCGACAACGCCTACGCGGTCGAGCTGAAGGGATTGTCCTTCAAGCGAGGGACGCGCAGCATTTTCAATGACATCGATATCCGCATTCCCCGCGGCAAGGTCACCGGCATCATGGGACCTTCCGGGTGCGGCAAGACCACGCTGTTGCGGCTGATGGGCGCACAGTTGCGCCCCAGTGCCGGCGAAGTCTGGGTCAATGGACAGAATCTTCCAAAGCTGTCGCGCAGCGATCTGTTCGATGCGCGCAAGCACATGGGCGTGCTGTTCCAGAGCGGCGCGTTGTTCACCGATCTTGATGTGTTCGAGAATGTGGCATTCCCCTTGCGGGTCCATACCGACCTGCCGGAAGAGATGATTCGCGACATTGTCCTGCTCAAATTGCAGGCGGTCGGGCTGCGTGGTGCCCTGGACTTGATGCCGGACGAACTGTCCGGTGGCATGAAGCGCCGCGTCGCCCTGGCCCGGGCGATTGCCCTTGATCCGAAGATCCTCATGTATGACGAACCCTTCGTTGGCCAGGACCCGATTGCCATGGGCGTGCTGGTGCGCCTGATTCGCCTGCTCAACGATGCGCTGGGTATTACCAGCATTGTGGTGTCCCACGATTTGGCCGAAACCGCCAGCATTGCGGACTACATCTACGTGATCGGCGACGGCCAGGTGCTGGGGCAGGGTACGCCCCAGGAATTGAAGGCCTCGGACAGCCCGCGCATTCGTCAATTCATGAAGGGTGATCCGGACGGGCCTGTGGCGTTCCATTTTCCGGCCACGGATTACCGCACCGATCTGCTGGGGAAGCGCTGATGCGCAAGAAATCACTGATAGAAAGAGTTCGCCTGTTTGGTCGTTCCGGCATCGATGTGGTGGCAGTGCTTGGCCGTTCCTCGCTGTTTCTGATGCATGCCCTGCTTGGGCGTAACTCGACGGGTGGTGGTTTTGGCCTGCTGGTGAAGCAACTGCACTCGGTGGGCGTGATGTCCCTGGTGATCATTGTGGTCTCCGGGATCTTCATCGGTATGGTCCTGGCGCTGCAGGGGTTCAACATCTTGTCCAGCTACGGTTCGGAGCAGGCGGTTGGACAGATGGTCGCGCTGACATTGTTGCGCGAACTAGGGCCTGTGGTGACCGCGTTGCTGTTTGCCGGGCGTGCCGGTTCGGCGCTGACGGCCGAAATCGGTAACATGAAGTCCACCGAGCAGTTGTCCAGTCTGGAAATGATCGGTGTCGACCCACTCAAATACATCATTGCCCCGCGCCTGTGGGCCGGTTTCATTTCCCTGCCGGTGCTGGCGATCATTTTCAGCGTCGTGGGGATCTGGGGCGGCTCGTGGGTGGCTGTCGACTGGCTGGGTGTCTATGAAGGTTCCTACTGGTCCAACATGCAGAACAGCGTCGATTTTCTCGATGACGTGCTCAACGGTGTGATCAAAAGTGCCGTATTCGCTTTCGTGGTGACCTGGATCGCCGTGTTTCAAGGCTATGACTGTGAGCCCACGTCAGAGGGGATCAGCCGTGCCACAACCAAGACCGTGGTGTACGCCTCGCTGGCGGTCCTGGGCCTTGACTTTATTCTGACCGCCTTGATGTTTGGAGATTTCTGATGCAAAACCGCACCCTGGAAATCGGTGTCGGCCTTTTCTTGCTGGCTGGCATCCTGGCTTTGCTGTTGTTGGCCCTGCGGGTCAGTGGCCTGGCGCCGACCGCAAGCACCGACACTTATAAACTTTATGCTTATTTTGACAATATCGCCGGTTTGACGGTCAGAGCCAAAGTGACCATGGCCGGTGTAACCATCGGCAAGGTCACGGCAATCGATCTGGACCGCGACAGTTTCACCGGTCGGGTGACGCTGCAGCTGGAAAAGCGCGTGGATAACCTGCCGACTGACTCCACTGCATCGATCCTCACTGCTGGGCTGCTGGGCGAGAAATACATCGGCATCAGCGTGGGCGGTGAAGAAGCTTTGCTCAAGGATGGCGGGACCATCCACGATACGCAGTCGTCACTGGTGCTCGAGGACCTGATCGGTAAATTCCTGCTCAATACCGTTAGCAAAGACGCCAAATGAGGAGCTTTTGAATGATCTCTATCTTGCGACGTAGCCTGTTGGTGCTGCTCGCGGCGCTGCCGCTGATGGCCAACGCCGTGGCCGCGCCTTCGGCCCATGAAATCATCCAGGACACAACCACCCGGTTGCTGGCAGACCTGGCCGCGAACAAAGAGAAATACAAGCAGGATCCGGGGGCGTTCTACGACGCGCTGAACGGCATCGTCGGTCCCGTGGTGGATGCCGACGGTATTTCCCGAAGCATCATGACCGTCAAGTACTCGCGCAAGGCGACCCCGGCGCAGATGACGCGCTTCCAGGAAAACTTCAAACGCAGCCTGATGCAGTTCTATGGCAACGCCTTGCTCGAATACAACAACCAGGGCATCACCGTTTCGCCGGCCAAGGACGAAAGCGGCAACCGCACCAGCGTCGATATGCAGGTCAAGGGCAATAACGGCGCCATCTACCCTGTGTCCTACACACTCGAGAAAATCAACGGCGAGTGGAAGGTGCGTAACGTGATCATCAATGGCATCAACATTGGCAAGCTGTTCCGCGATCAGTTCGCGGATGCGATGCAGCACAACGGCAATGATCTGGACAAAACCATCGACGGTTGGGCCGGTGAAGTCGCCAAGGCCAAGGAAGTTGCCCAGGATGCTCAAGAGAAGCAGGCGCAATGAGTGAGTTGGCGAGTGAGTCGGCCGTTCGTCTGGGCGAATCCGGCGAGCTGTTGCTCAGTGGCGTGCTGGACTATCGCACCGGTCCGGCACTGCGCAAGCAGGGGCGGGCGCTGATCGGCTCCGCTGGCGCTGCAGAACTGGTGATTGACTGCTCGGCGGTGCAGAAGTCCAGCAGTGTTGGCTTGTCCCTGCTGCTGTGCTTTGTGCGTGACGCCGAGGCCGCCGGCAAGGCATGGAGCATCCGTGGGATGCCCGAAGACATGCGCGAAATAGCCCAGGTCAGCGAACTGACCGAGCTATTGGTGCACTCCTGACCCACATCCCTGAAAAAGCCCCCCGTCAGAGTCCTGCTTCGCGGGGTTCGCAGGCGCGGGGCTTTTTTGTATGATGTGCGACCCGTGCGCACAGGGCGCCGATAGAGGTTGAGCATGCAGGCCGTAGAAGTGAAGAGCTTCCTTGAAGGAAAGCTGCCCGAAACTGTCATTGAAGTTGAGGGCGAAGGCTGCAACTTTCAGCTGAACGTGATCAGCGATGAACTGGCGGCGTTGAGCCCGGTGAAGCGTCAGCAGCAGATCTATGCCCATTTGAACCCGTGGATCGCCGATGGCAGCATCCATGCGGTCACTATGAAATTTTTCAGCCGCGCGGCCTGGGCCGAGCGCACCTGAGCCCAAGGGCGTCGAGATTCTTATGGATAAACTGATTATTACCGGCGGCGTTCGTCTTGATGGCGAAATCCGCATCTCCGGGGCAAAGAACTCCGCCCTGCCGATCCTGGCCGCAACGTTGCTGTGCGATGGCCCGGTGACCGTGGCGAACCTGCCGCACCTGCACGACATCACCACCATGATCGAGCTGTTCGGTCGCATGGGCATTGAACCGGTGATCGACGAAAAGCTCAGCGTCGAGATCGACCCGCGCACCATCAAGACCCTGATCGCCCCGTACGAATTGGTGAAAACCATGCGTGCGTCGATTCTGGTACTGGGACCGATGGTGGCCCGTTTCGGTGAAGCCGAAGTTGCCTTGCCAGGTGGTTGCGCCATCGGCTCGCGTCCGGTGGACCTGCATATCCGCGGCCTGGAAGCCATGGGTGCGGTGATCGACGTCGAGGGCGGCTACATCAAGGCCAAGGCGCCTGAAGGCGGTCTGCGCGGGGCTCACTTCTTCTTCGATACCGTCAGTGTGACCGGTACCGAGAACATCATGATGGCGGCCGCACTGGCCCGCGGTCGCAGCGTATTGCAAAACGCTGCCCGTGAGCCTGAAGTGGTCGATCTCGCCAACTTCCTGATCGCCATGGGTGCCAAGATCAGCGGCGCCGGCACCGATACCATCACCATCGATGGTGTCGAGCGCCTGCATTCGGCCACTTACAAAGTGATGCCGGACCGGATCGAAACCGGCACCTACCTGGTGGCTGCTGCTGTCACCGGTGGCCGCGTCAAGGTCAAGGACACCGATCCGACCATCCTTGAAGCCGTCCTGGAGAAACTCAAGGAAGCCGGTGCCGAAGTCACCTGCGGCGAAGACTGGATCGAAGTGAACATGCACGGCAAACGGCCTAAAGCCGTCAACGTGCGGACCGCCCCGTACCCGGCGTTCCCGACGGACATGCAGGCGCAGTTCATCTCCCTCAATGCCATTGCCGAAGGCACCGGTGCGGTCATCGAAACGATCTTCGAAAACCGCTTCATGCATGTGTACGAACTGCACCGCATGGGTGCCAAGATCCAGGTCGAAGGCAACACCGCCATCGTGACCGGTACTGAGAAACTCAAGGGCGCGCCAGTGATGGCCACCGACCTGCGGGCTTCGGCCAGCCTGGTGATTTCGGCCCTGGTTGCCGAAGGCGACACCCTGATCGACCGTATCTACCACATCGACCGTGGTTACGAGTGCATCGAAGAGAAACTGCAGATGCTTGGCGCCAAGATCCGCCGCGTACCGGGCTAGGTCCGGCTGCATGGGCGCAGGGACGCGCCTGTTGATTTCGTTTCAGGTCGAGGGTGGTAACACCCTCGATGTGTGTCCGGCGCCGCTTGCGACCGGGCATGAGTACCTTGATAAGGACTGACGTTTCCCATGTTGACCATTGCACTGTCCAAGGGCCGCATCCTTGATGACACCTTGCCGCTTCTGGCTGAAGCGGGCATCGTGCCGACCGAGAATCCGGACAAGAGCCGCAAGCTGATCATTCCCACGACTCAAGCCGATGTACGCTTGCTGATCGTGCGCGCCACCGATGTTCCGACTTACGTTGAACATGGCGCCGCCGACCTGGGCGTCGCCGGTAAGGACGTGCTGATGGAATACGGCGGCCAGGGCCTGTACGAGCCCCTGGACCTGCGGATCGCCCGCTGCAAGCTGATGACCGCCGGCAAAGTCGGCGCGCCAGAGCCCAAAGGGCGTTTGCGGGTGGCGACCAAGTTCGTCAACATTGCCAAGCGTTATTACGCCGAGCAGGGCCGTCAGGTCGACATCATCAAGTTGTACGGTTCGATGGAGCTGGCGCCGCTGATCGGCCTGGCGGACAAGATCATCGATGTGGTCGACACCGGCAACACTCTGCGGGCCAATGGCCTGGAACCCCAGGATTTCATCGCTGACATCACCTCCCGGCTGATCGTCAACAAGGCTTCGATGAAAATGCAGCACGCCCGTATCCAGGCTCTGATCGATACCCTGCGCAAGGCAGTGGAATCGCGACACCGCGGCTGACTCACCTGCGCGACCTTGAGTCGCGCCCGTCTATCCGTGTCATAGCCAATTTTCTCAGGTGCCCACGCGAATGGACTGGTAGCTTAGGGCGCCTGAGCATTTGCCATTAATGAGGCCCTCGCTATGACCGCTCCCACTTCGATTCGCCGACTCAACGCTGCCGATCCGGATTTTGCGCATCATCTGGATCATCTGCTGAGCTGGGAAAGTGTGTCTGATGACTCGGTCAATCAGCGGGTGCTGGACATCATCAAGGCTGTGCGCGAGCGTGGCGACGCAGCTTTGGTGGAGTTCACCCAGAAATTCGATGGCCTGCAAGTGGCGTCCATGGCTGACCTGATCCTGCCGCGCGAGCGTCTGGAGCTGGCCCTGACCCGGATCACCGTGCCGCAGCGCGAAGCTCTGGAAAAAGCCGCATCGCGGGTGCGCGACTATCACGAGAGGCAGAAACAGGATTCCTGGAGCTACACCGAAGCCGACGGCACGGTGCTGGGTCAAAAGGTCACGCCGCTGGACCGCGCCGGCTTGTACGTGCCGGGTGGCAAGGCGTCGTATCCGTCCTCGGTGTTGATGAACGCCATTCCGGCCAAGGTCGCCGGTGTGACCGAAGTGGTCATGGTGGTGCCGACCCCACGCGGTGAAATCAACGAACTGGTGCTGGCCGCCGCCTGCATCGCAGGCGTGGACCGGGTGTTCACCATCGGCGGCGCCCAGGCCGTGGCGGCTCTGGCCTATGGCACCGAGAGTGTGCCGCGGGTCGACAAGGTGGTGGGTCCTGGCAACATCTATGTCGCCACCGCCAAGCGTCATGTGTTCGGTCAGGTCGGTATCGATATGATCGCCGGCCCGTCGGAGATCCTGGTGGTGTGCGATGGCCAGACCGACCCGGACTGGATCGCCATGGATCTGTTTTCCCAGGCCGAGCACGACGAAGACGCCCAGGCGATCCTGGTCAGCCCGGACGCCGAGTTCCTCGACAAAGTGGCCGCCAGCATCGATAAGTTGCTGCCGACCATGGAGCGCGCCGAGATCATCAGCACCTCGATCAACGGTCGCGGCGCGCTGATCAAGGTCAAGGACATGGAGCAGGCTATCGAGGTTGCCAACCGCATCGCGCCGGAGCACCTGGAGTTGTCGGTCGCTGACCCGCAAGCCTGGCTGCCGCAGATCCGCCACGCCGGTGCGATCTTCATGGGCCGCCACACCAGCGAAGCCCTGGGCGACTACTGCGCAGGTCCCAACCACGTGTTGCCGACTTCCGGTACGGCGCGTTTCTCGTCGCCGCTGGGGGTGTATGACTTCCAGAAACGTTCGTCGATCATCTTCTGCTCCGAGCAAGGTGCGTCCGAACTGGGCAAGACCGCTTCGGTGCTGGCCCGTGGCGAGTCGCTGAGCGCCCACGCCCGCAGTGCCGAATACCGCATTCTTGACGACAAGCAAGGAGACTGAACATGAGTAAATTCTGGAGCCCGTTCGTCAAGAACCTGGTGCCTTACGTGCCGGGTGAACAGCCGAAGCTGACCCGCCTGGTCAAGCTCAACACCAACGAGAACCCCTACGGCCCATCGCCCAAGGCCCTGGCGGCGATGCAAACCGAGCTGAACGACAACCTGCGCCTGTACCCGGATCCCAACAGCGATCTGCTGAAAAACGCCGTGGCCCGCTATTACGGTGTGCAAAGCAATCAGGTGTTCCTAGGCAATGGGTCGGACGAAGTGCTGGCGCACATTTTCCACGGCCTGTTGCAACACGATCAGCCGCTGTTGTTCCCGGATATCAGCTACAGCTTCTATCCGGTGTATTGCGGGTTGTACGGCATCCAGTTCGACGCGGTGCCGCTGGACGCGCAGTTCCAGATCGACCCGGCGGACTATGCCAAACCAAACGGCGGGATCATCTTTCCCAACCCGAATGCCCCAACCGGTTGCCTGTTGGCCCTGGAAGCGGTCGAGCAGATCCTCAAGGCTAGCCCGGACTCGGTGGTGGTGGTCGATGAAGCCTATATCGACTTCGGAGGCGAGACAGCCATCAGTCTGGTGGACCGCTATCCGAACCTGCTGGTCACCCAGACCCTGTCCAAGTCCCGCTCATTGGCAGGGTTGCGGGTGGGCCTGGCGGTGGGCCATCCGGACTTGATCGAAGCCCTGGAGCGGATCAAGAACAGCTTCAACTCCTACCCGCTGGATCGTCTGGCGAATGTCGGGGGCGCGGCGGCGTTCGACGATCGGGAGTATTTCGAGCAGACCTGCCGGTTGGTCATCGAGCACCGTGAATGGGTGGTGGCGCAGTTGCAGGCCAAGGGCTTTGACGTGTTGCCTTCGGCGGCCAACTTCATCTTCGCCCGTCACCCCCGGCACGATGCGGCAGGGCTGGCGGCGAAATTGCGCGAGCAGGGCGTGATCGTGCGGCACTTCAAGCAGGAACGGATTGCCCAGTTCCTGCGGATCAGCATTGGTACGCCGGAGCAGAACCAGGCGTTGGTCGACGCCCTCGGCGAACTCTAAAAGCCCGGTGAAAATCCCTGTGGGAGCAAGGCTTGCCCGCGAT
>NZ_JABWQV010000058.1 GCF_014268615.1 Pseudomonas tehranensis | reverse complement strand
GCGGGAGCAAGCTCCCTCGCCACAGGTGCTCACCTGCCCTCAGGAAACAGCCATAAAAAAAGGCCACCCGAAGGCAGCCTTTAAAAACTAGAGAGGTTTTTGGCTTACACGGCCGCTACAGGGCGCATGTAAGAGATTGGTGCGGTGCTGGCGTCTTCGAACGTCACGACTTCCCAAGCATCTTTCTGCTCAATCAACTTGCGCAGCAGCTGGTTGTTCAGCGCGTGGCCGGACTTGAAGCCCTTGAACTCACCAATCAGGCTATTGCCCAGCAGGTAGAGGTCGCCGATTGCATCGAGAATCTTGTGTTTGACGAATTCGTCTTCATAACGAAGGCCGTCTTCGTTCAACACACCATCGGAATCGACCACGATCGCGTTTTCAACACTGCCGCCGAGTGCGAGGTTGTGCTTGCGCAGGTACTCGATGTCACTCATGAAACCAAAGGTACGGGCGCGGCTGACTTCTTTTACGAACGAAGTGCTGGAAAAATCCACGCTTGCACTCTGGGTGCGGTCACGGAAAACCGGGTGATCGAAATCGATCTCGAAGCTCACCTTGAAACCTTCGAAAGGGACGAAAGTGGCGCGCTTGTCGCCGTCTTCCACTGTCACTTCCCGCAGGATACGGATGAACTTCTTGGCTGCGTCCTGCTCTTCCAGGCCAGCCGATTGAATCAGGAATACGAAGGGTCCGGCACTGCCATCCATGATCGGGACTTCGGACGCGGAGAGCTCGACGTAGGCGTTATCGATGCCCAGGCCAGCCATGGCCGAGAGCAAATGCTCCACCGTATCCACTTTGGTGTCACCGTTGACCAGTGTGGTCGACATAGTGGTTTCACCAACGTTTTCCGCGCGAGCAGGGATCTGCACCACAGGGTCGAGGTCGGCACGACAAAACACGATGCCAGTATCGACAGGCGCGGGCTTGAGGGTCAGGTAGACCTTCTCGCCGGAGTGCAAGCCGACACCTGTGGCACGGATAATATTCTTCAGGGTGCGTTGTTTAATCATGGCATGGGCCGCTTCAGCGCAAATTGCGAACTGGTATCAACAAAGGCTGGCGATAATAGCAGACCAGACCTTTGCTGAACACCAATCACCCGTATCCCCCTGATACATTTCATCAATCGGCCTGACGACGCAGGAATGCCGGGATGTCCAGGTAATCCAGATCGTCTTGCGGATTCATCTTCGCGGCAGTCGCAGCGCCGGCCTGAGCCTGGTTGCGCATGACGGTCGGACGGTCCAGGTCACGGTAGTTCACCGCGGGTTGTTCCTGACGAGCGGCCGCTTGTTGCTGCGGCTGCGATGCCAGGGAGGTCTGAACGGTGTTGTCGATCACCTTCATCGGCTTCTCGATTTTCGCGCCCAGGCCGGTGGCAACCACGGTCACGTGCAACTCGTCACGCATGTCCGGATCGATCACGGTGCCGACCTTGACCATGGCGTGGTCGGAAGCGAACGCTTCGATGATGCTACCCACGTCGGAGTACTCGCCCAGGGACAGGTCCGGACCGGCGGTGATGTTCACCAGGATGCCACGGGCGCCCTGCAGGTTGACGTCTTCGAGCAACGGGTTGCGGATGGCCGCTTCGGTGGCTTCGCGCGCACGGTTCGGACCGCTGGCGCAGCCAGTGCCCATCATCGCCATGCCCATCTCGGACATCACGGTGCGTACGTCGGCGAAGTCGACGTTGATCATGCCCGGACGCTTGATGATGTCGGAGATACCGCGAACGGCACCGGCCAGTACGTCATCGGCCTTGGCGAAAGCCGACAGCAGGCTTGCGTCCTTACCCAGGATGGTCAGCAGTTTCTCGTTGGGAATGGTGATCAACGAGTCGACGCTTTCGCTCAGCGCGCGGATGCCCTCATCGGCAATCTGCATGCGCTTGCGGCCTTCGAACGGGAATGGACGGGTCACCACCGCAACGGTGAGGATGCCCATTTCCTTCGCGACTTCGGCGATGATCGGCGCCGCACCGGTACCGGTACCGCCGCCCATGCCAGTGGTGATGAACACCATGTTGGTGCCAGCCAGGACTTCAGCGATGCGCTCGCGGTCTTCCAGGGCAGCCTGACGGCCAACCTCGGGATTCGCGCCGGCACCCAGACCCTTGGTCACGCCGGTACCCAGTTGAAGGATGGTTCGCGCACCGATGTTTTTCAGCGCTTGAGCATCAGTGTTGGCGCAAATGAATTCGACGCCTTCGATGTTGCTCTTGACCATGTGGTTGACAGCGTTGCCGCCGCCACCGCCGACACCGATTACCTTGATAACCGGGCTAGCGGGGATGTTGTCTACGAGTTCGAACATTTTCCCTCTCCTTTCATTCTCTAGTTTTTTCGCCTACTGCGTTTGTTGCATCTTCCAGTGCCAAGCCAGAGGCTCGTCGCTTGAAGCTTTAAACCTGTTGCTAAAAATTGCCCTTCACCCAAGCCTGCAGCCGCTCGAAAAGCGGCGCCTTCGGCTCGTCGCTGTTGTAGCTGTCGCGGCTGCCGATACCCGAGAACGAAACCCCGTCGGACTGCTTCTGCAGGCCGTACATCAACAGGCCCACGCCAGTGGAGTAAATCGGGTTGCGGACCACGTCATCCAGGCCCTTGACGCCATGGGGCACGCCCAGGCGCACCGGCATGTGGAAAATCTCTTCGGCCAGTTCGACCGCGCCTTCCATCTTCGACGTACCACCGGTCAGCACGATGCCGGCCGGGATCAGGTCTTCGTAGCCACTGCGACGCAGCTCCGCCTGGATCAGCGTGAACAGCTCGTCGTAACGCGGCTCGACCACTTCGGCCAAAGCCTGGCGGGACAACTCGCGCGGAGGACGTTCGCCAACGCTTGGCACTTTGATGGTTTCACCGGCACCGGCCAGTTTCGCCAGGGCGCAGGCGTAGCGGATCTTGATTTCTTCGGCGTACTGGGTCGGCGTGCGCAAGGCCATGGCGATGTCGTTGGTGACCTGATCACCGGCAATCGGGATCACTGCCGTGTGGCGGATCGCGCCTTCGGTGAAGATTGCGATATCAGTGGTGCCGCCGCCGATGTCCACCAGGCATACGCCCAGTTCCTTCTCGTCGTCGGTCAGCACCGAGTAGGCCGAGGCCAGTTGCTCGAGGATGATGTCGTCGATTTCCAGGCCGCAACGGCGCACGCATTTCTCGATGTTCTGCGCCGCGTTCACGGCGCAGGTCACCACGTGGACCTTGGCTTCCAGACGCACGCCGGACATGCCCAGGGGCTCGCGCACGCCTTCCTGGTTATCGATTACGTAGTCCTGCGGCAGGGTGTGCAGCACACGCTGGTCGGCCGGGATCGCCACGGCCTGCGCCGCGTCGAGCACACGCTCAAGGTCAGCGGAGCTGACTTCACGGTCACGAATCGCCACGATGCCGTGGGAGTTCAGGCTGCGAATATGATTGCCCGCCACGCCGACGAACGCCGAGTGGATCCGGCAACCGGCCATCAGCTGCGCTTCTTCGATGGCGCGCTGGATCGATTGCACGGTGGACTCGATGTTCACCACCACGCCTTTTTTCAGGCCTCGGGACGGGTGGGTACCGATCCCGACGATGACCAGCGTGCCGTCGTCCGCGACCTCGCCTACCAGCGCAACCACCTTGGAAGTGCCGATATCCAGACCGACGATCATTTTTCCGCTTTGCACGTTTGCCATGGGTCCTGCCTCTTCTTAATTCTTCGCGACGGCGGGTTCAGCCGTCGTGGGCGCTACAGGTTCCCGCCAGCCAACAGCCAGGCCGTTGGCGTAGCGCAGATCGATGCGCGCGATGTTCGTAATCTGGTCTTTGAGCGTCTTGTCATAGATGGCAATGAAGCGGCGCATCTTTTCCACCTGGTTGCCGCGCCCGAGCAGCAGCTCGATGCCCGGCCCCGAGCTGCCCGCGCCAGTGGTCAGGAACCAGCTGCCGCGCTCACGCAACTCCAGGCGCGCGATGGAGAAGCCCAGCGGCCGCAACATCTGACTCAACACCTGGTACTGCTGCATGACTTTCTGCTGGGCCCGCTGAGGACCGAACAGTTGTGGCAAATGTTCGTAGTTGGCCAGTTCCCGCGGCGTGAACGCCTGGCCCTGGTTGTTCAACAGCGACTCGTCACCCCAGCGGGCCACGGGCAGTTGTTCTTCCAGGCGAATAGAAACCTGGTCAGGCCATACCCGCCGTACTTCGGCATGGGCGATCCAGGGCATCTGCTCCAGTTCCTTGCGCATGCCCGCCAGGTCGATGGTGAAGAAGCTCGACGCCACGAATGGGGCGATCCGCTGCTGCACGGCTTGCTGACTGATGTAGCTCAGGTCGCCCTGCACATTGATCCGGGCGATCGGCCGGTCCGCATAAGGCAGCAGCCGCTGAGCCCCTTCGTACGTACCGAACCCCAACGCCACCAACAACACCGGCCAGAACAGACTCTTGAGAAAGCCGAAGTTGGCTTTCGGCAGGCGCGCCGACATCGGCTCTTTGGCCACCATTCGGCTGGCACCCCGCGGCACCGGCTTGCGACCGGGTGCGGATGGCTGATGACGAAGCGATGCGCCTTGCATGCTTAACCTCTTGGCTCTTGAGAGCCGACACTGGCGGCCAGGATCGACAGCACCAGTTGCTGGAAATCCAGGCCGGCGGCACGGGCCGCCATCGGTACCAGGCTGTGATCGGTCATGCCTGGGGCGGTGTTGACTTCCAGGAACCAGAACTGCCCGTCGGCGTCCTGCATCACGTCCGCCCGTCCCCAACCGGCAATACCCAGCGCCTCACAAGCCTTGGCCGTGAGGTCCATCAGTTGTTTTTCCTTGGCGCTGTCCAGCCCGCATGGAATGCGGTACTGGGTGTCATTGGCCACGTACTTGGCGTCGTAGTCGTAGAACGTGTGCGGCGTGCCCAGGGCAATCGGGGGCAACACCTGGTCACGCAGGGTGGCGATGGTGAACTCGGGACCGGTGATCCACTGCTCGACCAACACTTGCGAATCGTAGGAACTGGCGTCTTTCCATGCCGCGGTCAACTCAGGCAGCGAAGTCACTTTCGCCATGCCGATACTTGAACCTTCATGGGCCGGTTTGACGATCAAAGGGAAGCCCAGTTCCGTGGCCGCCGAAATACAATCGGCCTCGGACGCCAGCACGGCGTGGCGGGGTGTGGGAATGCCGAGGCTGTGCCAGACCTGCTTGGTGCGCAGTTTGTCCATCGCCAAGGCAGACGCCAGGATGCCGCTGCCGGTATAGGGGATGCCCAGGCACTCGAGCAGACCTTGCATGCTGCCGTCTTCGCCGCCACGTCCATGGAGAATGATGAACGCACGGTCAATTTTTTCGTTCAGCAGGCGCTGCAAAAAGTCGTCGCCCACGTCGATGCCGAATGCATCGACACCGGCGCTTTGCAGGGCTTGCAGCACGGCGTTGCCAGACTTGAGGGACACTTCGCGTTCGGCGCTCTTGCCGCCGAACAGCACGGCGACGCGGCCGAAGGCTTTCGGGTCCAGAGTCGAAACCAGGTTGGCGTAAGCAGCAGTCATTTCAGTTTCCCCTCGCTGGAGGCCACGATTGCTCCGGCGAATAACGGACTTTTCAACAGTTTCGGGGCCAGGCCACCGATGTCACCGGCGCCTTGGCACAGCAGGATGTCGCCAGCGCGCAGCAGCGGTTTGACCAGCGGTGCGAGGTCCACGCCGCGCTCGATGTAGATCGGGTCCAACTGACCGCGTTGGCGGATGCTGTGGCACAGCTGACGGCTGTCGGCCCCCGGGATCGGCTCCTCGCCGGCCGGATAGACTTCCATCAACAGCAACACATTGGCGTCGGCCAGCACCTGGACGAAATCGTCGTACAGGTCGCGGGTACGGCTGTAGCGGTGCGGCTGGTAAACCATCACCAGGCGCCTCTCCGGCCAGCCACCGCGCACGGCCTTGATCACCGCCGCGACTTCGGTCGGGTGGTGGCCGTAATCGTCCACCAGCATCACGTTACCGCCGTCCACCGGCAGTTCGCCGTAGACCTGGAAACGTCGTCCCACGCCCTGGAAGCCGGACAGGCCCTGGACAATGGCTTCGTCACTGACGCCTTCATCGGTGGCAATGCAAATGGTGGCCAGCGCATTGAGCACGTTGTGGTTGCCGGGCATGTTCACCGACACATCCAGCGGTTCGCGATCAGGACGCAGCACGGTGAAGAACGTCTGCATACCCTGCTGGCGCACGTTGATGGCGCGCACGTCGACGTCTTCGCCGAAACCGTAGGTCACGGTCGGACGCTTGATCAGCGGCAGGATCTCGCGCACCACCGGGTCGTCCAGGCACACCACTGCCAAACCGTAGAACGGCAGGTTGTGGAGGAACTCGACGAAGGTTTTCTTCAGTTTGTTGAAGTCACCGTCGTAGGTCGCCATGTGGTCGGCGTCGATGTTGGTGACCACGGCCACCAGCGGCTGCAGGTGCAAGAAGCTCGCATCGCTCTCGTCGGCTTCGGCGATCAGGTAACGGCTGGTGCCCAGCTGGGCATTGGTGCCCGCGGCATTCAGACGACCGCCGATCACGAAGGTCGGGTCCAGGCCACCGGCAGCGAACACCGAGGCGATCAGGCTGGTGGTGGTGGTCTTGCCATGGGTACCGGCAACGGCGATGCCGTGGCGATAACGCATCAGTTCGGCCAGCATCTCGGCACGCGGCACCACGGGAATGCGCCGCTCCAGGGCGGTGGCGACTTCCGGGTTGGAGGTGTTCACGGCGCTGGAGACAACCAGCACATCCGCGTTGGCGGCGTTCTCGGAACGGTGGCCGATGAAAATCTGCGCGCCAAAGGATTCCAGGCGCTCGGTGACCGGCGAGGCTTTCAGATCGGAACCGGAAACCTCATAGCCCAGGTTCAGCAACACTTCGGCAATCCCGCACATGCCCACGCCGCCGATACCGACGAAATGGATACGGCGGATACGGCGCATTTCCGGTTGCGGCATGGCTTTGCGATTCTCAACCATGGGCCACCTCCAGGCAGGTATCGACCACTTGGGCCGTGGCGTCGGGTTTGGCCAGGCGACGGGCGGCGCGGGCCATGTCTTCGATTGTTTGCGGTTGCATCAAAACCTCTGTCAGGCGCGCGGCAAGATCCGCGGCACCAGTCGTTCTTTGCGGCATCAGGAAGGCTGCGCCTTCACGGGCCAAATAATCGGCGTTGCGGGTCTGGTGGTCGTCGATGGCGTGGGGCAAAGGCACCAGCATCGAGGGCAGACCGGCGGCAGCCAGTTCGCTGATGGTCAACGCGCCTGCGCGGCAGACCACCAGGTCGGCCCAGCCATAGGCTTGGGCCATGTCTTTGATGAAAGGCTGCACTTGCGCCTCGACGCCGGCGGCGCGGTAGCGCTCGGCGGTCACTTCATCGTGGTTTTTGCCGGCCTGGTGAAACACCTCGGGCCGCAGTTCGGGAGCGACCTGCGACAAGGCTTCGGGCAGCAATTTGTTCAACGGCTCCGCCCCCAGGCTTCCACCCAGGATCAGCAAACGCGCCTTGCGTCCGGCCAGGGCCGGGCGCGGTGTATCGAGGAACAGCTCGGTCCGCACCGGGTTACCGGTGGTACGCCGGCTGCCCGACAGGGTAAAGGTGTCGGGAAAGGCTTCACAGACTCGAGCGGCCAACGGCACCAGTAACCGATTGGCGGTACCGGCCACGGCGTTCTGCTCGTGAACGATGACAGGCACACCGGCCAGTTTTGCCGCGACACCGCCAGGACCGGTCACATAACCACCAAAGCCCACCACGCATACCGGCCGCAACCGACGAATGATCGCCCGGGCCTGCCAGATCGACTTGAGCAACATCAGCGGCGCCTTGAGCAGCGACAACTTGCCTTTGCCCCGCAGCCCGCTGGCGTTGATCCGGTGCAGCTCCAGGCCGGCGGCAGGCACCAGCTCGTTCTCGATGCCCCGTGGCGTACCCAGCCAGTGCACGGTGTAACCGCGCGCCTGGAACTCCCGGGCACAGGCCAGCGCCGGGAATACATGCCCACCGGTTCCGCCGGCCATGATCAGCACATTAGCGCCCATGAGTCGGCTCCTCGGCGAAGTCGCTCTCCTGGAATTCCATCTCTTCGCTGCCCAGGTGGGTTCGACTCTCCCATTCGATGCGCAGCAACAAGCCCAGACAGGCACAGCAAATCACCAGGGAACTGCCGCCGTAACTGAGGAACGGCAGCGTCAGGCCTTTGGTTGGCAACAGGCCGACGTTCACGCCGATGTTGATCAGGAACTGGCCGATCCACAGGAACGACAAGCCATACGCCACGTAGGCGGCGAAATACTGCTTGGCCCGCTCGGCCCACAAACCGATGTACATGCCGCGCACGCAGACGAAGACGAACAATCCGACGGTGAGCAGCGAACCGACCACGCCCAGCTCCTCGGCCAATACCGAAAACACGAAGTCGGTGTGGGCTTCGGGCAGATAGAACTGCTTCTGCACGCTGTTGCCCAGGCCTACACCCAGCCATTCGCCGCGACCGAAGGCGATCAGGGCCTGAGTCAATTGATAGCCGGAACCGAACTGGTCGGCCCACGGGTCGGTAAAAGTGATCAAGCGCGCCATCCGGTAGGGTTGCGCCTGTACCAGCACCGTCACCGCGCCGACCGCCAGCGCCACCATCAAGGTGAAGCGAAACAGCCCGACACCGCCGAGGAACAACATCGCCGCCGCGGCACCCATCATCACCACCGTGGCGCCGAAATCCGGCTCCATCAGCAGCAGGCCGGCCATCGGCAGCAACACAATGAACGGCTTGAAAAAGCCCATCCAGCTCTCGCGCACTTCTTTCTGGCGACGCACCAGATACCCGGCGAGGTAGATCACCACGAAGACCTTGGCGATTTCCGAAGGCTGTACGTTGAAGAAGCTGAAGCCGATCCAGCGCATCGAACCGTTGACCTCGCGACCGATGCCCGGCAACAGCACCATCACCAACAGGCCAAAGGCACCGAGCAACATCATCCAGCCCAGGCGTTGCCAGGTGGCGATCGGCACCATCATGGTGACAATGCACGCGACCAAACCGATCACCAGGTAAATCAGGTGACGAATCATGTGATAAAGGGTGTTGCCCGATTGCACGGCAGCCACTTCCGACGACGCGGAAGTGATCATCACCAGGCCCAGGCCCAGCAGCGCCAGACAACCGACGAGCATCGGGAAATCCAGGTCGATGCCGCGCCCGGTGATCAGCGGGGACGGGTATGGCTTGATGATGTTCATCAGGTTCATGCCAAGCCCTCCACGGCCCGGGCGAACAACTGCCCGCGCTCTTCGTAGTTCTTGAACATGTCGAAACTGGCGCAGGCCGGCGACAACAGCACGGCATCGCCGGGCTGTGCGAGGGCGCGGCATTGCTGCACCGCTTCGTCCAGCGAAGCGACGCGAACCAGCGGCACGCCGTCGCCGAGGGCCTGGGCGATCAATTCGCGGTCACGACCCAACAGCACCACGGCACGGCAGTTGGCCGCCACCGGATCGCGCAGGTCCTTGAAGTCGGCCCCCTTGCCGTCGCCGCCGGCGATCAGCACAAGCTTGCCTTCGATGTCCGCGCCCAGACCTTCGATGGCAGCCAGCGCAGCACCCACGTTGGTGGCCTTGGAATCGTTGTACCAGGCCACCCCGTCAAGCTCGCGCACCCACTGGCAGCGGTGTTCGAGCCCGGCAAACGTGCGCAGGGCCGACAGCATGGCGTCGAACGGCAAACCGACCGCATGTCCCAGGGCCAGCGCCGCCAGGGCATTGGCCTGGTTGTGGGCACCGCGAATCTTCAGCTCACGCACCGGCATCAGATTCTGGAACTCGAACGCCAGGTATTTCTCGCCATTTTCCTCGCGCAAGCCAAAGCCTTTGAAATCCGGAACACCCAAGCCAAAGGACCAGCACGGCATTCCCTCGCCCAGCAAAGGCCGAGTGAGCGCGTCCTGGCGGTTGAACACCACTTGCCGGGCACCGCGGAAGATCCGGTGCTTGGCCAGGTGATAGGCCGGCAGGCCGCTGTAGCGGTCCATGTGGTCTTCGCTGATGTTGAGCACGGTTGCCACTTCAGCGCCCAAGTGGTCGGTGGTCTCGAGCTGGAAACTCGACAGTTCCATCACATACAGCTCGACGTCATCACTGAGCAGATCCAGCGCCGGGGTTCCCAGGTTGCCACCCACGGCAACCCGCTTACCGGCCGCCGCAGCCATTTCACCCACCAGGGTGGTGACGGTGCTTTTTGCGTTTGAGCCGCTGATGGCGATGATCGGCGCCTTGGCGTGACGGGCGAACAGCTCGATGTCACCGGACAACTTCACGCCACGGGCGGCGGCGGCCTGCAAGGCCGGGGTTGCCAAAGCAAGGCCGGGGCTCACGTAGAGCTCGTCGGCGCGGCACAGGAACTCGACATCCAGCTCGCCACAACGCACGTCCACCTGTGGGTAGTCACGACGCAACGTGGCCAGCTCAGGTGGATTTTCCCGCGTATCGGCCACGGCAAACGACACGCCCCGGTTCGCCAGGAAGCGAACCAGGGACATGCCGCTCTTGCCGAGGCCGACAACGATGCGGAAGTGGTCAGAAGCGATCAGGGACACTCGTTCTACCTCAGCTTCAGGGTGGCAAGGCCGACCAGGACCAGAATCACGGTGATGATCCAGAAACGGACAATCACACGCGGCTCGGGCCAGCCCTTGAGTTCAAAGTGGTGGTGGATCGGCGCCATGCGAAATACCCGGCGGCCGGTCAATTTAAAGGAAGCAACCTGAATGACGACTGACAGGGTCTCCATCACGAACACACCGCCCATGATGAACAGGACGATTTCCTGGCGAACGATGACGGCGATGGTGCCCAGGGCCGCGCCCAGCGCCAGCGCGCCGACATCGCCCATGAAGACCTGCGCCGGGTAGGTGTTGAACCACAGGAAACCCAGGCCGGCACCGATCAGCGCACCGCAGAACACAATCAGCTCGCCTGCCCCCGGCACATATGGGATCAGCAGGTATTCGGCGAACTTCACGTTACCCGACAGGTAGCAGAAGATCCCCAGCGCGCCGCCCACCATCACGGTCGGCATGATCGCCAGGCCATCGAGGCCATCCGTCAGGTTGACCGCGTTGCTCGACCCGACGATGACCAGGTAGGTCAATACGATGAAGCCTGCGCCCAGCGGGATGCTGTAGTCCTTGAGCATTGGCAGGATCAGGGTGGTTTCCACCGGCGAGGCCGCGGTCATATAAAGGAAGATCGCCGCGCCGAGGCCGAATACCGACTGCCAGAAGTATTTCCAGCGGCTCGGCAGCCCCCGGGAATTCTTCTCGATGACCTTGCGGTAGTCGTCGACCCAGCCGATGGCGCCGAACAACAGGGTCACCAGCAACACCACCCACACATACCGGTTCGCCAGGTCGGCCCAAAGCACGGTACTGATGCCAATGGACGACAGGATCAGCGCGCCGCCCATGGTCGGGGTACCGGATTTGGACAGGTGCGACTGCGGGCCGTCGTTGCGGACCGACTGGCCGATTTGCAGGTTCTGCAAGGTGCGGATCATCCACGGGCCCAGGAACAGCGACAACGACAACGCGGTCAGCACACCCAGGATCCCGCGCAGGGTCAGGTACTGGAAGACCGCGAAGCCTTTGTGGAACTGTTGCAGGTACTCCGCTAGCAGCAGCAGCATTAATGTTTCTCCATACGGGAACCGCACAGCGCCGCGACGATGTTTTCCATCGCGGCACTGCGTGAGCCCTTGATCAATAAGGTGGTGTTCGGGTCCTGCTCGGCGCTCAGGGCCTGAATCAACTCGGCCTGAGTGGTGAAATGCTGTGCGTGTTCGCCAAACGCGGCCACCGCATGGGCCATCATCGGGCCGACGGCATACAGCGCATCGACCTTGCCACGCGCATAGGCGCCGACATCGTGATGCCCCTGTTGCGCCCATTCGCCCAACTCGCCGATATCCCCCAGCACCAGCACGGTACGGCCAGGGAAACCGGCGAGGATATCCACCGCGGCGCACATGGACGTCGGGTTGGCGTTATAGGTGTCGTCGATCACGCGCATGCCGTTGCTGGCCAATTGCGCAACGGAACGCCCCTTGACCGGTTGCACCGCGTTCAAGCCGGCCACGATGCCCGGCAACGACACGCCCAAAGCATGGGCCGCGGCCGCAGCGGCCAGGGCGTTGGCGACGTTATGGGTGCCAAGCAGGTTCAACTGGACCCGCTCTGCACCGTCGGGGCTGTGCAGATTGAAGGCCGGGCAGCCGCGAGCATCGCGGTCCAGATCGCTGGCGTAGAAATTCGCCGCCAGATTGCTCAAAGCGAACGTCAGCACCTTGCGCCCAGCCGCCCGTGTCTTCCAGGTTTCGAAGGCCTTGTCGTCGAGATTCAGCACGGCGACGCCATCGGCATCCAGCCCTTCGAGAATCTCGCCCTTGGCCTCAACGATTTTGTCCGGGCCACCGAACTCGCCGACGTGGGCGGTCCCGGCGTTGTTGAGCACAGCGACGTGGGGCTTGGTCATGGCTACGGTATAGGCAATTTCACCGAGCCGCGAAGCACCCAACTCGATAACGGCGGCACTGTGTTCCGGTGCCAGCTCCAGCAAGGTCAGCGGCACGCCGAGGTCATTGTTCAGGTTGCCACGGGTCGCCAGCACCGGGCCGCGCGTGCGCAGGATGCTTGCCAGCATTTCCTTGACGGTGGTCTTGCCGCTGGAGCCGGTGATGGCTGCAACCGGCTTATCAAACGCCGTGCGGTTCAGCGCGCCCAACTGGCCTAAGGCCTGACGGGTGTCAGCGACCAGCAACTGCGCCAGCGTACTGTTGGTCACTTCCCGCTCGACCAGTGCCGCTACCGCCCCTTTGGCGGCGACTTCGTTCAAGTAATCGTGGCCGTCGAAACGCGGTCCGGCCAGGGCGACGAACAGCTGCCCCGGAGCAATGGCCCGGCTGTCGATGCTCACGCCGTCGAAGCTGGCGTCCGCGGCGATGAGGCGTGCATTCAGGGTGTTGGTCAGCTCGCTGAGTTTCAGCGCCTTAAGCATGGGCCACCTCCCACGCAGTCAGGGCGTGATCGGCTTCCACCAGATCGGAGAAAGCATGGCGTTCGCCATTGATTTCCTGGTAGTCCTCATGGCCTTTACCGGCCAGGACGATGACGTCGTCCGCCGACGCACCGGCGATCAACTGGGCAATCGCCTGGCCGCGACCGGCCACGAAGGTGACGTTGTCCACGTTCGAGAAGCCGGCGCGGATGTCGTCGAAAATCTGCAATGGGTCTTCGGTGCGCGGATTGTCGTCGGTGACCACGACACCATCGGCCAAGCGCTCGACCACTTCGGCCATCAGCGGACGCTTGCCGCGATCACGATCGCCACCGCAGCCGAACAGGCACAGCAACTTGCCCTTGGCGTGAGGCCGCAGGGCCATCAGGACTTTTTCCAGCGCATCCGGGGTATGGGCGTAATCGACCACCACCAACGGTTGCGTTCCGCCGCCCAGCCGTTGCATACGCCCGGCAGGTCCTTCGAGTTTGGGCAGGACCTTGAGGATTTCATCCAGTGCGTAGTCCAGGCCAAGCAAGGCGCCAATGGCCGCCAACACATTGCTCAGGTTGAAACGACCGAGCAAGGTACTGCGCAGGTGGTGCTCGCCTTGAGGCGTAACCAGGGTGGCGCGCACGCCTTCGTCATTGAATTGCGCCTGGCGTATATAAAGGTAGGCGCTGGCATCTTCCAGGCTATAGGTGATCAGCCGGGACTCGTGCTTATCGGCGGCCAATTGCCGGCCAAACGCGTCGTCAAGGTTGAGGACCCGGCACTTCAAGTCATTCCAGGCAAACAGCCTGGCTTTTGCTTCGCCGTACGCCTGCATGGTGCCGTGGTAATCCAGGTGATCGCGCGACAGGTTGGTCAATACGGCGACGTCAAACGCCAGGGCCGTCACGCGGCCCTGATCCAGGCCATGGGAAGAGACTTCCATCGCCACGGCCTTGGCTCCGGCCTTTTTCAGGTCGGCCAGGGTTGCCTGCACGGCAATCGGGTTCGGCGTGGTGTGCAGGCCACTCTCCAGTGCACCATGGAAACCGTTACCCAAGGTGCCGACGATGCCGCAATGCTGACCCAGCAGATCCAGGGCCTGGGCCACCAGTTGGGTGACGCTGGTCTTGCCGTTGGTGCCCGTCACACCAATCAGGTTCAGGTGACGGCTTGGATCGCCATAAAAACGTCCGGCGATGGTCGACAGTTGGGCCGCCAGACCCTTGACCGGAATCAATGGCACGTCGGTAATGGGCAGAACGGTCGCGCCGTCGACTTCATAAGCCACGGCAGCCGCACCGCGCTTCAAGGCGTCGGCGATGTGGGCGCGTCCGTCGAACCGGGCACCCGGTACGGCCAGAAACAGATCCCCGGCGCGCACGTGGCGGCTGTCCAGGGCCAATTCGCGAATCAGCAGATCGTGGCCGGCATGGGCAAAAATCTTGTTCAGGCTCAGGGACATCAGCCACGCCCTCCTTCGGCTTTCAAGGGTACGACCGGTGCGGTATTGGCCTGCTGGGTCGGCGGCAGGTTATCCGGGGTGATATTCATCAAGCGCAGGGTGCCGGACATCACTTTGCTGAACACCGGTGCCGAAACCAGCCCCCCGAAGTAGCCGGCCTTGCTCGGTTCGTCGATGACCACCACGACGGCGTAGCGCGGGTCACTCATCGGTCCGAAACCGGCGAACAGCGAACGATAGGAGTTCTCCGCGTAACCCTTGACGCCTGCGGAGGTTTTGCGGGCCGTACCCGACTTGCCGGCGACATGATACGCAGGCACCTGGGCGCGATAGACGCCACGCGGGGCCTCGATCACTTGTTGCAGCATGCCCTGCATGGTCTTGGCGACGTCTTCAGGAATCACCTGGGTGGTCTGCGGGGCCTTGTCGGTTTTGATCAGGGTCAGCGGTGCTATTCGGCCGTTGTTGGCCAGTGCCGAAAAGGCATGAACCAGCTGGATCGCCGTCACGGAAACACCGTAGCCGTACGACAAGGTTGCCGTCTCGGCCTTGCGCCACTCGCGGTAGTTCGGCAGATTGCCGACCCGCTCGCCCGGAAAGCCCAGGCCGGTATCCTGGCCGAGGCCGATTTTCTGGGCCAGACGATAGATCGCCTCACCGCCGATATCGAAGGCAATCTTGCTCATGCCCACGTTACTGGAGTTGATCAGAATGCCCGTGAGGTCAAGCACTGGTCCTTCGGTCTTGGACACGTCACGAATGGTGTACTTGCCGATCTGCAAACTGCCCGGGTACACCTCAACGGTATCGCCCGGCTTCCAGCGTCCGGTTTCCAGCGCGGCGGCCATGGAGATAGCTTTCATGGTCGAACCCGGCTCGAACACGTCGATCATTGCGCGGTTGCGCATCATCGCCGGCTGCAGATTGCGACGGTTGTTCGGGTTGTAGGTCGGCTGGTTGACCATCGCCAGGATCTCGCCAGTCTTGACGTCCATGATCACCAGGCTGCCGGCTTTGGCGCCGTTCTCCACGATCGCATTGCGCAGCTCCCGGTTGGCCAGGTATTGCAGACGCAGGTCAATGGACAACGCCAAGGGCTTACCGGCCTTGGCGTTTTTGGTGACCTGGACATCCTTGATCAGCCTGCCACGCCGATCCTTGATGACCTGACGCTTGCCGGGCACTCCGGCAAGCCACTCGTCATAGGCCAGTTCGACCCCTTCTCGCCCCCGGTCATCAATGTCGGTGAAACCGACCATATGGGCAGTCACCTCACCGGCCGGATAGAAACGCCGGAACTCTTCGATGCCATAGACGCCCGGCACTTTCAGGTCGAGGACGCTTTGACCCTGCTCGGGCGTCAACCCGCGCACCAGATAAATGAATTCTTTATTGGCCTGGGCTTCGAGCCGCTCGGCCAAGGCCTTGGGGTCCTGTCCAAGGGCAGCGGCCAGAGCCGGCCACTTTTCCTTGGCCTGCTGCATTTCCTTGGCGTTTGCCCACAAGGTGGTCACCGGGGTGCTCACGGCCAACGGCTCGCCATTGCGGTCGGTAATCAGGCCGCGGTGAGCCGGGATCGGGATGTGCCGCAGGCTACGGGCATCGCCCTGCTCTTTGAGGAAGTCACGGTCGACCACTTGCAGATCGATGATGCGCCAGACGATCGCCGCCACCATGATCCCGAGCAGGCCCAGAACCAGACGAAAGCGCCACGGAAAGAGTGCCCCTTCGAGCTTCATCATGGCGCCACCATCTGTACTTCGGCAGCGCCAGGAATGCGCATCTTCAACTGCTCGGTCGCCAGCACTTCGATACGGCTATGGGCGGTCCAGGTGCTCTGTTCCAGGATCAACCGGCCCCACTCGGCCTGGGCCTTGTCGCGCACGCTCAGTTCGCTGTAAAGGGTGTTGAGCAACTGCCGGTTCCAGTGCGCGCTGTAGGACACGGCGATGGCCGACACGAGCACGCCGATAAACAGCAGCAGCATGAAAAAGCTGCCGCCGGGCAGGGGCTTGGCGAAGAGCTTGCTCACCGCAACTTCTCCGCAACACGCATGACGGCGCTACGAGCACGCGGGTTTGCCTTGAGTTCGGCCTCGGAGGCGAACTGGGCCTTGCCGTGGATCTTGATTTTCGGCACGAAGGCTTCGAAGCGCACCGGCAGGTTGCGCGGCAGGTTATCGGCCTCACCCTTGGTGAGCTTGCGCATGAACAGTTTGACGATACGGTCTTCCAGGGAATGGAAGCTGATCACCACCAGTCGCCCGCCGACCTCGAGTGCTTCAAGTGCCGCCTCAAGGCCGGCCTCCAGATCGCCCAATTCATTATTGACGTGGATGCGCAAACCCTGGAAAGCACGGGTAGCCGGGTTCTTGCCCTTTTCCCATGCCGGGTTGGCGACTTTCAGCACTTCGGCCAGGTCGCCGGTACGTTCGAATGGTTTGGTGTCGCGACGCTCGACCACGGCGCGGGCCATGCGGCCGGAAAAACGCTCTTCGCCGTATTCCTTGAAAACACGGGCGATTTCTTCCACCGGGGCAGTATTGACGAATTCGGCGGCGCTGATGCCGCGGGACGGATCCATGCGCATGTCCAGCGGGCCATCATTGAGGAAACTGAAGCCACGCTCCGGGTCGTCCAACTGCGGCGAAGACACCCCCAGGTCGAGCAGGACGCCACTGACCTTGCCGGCCAGGCCACGCTGGGCCACTTCTGAGCCCAGCTCCGCAAAGCTGCGCTGCACAACGACAAAGCGGCCGTCTTCGGCCGCTAGCGCTTGCCCGGTGGCAATCGCTTGAGGATCCTTGTCGAACCCCAGCAGCCGGCCGTCCGGGCCGAGCTTGCTGAGAATCAGCCGGCTATGCCCGCCACGCCCGAACGTGCCATCCAGATAGCAGCCATCAGGACGTACGGCGAGAGCCTCGACGGCTTCGTCAAGCAGTACGGTGATGTGGTTAAAGCCGCTATCAATAGTCACAGGATCAAATCACGCAGTTCATCAGGCATGGCGCCCGGTTGTTGAATAGCAGCCAGGTCAGCGGCAGAGACCGCATTCCAGGCATCTTCGTCCCACAGCTGGAACTTGTTCAGTTGGCCCACCAGCATCGCGCGCTTGTCCAGCTTGGCGTACTCGCGCAGGCGCGGCGGAACCAGGAAACGACCGCTGCCGTCGAGTTCAAGATCGACGGCGTTACCGATCAGCAAGCGTTGCAGGCGGCGGTTCTCTTCACGCAGCGAAGGCAGTGCGCGCAGTTTGGTTTCGATGATCTCCCACTCATCAAGAGGGTAAACACACAAACATGGGTCAACGGCGTCGATCGTGACGATTAACTGCCCGGAACTACGCGAAACGAGCTCGTCACGGTACCGGCTCGGCATGGCGAGACGGCCCTTTGCATCGAGACTGATAGCGTTAGCTCCGCGAAACACGTCAGCGTTTCTCCAAAAATTTTGCGTTTTACGCTCAAAAAACCCACTTCATGCCACTTTCCGCCACTTGCGCACACTATAGGAATGCGCCTACCGCACCGTCAAGGCGCGGATTGAAGGAAAAGCCTTATAGATCGGAGATTTAGGAGCGTATCTGGAGGGACGATGGGAATCTGACGTAGGATTTTTCGCCACAACTTCAGCGAACACAGGAAGCTGCGCTCTAAAGTTAAAGTGATTTGTTAAGAGTAAGATTTTTTTGGTCTTAGCAATTGCGTCTGCCAGCGATTCTGGCAGGAGGGGAAAAGGTGGAGAGTCGATCTGTAAGCCGGGTTCTGTCTTGAACAGTCATTCGTCTACGATGGCCATCACTGGACATCTTTAGCAACCTACCCGGTCCCAGCGCGGGCCACGCCTTGGGACCCTATTTGGTCTTGCTCCAAGTGGGGTTTACCTAGCCACGAACTGTTGCCAGCCGTGCGGTGCGCTCTTACCGCACCTTTTCACCCTTACCGGCACCGAAGCGCTTAGGCGGTTATTTTCTGTGGCACTTTCCGTA
This sequence comes from Pseudomonas tehranensis, assembly GCF_014268615.1. Classification (GTDB taxonomy): domain Bacteria; phylum Pseudomonadota; class Gammaproteobacteria; order Pseudomonadales; family Pseudomonadaceae; genus Aquipseudomonas; species Aquipseudomonas tehranensis. The sequence continues at coordinate 5,535 of NZ_JABWQV010000058.1, read as the reverse complement.
GGCTCACGCCTCCCAGGCATTACCTGGCACTTCGCCCTATGGAGCCCGGACTTTCCTCCCCCCCCTAATTTTCATAGAGGGCAGCGACTGTCCGATCGACTCTCCGCCGCGAAGGTTAACGGCAGAGCGCCCGAAGAACAAGCGCTAAAAGCCCTTGGCCAGCCCCGCCCCCCGGTTTCACTGGTCCTTCTGTTTTTCCAGCGCGACCTGATACAGCACGTTCTTACGCTCGCCGGTAATCTGCGCCGCGAGGGCGGCGGCGCGCTTGAGGGGCATCTCCTCGAGCAGCAGGTCCAGGATGCGCATCGCTTCACTGCTGACGGTCTCTTCACTGTCCGGCGCCGTCCAGCCCGCCACCAGCACAACGCATTCACCGCGCTGCTGGTTGCTATCGCTTTCGACGAAGGCGCGCAACTGCGCCAACGGCAACCCCTTGAGAGTTTCGAAGGTTTTGGTCAGCTCCCTGGCGAGCAGCGCCGGACGCTCCGGACCAAACACCAGTTCCATGTCTTGCAGGCATTCAAGGATGCGGTGCGGCGCCTCATAAAAGATCAACGTACGCGGCTCCTCCTTTATAGACTCCAGGCGCGCCCGTCGTCCCACCGCCTTAGCGGGCAAAAAACCTTCGAAAATGAAACGGTCCGACGGCAGGCCCGCCGCCGAAAGGGCAGCGATCAAGGCGCATGCCCCTGGCACCGGCACTACATTGATGCCGGCCGCCCGAGCCTGGCGTACCAAGTGATAACCAGGGTCGGAAATCAGCGGTGTACCCGCGTCGGAAATCAGCGCAACGTTATCGCCCGCCAACAGGCGAGTGATAAAACGACTGCCTTCTTCCCGCTCGTTGTGCTCATGACAGGCCGCCAACGGCGTTGAAATGCCGAAATGTTGCAACAAGCGTTGAGAGTGGCGCGTATCTTCGGCCGCAATGAGCGCGACCTCCTGCAGGATTTTCAGCGCCCGGGCACTGATATCGTCCAGGTTGCCGATGGGCGTCGCCACCACATAAAGCGAGCCGGCAGCGGAATTCAAAGCACCTGGAGCAGTCAAAGCGCACACCTCATGATCGGTAAAAAGCGCCATTGTAGCGTGTGCCGGCCGTCTCGGCTGCGCAGGTAGGAGCTGACGAGCGAAGCGAGGCTGCGATCTTTCCCCAGACACTTGAATCCCCAGCGAAAGATCAAAAGATCGCAGGCTGCGCCAGCTCCTACACCGCAGCCCAGCGGGAGCAAGCTCCCTCGCCACAGAAGGTCAATACCCGTCTTTTGTGTTGCTCCGCACTCTTTGAAATACCTAAATTGATCGATTCACGCCACTAACATCGCGCCCCGGCCAGTGCTTGGGTACAATTCGACGCTAATTTGATCTCGTATCAGGAACATTTACATGATCGCTTGCCTGCGGCTGCTCTCCGCCCTCTGCCTCGCTGCCCTTCTGGCGGCCTGCGCCAGCTCGCCCTCCTCCAGCCTTGGCGAACTTCCACGGACCCCGGATGCCAGTATCGAGCAGCTGCTCGAACAGGCCACCCAAAGCAAAACCCCGGAAAAAGCCGCCCTGTTGCGCCTGAGCGCAGCAGACCTGGCCTACCGCCAGGGCAATGCCGGTCAGTCCGCGCAGATCCTGCAACAGGTGCCGATGGAGCAACTCAAGCCCGGCCAGCAGATTTTCGCCAGCACCCTGGCGGCCGAACTGGCAATGACGCGCAACCAGCCCAAAGCAGCGCTGAGCGCCCTGAGCCACCCGAGCCTGCAGCACCTGAGCGAGCTACCGGTGGAGCAGCAGGTCCGCACCGGCACCGTCCACGCCCGCGCCCTCGAGGCCGACGGCCAGACCCTGGCAGCCGCCAAGGAACGGATCTTCATTGCGCCCCTGCTTGAAAACGAAGCGGCGGCGAAAAACCACGAGGCGATCTGGTCGTTGATCGCCTCGCTGCCCACCGATCAACTGCAACCGACCAGCACCGACGACCTTGGGGGCTGGCTGAGTTTGGCTCTGGTTGTGAAAACCGCCGGTACGCTGGAACAGCAACAGGCGGCTATCGACAGCTGGCGCGAGCAGAACCCCAAGCACCCGGCCGCCCTCCAGCTGCCGACGCCGCTGGTCAAGCTCAAGGAACTGGCGAGCCAGCCCCTGAGCAAGATCGCCTTGCTGCTGCCTCAGGATGGCCCGCTGTCCTCGGTCGCCAGAGCTCTGCGCGAAGGTTTCATGGCTGCCCACTATCAGGCCCAACAGGCCGGGCAGAACCCGCCAAGCATTCAGTTTTATGACAGCTCGCGCCTGACCTCCCTGGATGATTTCTATCGCAAGGCACAGGCCGACGGTGTGCAACTGGTGGTCGGCCCGCTGGAAAAACCCTTGGTCAAGCAACTCAGCACCCGCCCGCAACTGCCGATCACGACCCTCGCGCTCAATTACAGCGAAGGTGAGCAAGGCCCGGCACAGCTGTTCCAGTTTGGCCTGGCCGCAGAAGACGAAGCCCGTGAAGTGTCGCGTCGCGCCCGTACAGACGGTCTGCATCGTGCCGCCGTCATGGTGCCAAAGGGTGAATGGGGCGATCGCGTCCTAAAAGCCTTCAGCGAGGACTGGCAGGCCAATGGCGGCACCATCATCGCTGTCGAACGCATCGATCAGCCCGTACAACTGGCCCAGCAGATCGCCGACATGTTCCATCTGCGCCAGAGCGAAGGTCGCGCCAAGCGCCTGCAAAGCACAGTCGACACCGCCGTTGCGGCCCAGCCGTCCCGCCGTCAGGACATCGAGTTCCTGTTCCTGGCCTCGACGCCACAACAGGCCCAGCAGATCAAGCCGACCCTGAACTTCCAGTACGCCGGCGACGTGCCTGTGTACGCCACCTCGCATGTGTTCAGCGCCAGTGGCGACCAGAATCAGTACAACGACATGAGCGGCGTGCGCTTCTGCGAAACCCCGTGGCTGCTCGATGCCAACGACCCGCTGCGCAAGCAGGTCACCGCCCAGTGGCCCCAGGCCGGTGGTAGCCTGGGTCGGCTGTACGCGATGGGGGCAGATGCCTATCGTCTGGCTCCGCGCCTGGGTCAGCTGAAAACATTGCCAGACACCCGCATCGAAGGTCTTTCGGGCAGCCTGGCAGTGTCGCCGTCCCAGCGCGTGCAACGTCAACTGCCGTGGGCCGAATTCGTCAACGGTCAGGTGCAGCGCCTGCCGGACACTCAGCGCTGATGCCTGACCGATCACGCCAGCAGAGCGGACGGGATGCCGAGAGCCAGGCTCTCGCGCATCTTCAGCAACAAGGCCTGCGGCTGCTGGCGCAAAACTGGCTGTGTAAACGTGGCGAGCTTGATCTGGTCATGCTTGATGGCGATACAGTAGTATTCGTCGAAGTCCGCTACAGAAAAAATACTCAATGGGGTGGCGCGCTCGACAGCATCGATGCACGCAAGCGCCAGAAGCTGGTTTTCGCCGCGCAGTACTTCCTGCAAATCGAGTCTCGCTGGGCCGATCATCCCTGCCGCTTCGACGTGGTTGCCATCGACAGCAACGCCGATCAGTTGAACTGGTTGCAGAATGCCTTCGACAGTTGAACGTCAACACCCATGACGAGCCGAGCCGGACACCCTCACCCAATTTTTGCTCTTTGCTTTGCGCGCCGCACATGCTTGTGCCGATAAGCCGCGCTACTTAAGGTCACACAGATGGACATGCAATCGCGAATTCGCCAGCTTTTTCAGGCCAGTATCGACACCAAGCAACAGGCGATGGACGTACTTGCACCGCACATCGAGCAAGCCAGCCAAGTGATGGTCAACGCCCTGCTCAACGAAGGCAAAATGCTTTCGTGCGGCAATGGCGGCTCTGCCGGCGATGCCCAGCATTTTTCATCGGAGCTGCTCAACCGCTTCGAGCGCGAGCGCCCCAGCCTGCCGGCCATTGCATTGACCACCGACAGCTCGACGATCACCTCGATCGCCAATGACTACAGCTACAACGAAGTGTTCTCCAAACAGATCCGCGCCCTGGGCCAGCCCGGCGATGTGTTGCTGGCGATTTCCACCAGCGGCAACTCGGCCAATATTATTCAGGCGATCCAAGCCGCACATGATCGCGAAATGATTGTCGTAGCATTGACCGGTCGCGATGGCGGCGGCATGGCGTCACTGCTGTTGCCTGAGGACGTCGAGATTCGCGTACCGGCCAATGTCACTGCACGCATTCAGGAAGTCCATCTGCTGGCGATTCATTGTCTTTGCGACTTGATCGACAGCCAACTGTTCGGGAGTGAAGAATGACCCCTAATCGCCTAGGCCTTCTGGCCCTGACCCTGTGCCTCGGCATCAGCGGCTGCACATCGGTGGTTAACGCCAGCCGGGAAAAGCCGATTGAAGACGACCGCGGCACCCGCACCTTCGGCAGCAAGATCGACGACTCGTTGATCGAAACCAAGGCCGGCGTGAACATCGCCAAGGCCGACCCGGACCTGGACAACAATTCGCATATCGTCGTCACCAGCTTCAACGGTGTCGTGCTGCTGGCCGGCCAAACCCCACGCGCGGACCTCAAGGCCAAGGCCGAGCAGGCTGCAAGCGCCGTGCAGCGGGTCAAGACCGTGCATAACGAACTGCAGGTCCTGCCACCTTCCTCGCTGCTGGCGCGTCAGAACGATGCCTGGCTGACCACCAAGATCAAGACCCAGATGCTGACCGACGCCAGCATTCCCGGCTCGCGCATCAAGGTTGTGACCGAGAATGGCATCGTTTATCTGCTGGGGCTGTTGACCAAGCAGGAGGCTGCGCAGGCGACCAACCTGGTGCAAGGGGTTTCCGGGGTGCAGAAAATCGTTAAGTTGTTTGAATACATCGATTAAAGGGTAGTTTGGTTACGGGCTTTGTGAGACGCAGCCTGCCGCGGCTTGTTGGTAATGTTGGTCGCTTAGAAAACGGCGCTTCTTCCAGGGTGGGAAGGCGCCGTTTTTTTATGGGGATCATCTTCTTTTATGGGCGGGATTTGGTGTGTATATCCGTTGCTGTGGTAACGGCCACTGACGGTTCCGCTCTTACAGCGGCTCACTTTTGAGAAGCGCAAAAGTAAGCAAAACGCTCTTGCCCCACCACTAGGTGCCTCGCTAAGGCTCGGCATACCCTCACTCCGGCATTGCTCCGTGGGCCCGCCGCGAAGGGCCATCCATGGCCCAGCGCGGCTATCCCGGCATCCATGCCGGGATGCCCACTGCGCAACGCCTGCGTTCGGCCTTCGTGGTTAAAGGGGCGCCCAAGATCAAAAGCCGCACGAGGCGGCCTTATAGCCGGCCTGTTCTGGAGCGAACGCGTTTCTCCTGTGGGAGCGGGCTTGCTCGCGAAAGCGGAGGGGCAGTTTGCAGTGATGTTGGATGTGCCGGCGTCATCGCGAGCAGGCTCGCTCCCACAGGTTTTTATGTCGTTCGCAAATACTGTAAACACCCACAAATCCATGTGGGGGCGAGCCTGTTCGCGATAACGGTGGTGCAGCTAAATAGATCACGGCATCTACCCCGCTCTTGCTCTTGCTCTTGCTCTTGCTCTT
>NZ_JABWQV010000057.1 GCF_014268615.1 Pseudomonas tehranensis | reverse complement strand
CCTCACCGACACGGCGGACGGTGCGACGGCGTCCGATTGGGTTGAGAGCGAGCGCTTCGAAGTCCTGCCGCCCACTCGCCCGACCCAGGCGCCCAACTCCCGATAGACGGTCATGAAACCTGTCGGTTCTGACAGTAGACGGCTTCGGCCCTTAAGCGCCCAATCATGTTAACCAAACGCTCGACCTGACGGCTTCGTCGGGCCGTTGCGGGCCGACATCGAATGCGAGGACTCGTTCATGGCTGATTCGCGCCCTGCTTTACAGCTGCTGACTCAGGTGTTCAGTGAGCAACAACTCACACATTACTCGACACTGCAGACATACCTCGAAGAGGGTGGTTCGATCTTTGCGCTGGTGGAAAAGGGCGGGCAGGGATTGGTGAGGGACTTTGGCGTGAGCCCCGATGATGCCCGTCAGTTGTTGCGGCGCTTCAACAGCATGGCCATTTACCTGCGGCGTCAGTTCATCGAACACAGTCTGTACGGTTCTGCAAAAGAACGGCGGCGGGCAAGTAGTGGCTTGCTGTCGATGGTTCAAGGCCCCAGTTTTGAGCTGCTGTTCAACCCCCGGTTCGACAGTCTGTGCCCACCCCAGGCGCTGGAATCTATCGCCTCACCCGTGGCGTATTTGATTGAGTTGATGAGGTGGATCGAGCAACGCATCGAAGCGGCGTCGAGCGACGCAGGCAAGTTGCCGTTGCATGACCGGCGCAAAGACCTGAAGCCGCTGAGCGTTGATTTCAACGCGGTGCATCAATCGGTGTCATCGGTGGACATCATCGTCCCGGTGCTGGAAAAGTTTATCGATCTGGCGCCAGAGAACCTTGAGCAAGCCATGATCGAGGCGCGCTATCCCAATGGGCTTCCTTACTATCAGCATTGGGTTACGGTGGATACGGTCGCCCGCCATCATGGTTTGTCGGTGGGCAGTTTTGCCCAGCACGTGAGCCCGTCCTTTCCTTACTTTTTCCAGACTCAGGCCTGGTACGGCGATGCGGGACCTGCCCTGGCCCATGCGTCGCGGTTGGGGCCTTATCAGCGGCGCTTGCTCACCGAACCGGCCATCACCAGCGCGAACAGTGAGGCCTTTTATTTGCAGAACTTCGGGGCCGGAGAGGGCGCGTGGGAAGACCTCGAGAAGGTGCCGTTCTTCGGTGAGCGAACCAAGCTCGACACCCAGGGGCTTGAGGCATTGCTGTCAGTACGGGGTTTTGCGCCGGCACGCTCGGCCAATGTGACCTACTCGTCGCCAACGGTGCCTGAAGAGCCGGAAAGCGGACGCTCCGGTTCGGTTTATCTGAATGCCAATGCCCACCCGGCGGTCCATATTACCGGTAGTGGAGAGGGTGAAACGTATCTTCATACACTCTCCGTGAGCCCAGGTGATGACGCCGGACTTGCGCATTACGACCGAATGAATCGCAAGTTGCGCCTGGACCAATGGCTGGCACTGCCGAGCGAGCAGGTGGATGGGCTGCTGGTGGCGGCCATCAAGGCTGAAGTGCGCGGTGGTGCGCCGGCCGGTGACTGGTGGATCACCGAACAAGTCGTGCATGCGCTGGGGTTGTTTCAGTCATTGCGCGAGCGCTGTGAGTGTCCGGTGGACGACTTTGCGGTGTTCATCGACGAGTTGTCGATTTACGGTCGCGGTGAAGCGCTCTCCCAATTCGATCAGGTCTTCAATGACCAGGGCGACTACCGTGAACCCTTGAAGCTCGATGACGGAACGTTTCCGATCGTGCCGGCACCGGAGGTGCCCGACCTGACCGTGAGCCAGCTGTGCAGCGCGTTGGGCATCGACCTGCAGACCTACAACTACCTGGCCGTGGCGATTGCCAAGGCTCATGGCATCGCCGGCGACAGTCTGCCGCGTAATCTGGCGATCATGTCCAGCTTCTACCGCATGGTGAAGCTGCCCCGACTGTTGGGCATCACCCCGGTCGAAGGCGTGTTGTTGCTGACGGTGCTGGGTGGAGAACTTTGGCTCAACGGCCTGGCGGGTGTGCCCCTGATCCATTCCAGCGCCAGCGACAGCCCGGATGCGCTGAACCTCATCCATGCCATGCAGTTGTGTGTGGACTGGTGCGCCGACCACAACCTGCCGGTGCTTTGGATGGTGCAGCAGGTCTCGTCGCCCTCCGTGCTGGACACCTCCCTGGACGCTGAGGGGCGGCTTTTTGAACAGCTGCTCAACCTGTTGCCTGGCGCACTGCTCACCCACTCGGCGATCCTGATGGCCGGGGTGCCGGCGATGGCGGGCGCCAGCTGGCTGGAGTTGTTGGGGATGCAGACGATCTTGGTCGAGTCTGACGGGCTGGTGACGTCGCGGCCGGGCACCGAGGCTCAATACCTGGACTTTGCCCGAGAACAGCTTGATCGCGCCGTGACCGCCGGCCTCGGTGAACAATATGAGCTGGAGCGGCCTGCCATTGTCGAAAGAATGCTCGCCGTGGTGCTGGAGGCCAGGGACGCCCAGATATCGGTGGTCAAGGAATGCCTGGCGGTTTACACCGGGGTCAGCGCGGAACAGGCGCTTGAGGTGCTGGCGTGGGCCAATTCAACGGTGAGCCGGCTGCTGCGCCAGGTGCTCGACCGCGACCTTTCGAGTCTTGAAGGCAGGGTGAAGGGACGCAACGCATGGACTGACCCATTGCTTGCGCTGTTGGCCGATGTCCGTCGGCGCAGTGCGGTGGTGGCGAAACTGGAGCTGGGTGCCGTTGTATTGCGCGAGTATCTGGATTACGGCCATAAAGCCTGGCTGGACCAGGACGACAAGCATGCGTTTACGGTGCGCACGCTGTACTACCTGACCACCCTCAACCGTGCGTTTGAGCTGAGCGACCAACCGGCGCAGACGCTGCTCGACTACCTGCGCGAGGTCAATGCGCTGCCTTCTCCGATAGGGGGGCACGCGCTGCGTCTGGCCGAACAGGCGGCGTCCATCCGCCTGGCCGGCTTTTTTGACTGGAGCGTGCAAGAGGTGCGCGAGTGCGTCAGCCGTTTCGATTCTGCGCACAAAATCCTGAAAAACCTGCCCCAACTGGATCTGCTGATGCGGGTGCGGGTGCTGGCGGCGCGCACCGGCATGGATGCCTTGACGATTTTCCTGATGGGCGGGTTGCCAGAAGAGGTCGACAAACCGGCCTACAAAGAGGCCGCCGAGCATGCCTTGCTGAGCCTGTCTGAATCCGATGTGCCATTGACGACCTTCACCGGGGATCTGAAGCAACTCGTTACCGTGACGTGCGTCGCGGACAATACCGAGGTGGTGGCGGCGCCAGGGGAAAAAATCACCTTCACCGTCACCCTCACGGACAGCGACGGGAACGCGTTGAGCGGGGTCAACGTTTACTGGAGTGCCGAGCTGGGGACCATTAAAACCGAGGCGACGAATACCGAAGGCGTGGTTCTGGCCGAGTACATACCGGGCAAGGTGTTGGGGCGGGACACGCCGCAATACTGGCTGGACCTGTTTGAACGTGAGCATGCCCCTACCGTCCAGGTCACGATCGATAAGAACAACATGGACATCCCGACACGATACCTGTCACCGGTACCCCGGGGAACGGTACCCCCCGGGCAGGAAGTCGAGCTCTACGCCACCATCAGGGACGTTTATCGAAACCTTGCGAAAAACCATCCCGTACGCTGGTTAACCACGGATATGGGCGGTGGACAAGGTACGGTGGTTTATCGACCGGACCAGTCCTACACCAATCAGGAGGGCCTGGCCCGAACATTTGCGTCCAGCCCTACCGGTGGACGATTCAGGATCACCATTGCCCCTGACGGTGGCGTGACCGCTGATTTCCCGGCCATCACCTTTGAAAGCGAGGAGCCAGCGCCATGACCCTGAACACGATGAGCGACTTGCTCGAAAAGCGTCGGACCGCCCTGATCGAATACAGCCTCGGGCACGTTGGGAAAAGTGGTGCCAATCCTCCGTACAACTTCCTGCGTACCCCGGCGGATCTGTTCGAACTGCTGCGCCTGGATCCGTTGGACAGCTACCCGGTGCAGAGCTCCTGGGTCGCCGAAGCGACCAGCTGCGCCCAGCAGTTCATCCATGCCGCCTACCGCAAACTGGAGCCCGGCTATGCCGACACCGAGTTCGACAAACGGGACCTGGCCACCTGGGAACTCTACAACAACTACCCGGATTGGTCGGCGCTGCAAATGATCGCGCTGTACCCGGAAAATTTCATCAACCCCTTCGTGCGGCAGCGCAAAACCAGCCTGTTCAAGACCCTGGAAAACAACCTCAACCAGGCCCATTTGAACAGCGATTCGGTTCAGGTGGCGTTGCAGGAGTACCTGCAAACGTTCGAGCAGACCTGCAACCTGGACGTGCTCAGCAGCTACATGGACAGCGTCTCGCCCGCCCGGGCCGACTACTACTTTGTCGGCCGTCAGCGGGTGCCGCCTTACCAGTATTTCTGGCGCAAGGCCGAGGTCGAGCTCTCCCCCAGTTGCACAGCCATTAACCCGGCGGCCTGGAGTGAGTGGCTGCCGGTGGATACGCCGACGGGCGTGAATATCCTGGATATCCGGCCGGTGTTCTGGAGCGGACGGCTGTGCCTGGTCTGGGCTGAATGGCAGTACAAGGTAGAAGGTAGCGGTGATCAAAGCGTGCCGCACCGTCTTGACGTCAGAGTGGCGTTCATGGCCCAGAACGGTCGTTGGTCGGCACCGCTGAGCCTGCACAGTGGCGAGTATGAGGAGGACCGTTCCGAAGGCGCCCGCCTGATTGCCATCGTGTGGGCCGACCACTACCACCCCAAGGGCAAGCTGGGGGTTTTGTTGACTAACGGCAGGGCTGATAACGACCCCGAACGCCTCAAGGTGATAGCCGTGCGTGATGTGCTGTTCCGCCCTGTGACCTGGGATGATGGGCACTGGTTGGAGCAGGCTGCCTACCAGCGCTTTATCAGTGCGAATACGGTCCAGCACCCGCTGACGAATCAGCCGACCATGGTCAAGACCGTCGAGGGTGCAGGGGGCACGCTGACGCCGTACCTGGGTTTGCAGGCTGTGGTGTTTCGCGTCCTGGACGATGATGTTCTCATGGTGCAAGGTTTTTTGCGGCCCTCCGGTCAAACCGGCAGCGCTGTGTTTGATTTGACCTTGAACAACAAGGATGGCAGCGACCCGGACCCGATTACCGTCACCGAGTCGGTTGCCGGAGGCTGGAGTACCGAATGGCAAGTCTTTAGCCGAAGCAAAGGTTCATGGAACAAGCCTGTCTTTTCCTTTGGTACTAAAACCGGCGGCTATGGGCGTATAAACGTTGAACTGACCATCACCAACGTCACGAAGTTTCCTCCCGCGTCACTGCTCAAGAACAGCCTGGATGCGGCGCAGTTCCTCTCTCTCAATCAGGCCGAGCTGACCCTTAAATACGCCCGCCTGAATTCGCTGTTCGGCCCCGAGCTGGTGCAGCGCTCGAATATTTCTGTCGATGCGGTGCTGGATTGGGACACGCAGTTTCTGTCGGAGCCGCCCCCGGAATCCAACACGATCAGCGAGCCCAACGGTGCTTTTGACGGGGCTAACGGGCTGTTTTTCTGGGAGCTGTTTTTCCACCTGCCGCATCTGGTGGCCACGCGCTTGCGCATCGAAGACCGGTTCCTGGAAGCGCAGAACTGGCTGCATTACCTGTTCGATCCGCAAGCGCCGGCCGACCCTGGCGATGACCCTCAATACCCCCATCCCAAACCGGCGTATTGGCGCTGCCGTCCCTTGAGCGATTCGGGCAACCTGGGCTGTGAAACCCAGGCGCCCACCGACCCTGACGCCATCGGCTATTCGGCGCCCAAGCACTTTCAAATCCTGGTGTTCTCCGATTACGTCAGGAACCTGATGGCCTGGGGAGACTGGTATTACCGCCAACTCACCCGTGACAGTCTGGTGGCGGCCAAGCTGTGTTACGTCCAGGCCGAATTCCTCATGGGCAAGGCACCGGCGGTGCGAACGGTCAACCGTTGGGAAACCGACACGGTGGACAGCCTGATCAACAAAAGCACGTCGCGACCGGATCTTGAGGCGTTTGAGCAACACTTCGCCTTCAGCCTCGCGGACTTTCCCGCTGCCGCCGAAGCACCGCCGTTGCTGGGGCTGTTGGCCAACGATCCCTTCAAACAGCCGATCAATGAACAGTTGCTCGCACTGTACGACTTGCCCGGCCAGCGCCTGCATAACCTGCGCAATAACCTCACCCTGGACGGCAAGCCACTGGAGGTCGCGCTGTTCAGCCCCCCCACCGATCCCAACGCGTTGCTGCGTGACCTGGCGGCCGGTGGTGCCGGTGCGCCCAGACCCATGGGCGGCCGATTGGTGGTGGGGGCGTTCCGCTGGCGCACGACGTTTGAGGTGGCATTGCGCGCCGTACAGGCGCTGCAGGATCACGGCGCCCAGGTCCTGCGTTTACTCGAACAACGGGACCAGGCCGAGCAGCAGGAACTGCAGCAGAACCATCTGGTGGAACTGGGCGCCTATGCCCAGACCGTGCAAGAAGAGAACATCAGTCAACTACAAGCGAGCAAGACCGCCCTGGAGCAAAGCCGGGCGGTGGCACAGGAGCGGGCAGACGCTTATGGGCGTCTCTATAAAGAAAACGTGTCGAAGGTTGAGTACGAAGTGATGGAGAGCCTGCAGCTTTCCAAAGCGCTGTCGTTGACGTCGGCCAGCATCAAACCTGGAGGTGCGGTGATTGCCTCGCTGCCGACGATCTTCGGCCTGGCCAACGGTGGGCACCGTCTCGACAAAATAGCCGACGCGGTGTGTTTCGGGTTGGATATCGCCGCATCGGTGATGCAAATGGACGCCGACAAACAGGCCACCACCGAGAGCTACCGTCGCCGCCGCGAAGAGTGGTTACTGCAACGTAATCAGGCGTTGGCGGAGGTGCGTGCCATCGATGCGCAAATCGTCGCCCAAGACCACGCCGTGAAAGCCACCCAAACCACCCTGGAGCAAACCCTCGTGGCCAACAGTCAGGCCGTGACGGTGTACAACTTCATCAAAAAGCGCGCGACCAATGCCGAGCTGTACGGCTGGTTGCTGGGCCAGTTCAAGGCGTTGCATTACCAGGCCTACGATGCCGTCGTCAGCCTGTGCCTCAGCGCCCAGGCGTCGCTGAGTGCCGAAACCGGTGACTATGACTCGCAGGTTCCCTTGCCCCAGGTCTGGCTGGACGAGCGCCACGGCCTGACGGCCGGCGAGCACTTGCGCGGGCATTTGATGCGTATGGAGCGCGAGTACCTGCAGCGCTATGAACGACGGTTGGAGCTGGTCAAGACCATTTCCTTGCGCCAGTTGTTCGATGATACGAGCGACCCGCAGACGGGCATCGACAGTTGGGACAAAGCGCTGGTGCAGTTATCCAAAGGGACGCTGGAGTTCAAACTCTCTCAGTTGCTGTTTGATCGCGACCACCCGGGGCACTACTGCCGGCAAATCAGCTCGGTCGAGGTCGACCTGCCTGTGCTGATCGGGCCTTATGAACATGTACGTGCCACCTTGCTGCAGGTCAGCAGCATGACCGCGACCAAGGCAACCATTCCGTCGGTGGAGTACTTGCATGATCCGACGGGTAAAGTGGCGCCTTCCGATCTGCAGATCAACCTGCGCAGCGGTCAGCAGATCGCCTTGTCGATGGGGCTTGGCGACCACGGCATGGTGGCGATGAAACCCGATGACAGCATGCTCAACCCCTTCGAAAACACCGGGGTGGTTTCGCGCTGGCTGTTGAGCTTTCCAAGGCCGGACAAAGAACCGCAGAAAAGCATGCTGCTCTCTTTGACGGACATCATCGTGCGCATCCGTTACATGGCCAGGGCCGGCGAGCCGCCGTTCGTGCGAGCCGTCGAAGATCAAATTGCCAAAGTTGAAATCAATCCAACCGGCGAAGGAGCAGGTCGCCATGAATAAGCCGATTATCCTGGCCAATGAAAATCTGGTGCTCAATGGCGACTTCGAAGAGTCGACCGATTACTGGACAGAGGGACCGATTCAGGGTGACTTGGGTGTTATGAGGGATTGGTATGACGAGGAGGGTCAGTACCTTCGTTTTCTGACCATCGGCAATGGGGCTTCGCTCAGTCAGGCGCTGACGGCGCCCAAGGACCCCGGCGCGCAAGCTCGCTACGTCCTTACCTTCCTGTGCGAGACGAGGCATACCGAATCGGGCAGGCTGGTCATTAGCAGCGATAAACAGCCGCAAGAGCAGGAAATCCTGTTGCCGCCGGGCCCAGCCCGGGATGTGGAGCAGGATCAGGCACGGCTGAGGGACGGTCAGCCGCTGGCGCACAGACCCATTGTCTACAACGTCCCGCTGGACCTGCCGTTCAACGCCCAAGACACCCTCACGGTGAGTATCTACAGCCCGCTAAACGCCCCCGATGATGACGTCTCGGCCGTCCGTATCACCCGCATCAACCTCCAGTTGCACCTTGAGCCGGCGGTGATGCAAACGTTCAGGCTTGACGAGCAATCACTACCGGCAACCGGGCCTCTTTACGTGTGCCTGGGGGCCTCGGGTGACTTGGCTCATCAGCTAGCGTTCGTTCCTGATCCGGGCAATGCCTGGGTCGGCACCAGCGCCGCGTTGAGCAGCGACGATAACCCTCAGGGCGCGGTGGTCGCGACCCCGGTCTGGGGCGTGGATCACCCGTTGGATTCGGCCTGGATCCTGGACTGCCCGGCAATCGGTGAGGACGGCCCTTATCTGTTCTCGATGGACCTGGTCAACCAGTTCGCCGCCGAGGCGTATCCGGTGCAGGTGTCCCTGGGGCATCACCGGTTGGCCTTTCGTGAAGTGCTCGAGGCGACGTATTACCCGGTGCTTGAATACGCGCAAAGTGTGCGCTTGGGGGTGCAGGTCACGTCCTATTACACCGGGCAACCCTTGAGCGACCGCACCGTGAACTGGACATCCACGACCGGGCAGGTCACCGGCGTCGCCGTCACCCGCACGGACGGCTGGGCCTACTTTGATTTTCAGCCGACGCAGGCCGGCGATGCCGAGATCCAGGCGTCGGTCGAGAGCCTGTACTACGCCTCTGGCGTCCTGACTCAAACCCTGACGGTGCGGGTGCTGGCGACGGATCCATGGAAGGATGTGCTGGCGGTGGTGGAGGGAGTTGAGTCGCGGTGGGAGGAAAAAACCGGTTACCCCAATCGCGGCTCGGATTATCCCCTGGACTTGAAGCTGCCCGCCGACAGCCCCTTGCAGGGGGCGGATCTGTCGTTGCATTGGAGCGGTGATCCCTATGAGCAACTGGGCGTTGCCGTCAGCCCGGCCCTGGAAGCCCCCGTGCCGGTCACCGGCGCCGAGCTGGCCTGGACCCTGACCAGCGAAGATCAATATGACGGTCGGTTCGAGCTGCAACTGGTCTGCTCGAAACTGTTGCAGCCTTCGCCGAAAAAAGCCATGTCGCTCGCGCGCAATTTGGTCCGGGTGGGCGAAGTACGAGAGGCCAATAAGTTTCCCGTAGTGGACGAAAACGAAAGTGTGCTGTTGCGGGTGCAGGTGCTGCACTTCGTGGTCAGCGGTGACGGTGATCCGGTCATCAATGCCCAGGTCGAATGGAAAACCGGGGGCGTGCCGCTATCCACCGTCACGACGGGCATCGGCGGTTGGGCCAGTGTGTTGTACACGCCGCAGAGCGCGGGGGATAAGGTGGTCATCGCCAGTATCAAGGCCCATGACGAGGCCGTGGCGGTGGAGCACCCCTTTGATGTGACGGCGATTGCCACCAGCCCCTGGAAAAACGAGGTCAGTATTCTGCTCGATGATGAGGTGGTCGAGCGCAATGCGCTCGGTGTGCTCTGTCGGCGCGGGCAGACCCACACACTCAAAGTGGTGCCCGAACCCGGCAGCACCTGGATCGGTAAAAACATCAGTTTGCATTGGCGCGGGGCCGCGCCGGATATCGGGTTGGTGCCCAGTGACCTTGGAGCGGCCAAGCCGTTGGTAGCGGCAGGCGCGCAATGGACCCTCGCCTCACAGGTCAATAGCAGCACCAGCAGCCTGTTTGAGCTGGAGTTGCGCCTTGAGAGTGTGTCGCTCGTTCGTGAGCTGACGGGGCGATTGGTCTCCGAGAATCTGACGGAAGAAGTCAGCCTGAGGCTCGACCAGATAACCGCCGCACTGGACGCACAGGCGCTTTATCCGTGCCTGGGGGCGGTTCATCGCTTCAGCGTTTTGCCCAATGCACTGAGCCCGCTGGTGGGATTGGAATCAACGCTGGCATGGTCGGGGACATCCGCCGAGGAGCTGGGGGCAACGGTTCGCCCGGCGTTGAATCTGGCGCAACCGATCAATGACGGCGGCGCAATCTGGACGCTGGACTTTACCGCCAGTCAGCAACCCGGCGAGTTTGCCCTGGCGTGGGCAGTGCCTGCGCTGGACTTCGCCGCCACGGCCAAACCGATGACGCTGGCGCATAACAAGGTCAGGATCCACGCCTGGCGCGATGCGCCGGTCGACCCGGTGCCAGGCCAAGAACCTGCGTGGTTGTGGGTCCAGGTGGTTTCCCACTTCACCGGGCTTGCCGTCGATCAGGTTCCGGTGAGCTGGACAGCGGGCCGCACAAGCACGCAGCCCACTAACGCCGAAGGCTGGTCCGGTTTTGCCGTGGCGCCGGCCAGCGCCGGCACCCAGGCGGTGAGGGCCTCGGTCAGCAGTCGCTACGACGGTTACGAGGAGGAACGCCCCTTTGAAGTCACGGCGTTGGCCAGTGACCCCTGGGCGGGGCTGACGGTCCGGTTTGACGGCGCAGCGGCGCAACCCTGGGGCGAAAAAACCTATTTCCCGCGGCGCAAGGGCGAGCACCTGTTTGAGTTGATGGCCCCCGAGAACAGTCCCTTGTTTGAGCGTGAGCTGACCCTTGGCATGACCGGAACCGGGCCCACCGAACTGGGCATCAGCTTTTTACCTGACCCCTTGGGAATGCCGCGCGAGTTTCCCCGCGAGGGCTTGCGTTTTACGCTCAAGGCCGGCGACCTGAAGGACGGCAGTTTTGCCTTGCGCCTGGCGTCCCAGCGTCTGACCAGCCTGTCCCCGGCGAACGCGATGTCGTTGGGCGAAGGTGAACAGGTGCTGAAGATCCGCTGGGACAGCGCTGTTCACCAGACACTGGACTGGGAGCAGGAACTGGTCGAACAGGTCAGCGTGGTCTCCTCCATCAGTGGCAAGCCGATTGCCGGGGTGACCGTGACCTGGCGCGGTGATGACCTGGGGGAAGTGACCACCGTGACCGATTATTACGGCGTGGCGCGCGTGCGTTATGTGCCCACCACGCCCGGCGCGGCGCAGTTGACTGCGACGGTGGGAGAAGGGCAGTACTCGGCATCGGTGGCGCTGTCGTACTTCTTGCACGAGCCCCGGGAAATCCAGTCGCTCACCAGCGACAAAACCAATGGTCATATCGGCGAGCTGGTTTCAGCGGTGGTGACCGTGGTGTCGGCCATGACCGGCGAGCCTTTGGAAGACGTCGAAGTGCGGTGGGAGTACCCCCACATCACGATTGCTCCGACCAGAACCAATGCCGATGGGCAGGCCCCGGTGCAGTTCAGGTTGTCGGGTGTCAGGAAGGGGGTTCTGCGAGCCATCGTCAAAGGGGGTTATGCCGGATGGGAGGTGGCAGGTCTTGCCTTTGAACTGCTGCCCAATGACATGACCTGGCTTCAGGAATTCAAACCCAACCTCAATGGCCAATCCGTAAGGTGGCCTGACGTTGAACTGAGTCTGGTAGCCGGAGAGGTTTGCACACTGACGCTGGATTATGAATACAGCTGGTTGATTGGCGATCCGGATGCGCAAGTCCTTCTGGAATACAAGCCGGGCGAAGAGGCGCAGGGGGTGGTGTTCGATCCGCCGTTGGGGCAACGGGTGGCAATGGAGGCGGGGAGTACTTCGTTGAGTTGGTCTATTTCCACCCAGGAGACGCAGATCGACTCGTTTGTATTGCAGTTTGATATGCCGTTGATGAGTGGGATGCCGAAGTCACCACCTTTGCCGGGAGGGTCGGTCAGACCTGATTACGAGGTGGTAGAGCTGAGTGTTCCTCAAGTCGGTATTCTTTTTAACGAATCCACGAGGGCGCAGGTGTTAGTACGTCACCGCATCGACAAAACCCCTCAGGCCGGCGTAGAGGTGACGTGGAATTTCACGGGGCACCCAACGGTTATTACCCAGACGGGCGCTACAGGTGTGGCCTATTGTGATATTCAGGGCGAGCGCCACACAGAAACCGGAATTGCCAGGCTGACGGCCTCTGTTTGGAGTCGACCGGGTGAAGCTGGGAGCACGTTTGCCGATGTGTGGTTATTTGATGTAAGCAATGCCGTACTTCGGGGAACTGAAGTGAAGATCGATGGTTTGCCTTATGTGTGGGCCATCACGCTGCCTTACAATTTTATTAAGCGCGAAGCGACCATCAGCGTGAAGTTTCGCGAGGAAGATCTAGGGCGTGATTGTGCGATCGCCTGTACGCACCCAGACGTGGTATTCACGCCGCCGGCCAACGAGTTGCGACCAGTTGCATCCCAGCTCGAATGGAATATCACGGTCGATCTACCGGTGAATACCCTATTTGCTTTCTCCGTGTATTGCCCAGGTGTCACGGGCTCTGCCGGCGGTCATTTTCGCTTTGTACCGGGTTCAGTTGAAGACGAGCGTTAACGCTTTCCTGCGTTATCCCTGTTTTACAGGGCGATGCGGACTGGGAGGTGGCCCCTATGAAAGTTGCATCCGTACCCACTGATATGACCTGGTTTCAGGAGTTCAGACCTTACGTGAATGACCGACCCGTAAGGTGGCCAGACGTGGAACTGAATCTGGTACCCGGAGAGGCTTGCACGCTGACGCTCGATTATGAATACAGCTGGTTGATTGGTAATCCGGACGCCCGGATTCTTCTGGAATACAAACCGGGCGAAGAAGCGCAGGGTTTGGTGTTCGATCCGCCGTTGGGGCAGTTGGTGGCGATGGAAGCGGGGAGTACCGCCTTGAGCTGGTCTATTTCTCCAGGCGAGGGGCAAGGTGGCACTTTTGTATTGCAGTTTGGAATGCCATTAATTGAGGAAATGCCAAAGTCGCCGCCACTACCGGGAAGGGTAGTGGATGTCGCGCAAGCGCTGCACGTTAAGTTCGACGAGTTTGCGCTCATTTTTGGAGAGGGGGCCGCGTACCCTTGCCATGGTGCAAGCCACACGTTTACCGTTTGGTGTGAGCCTTCCAGCCCGCTTCTGAATAAGCAGGTAAAGCTGGGGTGGGAGGGGGAATCAGCCGTGAGTCTTGGTGTGGTGGTCACCCCTGCATTAGAGAGTGCCCAGTTATTGACTCCAGAGGGCGCCCGTTGGGAATTGAATTGCCGCGACACTACCCGGGATGGAGATTTTTCCTTGCGCATGGACGTTGTGGAGTCGGGCGTAACGACTGGGTTACTCGCCATGTCGTTGGGGCATAACCTGGTGAGGGCTGAGCGTTGGACGACGGGACCATTCCCGTCTTTTGATCCGTTACTTGATTATTATCTAAAGCACATTCGTGCCATCTCCAAGTTTTTGAATGAGCCCGCACCGGGTGTTCGAACACTGCTTAACGGAACTCCCTACAATCGCACCAACGCTCAGGGTGAGGTCAGTGCGACGCAATTAGAGGGTGAGAGCATGTCCTTGTCGATCGTCAATCGGTATGACGCAAGCCGCGCCTGATATCCGCGCTGATGGCCTACAGATTCCCCGCCTTCTTCCACCCCAGATACAACGTCACCAGCTCGGCCCCCAACTCCCCGGGCCGGGCTTGCAGCACCGACACACCATGGGCATTCAAGCGCTCATGCAGTTCGGCCCGGGCGTTCAAATAATCCACTGTTCCACAATAGGTCAGGGCTTCGGGCAGGGTTTGCACCGGTGTCTGGCGTAAGCGGTCGAGTGCCTCTTCCCGCAGGCTCGCCACCAACACCCGATGCTGTTGGCTCAGGCGTTTGACGGCGGCCAGCAACTCCTCATCGTCTTCATCGCGAAGGTTGGTCACCAGCACCACCAGGGCCCGGCGTTTTTGCCGGGTCAGCAGTTGGTTGACGGCGGTTTGGTAGTCGGCGGGGCGCTGGCTGCTGTCGAGGTCGTAAACGGTGTTGAGCAACACGTTGAGTTGACCGGTGCCTTTGACCGGTGCGAGGTAGCGTGGCTGTTCGCTGGCGAAGGTGCTCAGGCCCACGGCGTCGCCCTGGCGCAGCGCGGTGTAGCTGAGCAGCAGGCAGGCGTTGAGGGCATGATCGAAGTGCGCCAGCTCGCCGTCCTGGCTGCGCATGCGCCGGCCGCAATCGAGCATGAAGATGATCTGCTGGTCGCGCTCGTCTTCGTACTCCCGGGCAATCGGTGTGCGATGGCGAGCGGTGGCCTTCCAGTCGATCTGGCGCAGGCTGTCGCCTTCGCGAAATTCGCGCAGTTGATGAAACTCCTGTCCCTGGCCCCGGCGCTGCCGCTGGCGGATACCCAATTGGCTGAGCCAGTTGTCCACCGCCAGCAGTTGACCGTCGTAGAGCCGGGCGAAATCCGGGTAGACACGGGTGTCGTCGCGCGCGTCCAGCAGGCGTTTGCCGTCCCACAGGCCCAATGGGCTGGGCAGGCTGACTTCGCAGTGTTCAAAGCTGAAGTGACCGCGTTTGAGCGGGCGCAGACGGTAGCCAATTTGGCTGTGTTGATCTGGTTGCAGCTCGACCGACAAGGGGAGGTTTTCGAAATCCAGGCCGGCGGGGACGTGATCGAAGACCTGAACGCTCAGTGGCTGCGTAAAGTCATGGCTGATCTGTAGCCGCACTTCGCTCCAGCGACCCAGTGCCAGGCTGCCGGGCATCTGCCGTTGTACCCGGGGCGAGGGCAAGCGCTTGAGGCGCAGGGCATCAAGTATCGCCAGGGCCATAAGGGCCAGCAGCAGTCCCCAGTGGATTGACAGCAACATCGATGGAACCGCAACGCCCAGCGCCCGCAATGCGCCCAGGATGATGCCGAGGGCTAGCAGAATGGCGAGCCAGGTCAGGAGCAGGCGCGAGGGTTTCATGGGGGCGTTCCCATTGGAGAAATGCAGAGCGCGCTTTTGTGGCGAGGGGATTTATCCCCGCTGGGCTGCGAAGCAGCCCCCTGTTTTTGTCTGACACACCGCAAGGGGCCGCTGCGCGCCCCAGCGGGGATAAATCCCCTCGCCACAATGAGTTTCTCCATCATGAAATGTGTATTCACAACCGCGGCGCCGGCACTTGATCGAGCAGTTGGCCCAGCACCTGATCCACCGACAACCCTTCGATGTCCAGCTCCGGCGCCAGCCGCACCCGGTGGCGCAGGACGGCCAGGGCGCAGCCCTTGATGTCGTCCGGCACCACGAATTCGCCACCGCGCAACAACGCCCGGGCCCGGGCGCAACGTACCAGGGCAATCGAGGCACGCGGTCCGGCGCCCAGGGTCAGGCCCGGCCAGCTGCGGGTGGTGCGGGCCAGGCGCACGGCGTAGTCGAGCACCTGATCGTCCATCGGCAGCTCACTGGCGATGCGTTGCAGCGCTTGCACGTCCTTGGCCTGCAACACTGTGCGCAACGGTTGCACATCGAGCATGTCGGCCCGGGTCGAACGGCTGACCTGACGGACCATGTTCACTTCCTGGTCGGCGTCGGGGTAATCCATGCGCACTTTGAGCATGAAGCGGTCGAGCTCGGCTTCCGGCAGCGGGTAGGTGCCTTCCTGTTCGATCGGGTTCTGGGTGGCGAGCACCATGAACGGTTGGGCGATGGGCAGGGCACGGCCTTCGAGGGTGACCTGGCGTTCCTGCATGGCTTCGAGCAGCGCGGCCTGGGTCTTGGCCGGGGCGCGGTTGATTTCGTCGGCCAGCAGCAGGTTGGTGAACACCGGCCCCTTGCGCAGCTTGAACTGCTCGGTCTGCAAGTCGTATACCGCATGCCCGGTGACGTCGCTGGGCATCAGGTCGGGGGTGAACTGGATGCGCGCGAACTCGCCGCCGAAACAGCGGGCCAGGGCGCGCACCAGCAGCGTCTTGCCCAATCCCGGAACCCCTTCGAGCAAGACATGGCCGCCGGCGATCAGGGCCGTGAGCACATCGTCGATCACCGCGGCCTGGCCGACCACCGCCTTGTGCAGCTCGGTGCGAATGGCCTGGGCCAGTTGACTGGCGCGTTGGCGCTGTTGGGCGGCGTGGGTCTGGCCGCCGGCAGGTTCGTTCTCTTCAGTCATAAGGCATTCCTGAGGGTTTGCAGATGGGCGACCTGGCGGCAGAACTCAGCGCTGGACAGGCGCTGTTGCGGCCGGGGGCTTAAGGCCTGGCTGATGGCCCGCGTAGGTTGGCGGGCCAGGCGGGCGAGCACTTGCCATTGTTCGGCCACGGCCAGTTGTTCGAAACCGGGATGCAGATGGCGTGCCCGGCGCAGCACGTCCTGTTGCAAGCTGTGCAGCAGATGCTGCCGGCCATTGTGCCGCAGATGAAAACCGGCGCTGGCCTGCACGTGCTCCTCCAACTGGCGCCGCGCCTTGGAGGCCGGTTGTTGCAGCGGGCCCTGACGCACCGCCGAACGCCAGAGCCATAGGGCGATCAACGCCAGCAGCGCCACCAAGGCCTGGGGGAAATAGCGGAGTAACAGGGCCAGCAAGTTGTCGTGGTCGATGTCGTACAGCAGCGTGACGTTCGTGTCGGCGCTCAAATACCAGAGCAGCCAGGCGTTGTCGTATTGGTCGATATGATCGTTCTTCCACAGCTCGGCGTCGGTGAGCACCGTGATCGAGCCCAGGCCGTGGTTGAGCTGCATCATATGGGTCGCCAATGCGCTGTTGGCCCACGCCTGGGCGAGGTTCTGCGGGTCCTCGAGGTGGAAGTCGGTGTCGAAGCCGACATACGCAGGCGCTTCTTCGTCCTCCAGGTACAGCTTGGTCAATTTGGGGTAGCGATCCTTGATGAGCTCGGGCTCCGGCGCCTTGAGGTCCTTGCTCAGGAATTGACGCAGGCGCACACGGTCCAGCAATAAGTCGCCGCTGCTGGCGGTACTGTTATCCCACAAGGCTTCGGCGACAAACAGCAAGCGTCCACCGGCCTGGGCCCAGTTCATCAATTGATCGACTTCCCGTGGGGTCATGTGGGTGCGTTCACCCAGCAACAGCAGGCTGCGCTGATGAGGCTCAAGGTTGGGCAGGACGTCCAGATTATTGGCGTGCTCGACGTTTATGCCCTGCTGGCGCAGGAAATGTTCGGCGGCCAGGTAGGGGTTGGCCTGGGCCTCGGGAGAGGGGCCGTGATCGATGGTTTCCTCATAGGGCACCGCCTTCAAGAACAGGTAAATGCCCAAGACGCACAACAGCGCGGCCACCCCGGCGCCGACCAACAATCCTGCGCGGCGATTCATCGAGCCCCCTGCGGCCCGAACAACCCGCGCCAGTCGTCGCACAACTGCTGTTGCAGGTGTGTCGGCGGCGGGCGATGGCCGTACGCAATGTTTTGCCAGTGCAGGGTCAGGTGTTGGCTGAACGTCAGCAGGCGTTCATGCTCAAGCAGTTCGATGCGTTGCAGCACCTGGCCTTCGGTGTCGGCCGGTTTCAAGGGAATCGCAAAGTCATTATGTAATCGGCTGAGCAGAGCCCGATACAGCAGGCCCAAGGCCTGGCGCGGGTCAGTGGCCCATAGCTGTTCCACGCTGGCGGCCACGTCGTCGGGCAGGCTCTCTTCGCGAATGTCCAGGCCGAACATCTGCGCGGGCACCGGTCGTGCCACAGGGGGGCGTTTTGTCGGTCGCAGATTTACCAAGGCCCTGAGCCTTTCCCGGTAGCGCCAGGCCAGCCAGGCAATCGCCGCCACCAGACACGCCCACAGTACGATCTGGATCAACGCGGCGGCGATGTCGAAACGTTGGCCGCTGATCCATTTGAACCATGCCTTGAGCCAGCCCGGCGCTTCGTCGGTCTCGGCCGATTCGGCGGTTTCTTCACCCAGGCGATAGCGGGTGACCGTTTCCGGGTTCTTGAACGGTGGAGCCTGGAGGATCGCCTTGATGCTGTCCCTGGAGGCTTCGCTGGTCAGGGGTTGGTTGAGCAGCCGCGGGCTGTCGGGGGCGGTGCTGTCTTCGGCGGCCCAGGCCGGCGGTGCCAACGGCACCAGCAGCAGTGCCAGCAGCATCAGCGCGGGGGCTGTGCTGCTCAGGCGTTGGCGCAGGCGTCGGAACACCAGTTCGATGTCCCAGGCTTCGAGTATCGTGCGCCGGTTCAGGTAGAGGCTGAAACCGCAGGCGACATACACCGGCTCCCAGACGATCAGCAGCAGGGGATACAACAGGTTGATCAGGTGTTCGAGCCACAACCAGTCGTGCTCGGCGACGGCGATCAGCGTCTGCCAGTTCCATTGCAGTTCGACCTGTTGCGGCACGAGCAGGTAGAACAGGGCCATGAGACCGAACCACAAGGCGATCTCCAGGTGGACACCGATCACGGTCAGCCATTGAGCTGCGCCACGGTTGCGTTGCAGCAGCACTCGCAAGCGCTGTTCACGCGCCTCGCCGTCGAGTCCTTCGAGTTGCACCACGGGCATCAGGAAGCTGCGACTCAGGCTCAGTCGGCGCCAGGTCAGGCTTGCCAGCAACTGGGGTTTGAGCAGCGTCGGCCACTGACGCAAGGCCTGTTTCAGCGTCGGTGTTTCGCCGAACAGCGCCTTGGACAAAATGTACAGGGGCAAACGGTCAAAGGCCGGTTTCAACCACCAGAACAGGAACATCGCCAGAGAGGGCGAATCCCACAGCAGCAGCGACAACAGCGCAAACACCGGCAGCGTGATGACGGCCCAGCTGGTCATCAGCAAACGTCGATGCTGCTGGCTCATCAGCACGCCCAGGTCCATGGCTTCCCAGGTGGTGCGCGGGCGGATGACCACGGTGGCATCACTCAGACGCATGGCGGGCCCGTCCGGCAAACAGCAGATAACTGATCACCAAAAGCCACAACAAAGCGCCGACCGTGTATTTGGTGGCGGCTGTCACGGCGCTGGAGGACCAGTACGCTTCGATGAACGCGGCAATCAGCAGCAACAGCATCACGCCGCCGACCATCAGCACGCTTTTGCCGGCGGCGATCCGCAAGGCCTCGCCTCGGGTGAGGCGCCCCGGTGCGATCAACGCCCAGCCCAGTTGCAGGCCGGCGGCGCCGGCCAACGTGATGGCGGTGAGTTCGAAGGCGCCGTGGCCGATGACGAACGACCAGAACGTCCCACCCGAGCCGATCTGGGTCAGGTGCCCGGCCACCGCGCCAATGGTCAGGCCGTTGAAAAACAGGAAGAACGCGCTGCCCAGGCCAAACATCAAGCCACTGGCAAACGTCTGAAAGGCGATGCCGATGTTGTGCATGATGTAGTAGCCGAACATGACCCAATCCTGGCTGGCGGCCCGCTCGATCGAGCGCCCCAGGTGCCCACTGGCCGGGTCGTACATGTCACGTATCTGGCTGACTTCCTCGACGCTCAACAGGCTGTAGACCAGCTCGGGAAACAGATAGACCAGCAGCCCGATGGCGATCAGGCTAGCCATGAACATCGCTCCAGCGGCCAGTACGAAACGCCATTGTTCCCGCACGAGTCGGGGGAAACCGGCCAGGATGAAAGTCGAAAGGCTGGTCGAGGGCCGGCTGCGATCCCGATAGAGTTGCTGGTGACCGCGCAGCGCCAACTGCTGCAGTGTGTCGACCAGCAGGCTGCTGTAACCCCGTGCCTGGGCCAGCGCCAGGTGATGACAAAGCCTGCGGTAAGCAGGAGGAAAGTCGCTGCTTTGAGGGACGTTGCGGCTGCGCTCCAGTTGATCGAGCTGCCGGGACAGGCGATCCCATTCCCCTTGGTGGCGGTTTTCGAACAGGCTTTGTTTCATGTCGGCCCCAGCAGGCCACGGGCGATGCCATTGAGTTCGGCCACGGCTTTGGGGGCCTGGACGTTCAGTGGCGAGGCCAGGATGCTCGCCAGTTCGTTGACCCGTGCTTCAGACAGTTCAGCCTGGCGTTCAGCGAAACCCAGCACGGCGCGTTGTTCGTTCAGGCTCAGGGTAAAGGGCGGTCGTATCGACTGCGCCAGGGGTAGCGCGGGACGTTTGACCGGTTGCTCGCGATACACCACCAGGGTGCCGGCGGCCAGGTCTCCCAGGCGTTTGAAGGCAGGATGTTGCAGGCAACTGATTGCCCCGAAGGTGTAGCCGAAGGGCAGCATGTCGACAAAACGCAGCAGGTTGCGGATCAGTGAAGCGGACCAGCCGATAGGCCTGCCGTCGTCCTGCACCACTCGCAACCCCATGATCTGCTTGCCGGGGGAGCGCCCTTGGTTCAGCACCTCGAACAGCACCATGTACCACCAACTGACAACGAACAGCAGGATGGAGCCCAGACCAATGCCCAGCTCACCAAAAAACGCCAGGATGATGAACAGCAACCCCAGGACCAGCCCGCGTATGCCCAGGTCGATGGCAAAGGCCAGCGCACGAGGCATCAACCCCGCCGGGCGCAGCGGCAGGTCGATGCCTTCGGGCGTTTCAACCTGATACCGCGTATCGAGTGGCGGGGGCAGCGTCGCGTTCCTTTGCAGTGCTGGTCTCTCGAGCATGGGCAACCTGAGTGATGGGCCGGTTCGAACGTTGAATGTCGGCTCAGATGCTAGCAGCCTTCGCACGGGCAAACGACATAACTATGTATGTCATTTCATGGCTTGCAACAGGATTGAGGGCCCGAACACACAGCAGGCCCCCTGTGGGGGCTTGAGTGTCCATGGGCGGTGTCCGCCTCAGCGCCCGTTTGGGTTTCAAAAGTTATGCAGCGCTGGCCGCCGATAGGCTCGAAGGCCTAGACTTCGCCAGTCTTCAACCCAGGAACAACCCGTGACTTCCATCTTCTGGTACGACTACGAAACCACCGGCATCAACCCACGTTGCGACCGGCCCTTGCAGGTGGCGGGGATCCGTACCGATTTCGAACTCAATGAAATCGACGAGCCGGTGAATCTGTATTGTCGGCCCAGCGAGGACATCCTGCCGCATCCGGCGGCTTGTGCGATCACCGGCATTACCCCGCAACGCCTGGCCGACAATGGCTTGACTGAAGCCGATTTCATGACCCGTATCCACGGGCAACTGGCCGCGCCCGGCACCTGTGGCGCCGGTTACAACACCCTGCGCTTCGACGATGAAATGACCCGCTATAGTCTCTATCGGAATTTTTTCGACCCGTACGCGCGGGAGTGGCAGGGCGGCACCAGCCGCTGGGACCTGATCGACCTGGTGCGCGCCGCCTATGCGCTGCGCCCTGAAGGCATTATCTGGCCGCAAGAGGAGGGCCGCGTGACCCTCAAGCTCGAGCGCCTGACCGCCGCCAATGGTATTGACCACGGCCAGGCCCACGATGCGTTGTCGGACGTGCGCGCGACGATCGCCCTGGCCCGTCTGATCCGCCAGAAACAACCCCGGCTTTACGAGTGGCTGTTCCAGTTGCGCAGCAAACAGAAAGTCATGGATCAGGTCCGCCTGTTGCAGCCTATGGTGCATGTTTCCGGGCGCTTCTCGGCTGCGCGAAACTATATCGGGGTAGTTTTGCCATTGGCCTGGCACCCGAAAAATCGCAATGCTCTGATTGTCTGTGACTTGCACCTGGACCCGCTGGGTTTGCTGGACCACGATGCTGAATCCCTGCGGCAACGTTTGTATACCCGCCGTGAAGAACTGCTCGAAGGCGAGTTGCCGGTGCCTCTCAAACTCATTCACATCAACAAGTGCCCGGTGGTCGCCCCGCTCTCGGTGCTGCGTGCCGAGGACCAGCAGCGGCTGCAACTGGACATGGACGTTTACCACGAGCGTGCGCTGCGGCTAACTGACGCACAGCAAGTTTGGCAGGACAAACTTCAGGCTATTTATGGGCGCGAGGATTTCACGGCCAGTGAGGATCCCGAGCAGCAGTTATACGCAGGCTTCATCGGCGACCGCGATCGTCGATTGTGCGAGCAAGTCCGCATGGCTGACCCTGCTCAATTGGCTTCAGCGCACTGGCCTTTTGATGATGAGCGTTTACCGGAGTTATTGTTCCGATATCGCGCGCGCAACTTCCCTGAGACCTTGACCGCCGAAGAGCAGGAGCGCTGGAGACTGTTCTGTCAGCAGCGTTTGTCTTCCCCGGAATGGGGGGCGCCTAATACCTTGCAAAGTTTTGATGAGGCGATGGAGGAGTGGATGGCCGTTTCTACGCCATTGCAGCGCGAGGTACTCATAGAGTGGCAGAGCTACAGCCAGCAATTGCGTAAACGTTTAAGCCTTTGAGTGGCGATGAAGTGGGTAAATCACAGGCATAAAAAAACGCCAGCAATCGCTGGCGTTATTTTTGTTCGCATAAAGCGGCGCGAACCGCTGGGGCTTAGCCCAGCAGGGTTGCCCAGCTTTCAACCACGTCACCGCCCCACTTGGCTTTCCACTCTTTCAGAGTCTTGTGGTTGCCACCTTTGGTTTCGATGACTTCGCCGTTGTGCGGGTTTTTGTATTGCTTAACTTTGCGAGCGCGTTTGGTGCCAGTAGTTTTTACGGCGCCACGGGTTGCTTTGCTCGATTTGGCTTCTGGATCGAGCATGGCAATGATGTCACGCAGCGATTTCTGGTATTCACCCATCAGCGTGCGCAGTTTGCCTTCGAATTCCAGTTCTTTCTGCAGCTTGTCGTCTTTGGACAGGGCTTTCAGGCGTTCTTGCAGTTCTTTGATTGCTTCTTCGGTGCTGCGGTATTCATTGATCAAGGACATGAGGACTACCTTATGTAGGACGCGGGTGACAAGGAGACAGTGAGGCAATAGTAATCAGACAGTTTCATCAAGTAAACATTTAACCGATGTTTTATTTAATTAATTAGTGCAGCCTCGCAAAATCGGCGTTGCAGTTAAATACTGAAACACAGTCTTCACATCTGCTCACAAATATAGCGTGTTGCCAAAGGTCCGGCCCATTGCTGCCTGGGCAGACAAATGTGCGCGGCGTGTCATCGATACTGCAGTTTTGCCGCGCAATGGCTAGAATGGCCGCCTTTGTGAAGTTCTGGAGTTCCCCTAATGCGCACTTTTCGGCTGGTGATCGCTTGCCCGGACCGCGTCGGCATCGTTGCTAAAGTCAGTAATTTTCTGGCGTCCCATAATGGTTGGATCACTGAAGCGAGCCATCACTCGGACACTCACAGTGGCTGGTTCTTCATGCGTCACGAGATTCGTGCCGACTCGCTCCCTTTCGGCATCGAAGCCTTTCGCGAAGCGTTCGCACCGATTGCCGAAGAGTTTTCGATGGACTGGCGAATCACCGATACCGCGCAGAAAAAACGCGTGGTGCTGATGGCCAGCAAAGAGTCTCACTGCCTGGCTGATTTACTGCACCGTTGGCACAGCGATGAGCTCGACTGCGACATTGCCTGTGTCATCTCCAACCATGACGCCTTGCGCAGCATGGTGGAGTGGCACGGTATCCCGTATTACCACGTCCCGGTCGACCCACAGGACAAGCAGCCGGCGTTTGCCGAAGTGTCGCGGCTGGTCAAACAGCACGACGCCGAGGTGGTGGTGCTGGCCCGCTACATGCAAATCCTGCCGCCTTCCTTGTGCAGCGAATACGCGCACAAGGTCATCAATATCCACCACAGTTTCCTGCCGTCGTTTGTCGGTGCCAAGCCGTATCACCAGGCCTCGATGCGGGGCGTGAAGCTGATTGGCGCCACCTGCCACTACGTGACCGAAGAGCTGGACGCGGGGCCGATCATCGAGCAGGACGTTGTGCGCGTCAGCCACAGCGACAGCATCGAAGACATGGTGCGTTTCGGCCGTGACGTGGAAAAAATGGTACTGGCGCGAGGCTTGCGTTATCACCTGGAAGACCGGGTGCTGGTGCACGGCAACAAGACCGTGGTGTTCTGACTACACTGCAAAGGGCCTGGGCGAGTGATCACCAGGCCCTTTTTCATGAGGTTCGCCATGACCGATCCGTTGGACAAAGCCACCTCCCGAGCCCCGGCGACCCTGGGTGAGGGTTGCCTGAGCCGCTACGATCCAGAAGCGTTGAGCCCGGAAGACGGCACGGAGTTTCCCGACGCTGCGCAACTGTGGAAACAAACGCACCCCGAGGATGAATCCGATCCCCCGTAGGAGCTGGCGAAGCCTGCGATCTTTTG
>NZ_JABWQV010000056.1 GCF_014268615.1 Pseudomonas tehranensis | reverse complement strand
CATGAAAAAGCCCCGCATCTCTCGATGCGGGGCTTTTTCATTCAACGCCGGATCAGTTGGCCGTTACGACCGCCTGACCACTCAACGCCAGGTCCAGCAGTTCGCGGTTGGCGACCGCGTACATGGCGTAGTCCGTGCCACTGGCGGCACGGATGTCCACCAGCATGGCACGCCAGCGCTCGACCATGTCGTGATGCTGCTCCAGCCACAGCGCCAGGCGTGTTTCCACCTCCTGGGTACCGTCGCCCTGCTGCAGGACCGAAATGGTGATCGCCCGTTGCTGCCAGTCGACGTCATCACGGAACGCTTCACGGGCCAGGGCCTGCCAGTTGTTTTCCACCGGCAGCGCGCTGATCTGTTGCAAGTACCAGGTGATGTCCAGGGCACTGCCTACGGCGAAGTAAGCCTTGGCCACATCGGCGGCGTTCTGGCCGGTGACATCGGACGCCTCGATGATCGGCAGCAAGGTATACAGGTGCGTAGTGCCTGCAACCATGCGCGCCAGCAGTTCCGGCACGCCGGCTGCTACGTAGGCCTGGTAGCGGGTCTGCCAGCCTTCACGGGTCGGGCCTTCCAGCAGTTCGTCGAGCTTGAGGCCCAACGCCGCCAGGTGCGGACCGAAGTGAGCCACGTCACGGGCAGCGTTCTGCTCGTTGCGGCGGCTGCGCAGGAACCAGCGCGTCGCACGACGACCCAGGCGCATCAGCTCGTCCATCAGCTCCAGTTGCACGTCAGCCGACACCTGGTGATCCAGGGCTTCAATCTGACGGAACCAGTGCGGGAGATGGAAGATGTCCCGCACGATCACGTAAGCGCCCGCCACGTTCGCCGGGCTCATGCCGGTGGACTCTTTGAGCCGTTGAACGAAGGTGATGCCCATGTGGTTGACCAGGTCGTTGGCGATCTGGGTGCTGACGATCTCGCGCTTGAGGCGATGGCG
This sequence comes from Pseudomonas tehranensis, assembly GCF_014268615.1. GTDB lineage: Bacteria > Pseudomonadota > Gammaproteobacteria > Pseudomonadales > Pseudomonadaceae > Aquipseudomonas > Aquipseudomonas tehranensis. Next base: position 23,363 of record NZ_JABWQV010000056.1, on the reverse strand, counting down.
ACGCATGGCTTCGGAGAACTTGCTCACCAGAGTCGGCGGGAACGCGGTCTCCATGTCACGGGTCAGGTAATCGTCATCCGGCACCTGGGAGTTGAGCAGCGCTTCCTTGAGGTCGATCTTGCTGTAGGAGATCAGCACCGACAGTTCGGCACGGGTCAGGCCTTGGCCCGCCGCGACGCGTTCGGCCAGTTGTTCTTCGGCCGGCAGGAACTCGATGGCGCGATCCAGCTTGCCTCGTGCCTCCAGATCGTTCATCAGGCGCTTGTACTCGGCAATGCGCACGAATGCCCGGCGTGCCGCCAGGGACAGGGCCTGGGTCTGCTTGTAGTTGTTGCCCAACACCAGGCCACCGACTTCGTCGGTCATGCTGCCAAGCAACTGGTTACGTTGCTTCTCGGTCATGTCGCCGGCCTGCACCACTTCGTTGAGCAGGATCTTGATGTTCACTTCGTGGTCGGAGCAGTCCACACCACCGGCGTTGTCGATGAAGTCGGTGTTGGTGGCGCCGCCATGCAGGCCGAACTCGACACGACCCAGTTGAGTCATGCCCAGGTTGCCACCCTCGCCCACCACCTTGCAGCGCAGTTCGTTGCCGTTCACGCGCAGCGCATCGTTGGCCTTGTCGCCCACGTCGGCGTGGCTTTCGCTGCTGGCCTTGACGTACGTGCCGATACCGCCGTTCCACAACAGATCCACCGGCGCCTTAAGCAAGGCATTGAGCAGCTCGGTCGGGGTCAGTTTGTCGGCCTTGATGTCGAAGCGTTCTTTCATCTGTGGCGAGATGGCGATGCTCTTGGCGCTGCGCGAGAAGATACCGCCGCCTTCGGACATGATGCTGGTGTCGTAGTCGGTCCAGGCCGAACGCGGCAAGTCGAACAGACGCTGGCGCTCGGCGAAGCTGCTGGCAGGCGTAGGGTTCGGGTCGATGAAGATGTGCAGGTGGTTGAAGGCTGCCACCAGCTGCAACTTGTCAGACATCAACAGGCCGTTACCGAACACGTCGCCGGCCATGTCGCCAACGCCCACCACGGTGATGCTGTCTTCCTGGACATTGATACCGCGTTCACGGAAGTGACGCTGTACGCCGACCCACGCGCCCTTGGCGGTGATGCCCATTTTCTTGTGGTCGTAGCCAGCCGAACCACCGGAAGCGAACGCATCGCCAAGCCAGAAGCCGTAGTCGATGGCGATGCCGTTGGCGATGTCGGAGAAGGTCGCAGTGCCCTTGTCCGCAGCCACTACCAGGTACGGGTCATCGTCGTCATGACGCACGACATTGGTCGGCGGAACCAGTACGCCTTCCTTGAGGTTGTCGGTGATGTCCAGCAGGCCGGAGATGAAGATGCGATAGCACGCCACGCCTTCGGCGGCGATCTCGTCCCGGCCACCGCCCAACGGCAGGCGTCGCGGCAGGAAACCGCCTTTGGCGCCCACCGGCACGATCACCGAGTTCTTCACTTGCTGGGCCTTGACCAGACCCAGCACTTCGGTACGGTAGTCTTCTTCACGGTCGGACCAGCGCAGGCCACCGCGAGCAACGTTACCGAAGCGCAGGTGCACGCCCTCGACCCGAGGCGAATACACGAAGATCTCGAACTTGGGCACCGGTTTCGGCAGTTCCGGGATCAGGTGCGGGTTGAACTTGAAGCTGAAGTAGGACTTGTTCTGGCCATTGGCATCGGCCTGGTAGAAGTTGGTCCGCAAGGTGGCCTTGATCAGGTCCAGGTAGCGACGCAGGATGCGGTCTTCGTTGAGCACCTGGACATCGTCCAGCGCCGTGAGGATCGCCTGTTCCAGACGCAACTGCTTGTCTTCCAGGTCGTCGCCGCTGAGTTTGCGCGCCAGGTAGAAGCGGGTCTTGAACAACCGGGTCAGTTCGCGAGCGATGTCGGTGTGGTTGTTCAGGGTGCTGGCGATGTATCCCAGGTCGAAGCCCAGGCGGATCTGCTTCAGGTAACGGGCGTAGGCACGCAGCAGCGCCACGTCGCGCCATGGCAGGCCGGCAGTCAGCACCAGGCGGTTGAATGCATCGTTCTCGGCATCGCCGCGCACAATGTGGACGAAGGCGTCCTGCAAGGTGTCGTTGAGCTGCTGGATGTCCAGGTCCAGGCCTTCGGCGGCGGTGAACGCGAAATCATGAATCCAGAACTCGCGGCCATTGGTGTGGCGCAGGCGATACGGGAACTCGCCCAACACGCGCAGGCCGAGGTTCTCCAGGATAGGCAACACATCGGACAATGCCAGCGGCGTGTCGGCGTGATACAGCTTGCAGTGCAGCTCGCGCTGGCCGGAAACCTGGCCCAGCGGCTGGTAGAAGCTCATGACCAGCGGATTTTTTTCGTTCAGGCTCAGCAGATGCTGCATGTCGACCACGGCCGAATGCGCGGCAAAACGCTCGCGGTAGCCTGCGGGGAAGCCTTTCGGGAAGTCGGACAGCACATTGGTGCCCTGGGCTTCGCCGAAGCTTTCGATCACCAGGCTGGCGTAATCGTCCTTCCAGCTACGGCAGGCCTGCACCACTTCTTTTTCCAGCAAGACCGGGTCGATGTCGAGACGATTCTTCGGGTCCACCCGCAGGATCAGCTGTACACGGGCCAGCACGGATTCGGAGAAGAACGTCCAGAACTCGCAGTCCGAGGCTTTCAGACGCTCCATCAGCACTTGCTGGATCTTCTGGCGCACTTCGGTGGAATAGATGTCGCGCGGCACATAGGCCAGGCAGTAGCAGAAACGGCCATACGGGTCTTTACGCAGGAATACGCGGATCTTGTTGCGTTCCTGGATCTGCACGATGGACATCACGGTGCTGAACAGCTCGTCCACCGGGGTCTGGAACAGATCGTCACGGGGCAGCACTTCGACCACCTGGGCCAGTTCCTTGCCCAGGTGCGCCTTGGCCTGGAAGCCCGAGCGACGTTCGATTTCCTCGACCTTGCGACGGATGTAAGGGATCACGCGCACGCTTTCGCCATACACCGACGAGGTGTACAAGCCCATGAAGCGGCATTCCTTGATGACCTTGCCATCGGCGTCGATCTCACGGATCGACACGTAGTCCGGGTAAGCCGGACGGTGTACGCGGCTTGGGTGTGCAGCCTTGGCGAACGACAGCGGAGTCGGTTCGCGCAGGTAGTTGACGGCGTAGTCTTCAATGCGCAGGTCATCGACCGTGAGGCCGGCACGCAGCAGTTTAGTCAGGCCGAGGAACGAATCGGCGTCGTATTCGATATGGCCGCCATCGGCGTCATCACGAACCACGAATTCTTCATAGCCCAGGAAGGTGAAGTGGTTACCCACCAGCCATTCCAGGAAACTCTTGATTTCACCTTTTTCGTCGGCATCGATAGCGTAGGCGCTGCTGTCCAGACTCGACAGAATATCCTGGACCTTGGCTTTCATCGGTTCGAAATCAGCCACCGCCACGCGCACTTCGCCCAGCACCTGCTCAAGTTCCTTGCTCAGGACGTTGAGTTCGGCGGCGTTGGCGCAGCGGTCGATTTCAAGGTACATCAGCGATTCTTGGAGGATGCCATCGCCTTGGGTGCCTTTGGGCAGGATTTCCAGCAACTCGCCCTTGTTGCCGCGACGCACGCTCAGCACGGTGGTTTGCAGGGTATGGATGCTGTAACCGCGACGGTTCAGTTCGGTGCGGACCGAATCCACCAGAAATGGCAGGTCGTGGTGCAATACTTCCACCGCCGTATGGGTCGACTGCCAGCCGTGGCGTTCGTAATCCGGGTTGTAGACGCGGACCTGCGGCTGCGTGTGATCGAAGCGCTCAAGCAGGCGCCAGGCAGACAGGGTGCAGCCGGCGAGGTCGGACAACCGGCGCTGGGTAAGTTCATCGAGGGAAATGATGCCGAAGAATTGTTCAGCGAACAGCGCCACTTGTGGCAGTGCCTGTTCACTGATGTGCTGCGCCAGTGCCGCTTGCAGTTGATGCTGGAAGTCGGCTTTGCTGGCTGCGGTGAAGAACGCCATCTGTGGTACTCCGCTTGGGCTTGTTATTGATGGAAGCGTCGCGTGCAGCCCTTTTTCAGGGCTGTCGGCCATCCTGTTCCTGATTCTCGGGCAGAGGAAACAGGACGACAGGTGGGTGAAGCTGGACAGGACCGGCAGGTCACATCCTTTTCCATGTAATTTCCATGTAATGGACACCTGCAAAAAGCCCTCGTGGTGCCCTTTGCAGGTGTACATCCGCCGTGCAGCTTAACGAGTGCGACAATGTGCCTGCTTGCAGCGCTGCGACATATTCGGTCAACGGCAAGCTAAACAGCCGGTTTGCATCGAACAACCGTAGCAGCCCCACGACCAAAACGGCACCTTGCGGTGTGAAATTGCACGCAGTTTTTTGCGTGTGACTGCAGTAATCCAGCAGAAAATTACACGGGCTGGCAAAATCCACTTTATTTGCGCCCAGCAAGGCTCATCGAGCCAGGAGCCATCACCATGCAAATGACCACCGCCCTTCTGATCGCCAACCCGTGCGACGACGAAGAAGACAACATGGCCATGTTGTGCTGCCACAGCGCCCAGGGCGAAATGTTCCTGATGACCCGCTACCCCGACGAAGACGAACTGGAAATCGCCCTGGATGGAGAGCCTTCGACGCTGGAGGGCGTCAAGGTCACTCTCAGCCCGACCCTGCTGAAAATCGAAATTGCTGCCTCGGATGCCGATGTGTTGAATGGGGATGATGTGCTGGAGATCACCCACGACACCGACGCGGCGGACCTGGCGGAAGTGGAACTGACGCTGCAGAACATCCTCAAGGGGACGGGCACCTATATAAGCCAGCTCTGATTCCAAAGGCGACCGCGCGCCCTGTGGCGAGGGAGCCTGGTAGGAGCTGTGTAGGAGCTGTCGAGTGCAACGAGGCTGCGATCTTTCCCCAGCCACTTGGGTCTCAAGCGAAAGATCAAAAGATCAAAAGATCGCAGCCTCGCTTCGCTCGACAGCTCCTACACGGCGCCTACAACCCAGAGTGGGTAAGTGAGGGCCCTATCGCGAGCAAGCTCAGCTCCCAAACCGATCACAAATCCGCACACCAAACAAAATCCCGTTAGTCGCCACCCCCCGCCATGCATTAAAGTAACGCCCCCAGCTCCGACGTTATCCGAACGCCTGGGCCACCCTTTCCAGGAACAGTCACCGATGGAACATCGTGAAGCGCTGCTGGCGCTGCGAACCTTTCTTTCAACGCAGATCCTCGGCCAGGAAAAACTCATCGAGCGTCTGCTCATCGCCCTGCTCGCTGACGGCCACATGCTGGTGGAAGGCGCGCCGGGGCTGGCCAAGACCAAGGCCATCAAAGAACTGGCCGAGGGCATTGAGGCGCAGTTCCATCGCATTCAGTTCACCCCCGACCTGCTGCCCGCCGACATTACCGGCACGGAAATCTACCGCCCGGAAACCGGTAGTTTTGTGTTCCAGCAGGGACCTATCTTCCACAACCTGGTGCTGGCGGACGAAATCAACCGTGCCCCGGCCAAGGTCCAGTCGGCCTTGCTCGAAGCAATGGCCGAGCGCCAGGTCAGCGTCGGGCGCAGCACCTATGAGCTGTCGCCGCTGTTTTTGGTGATGGCCACGCAAAACCCGATCGAGCAGGAAGGCACCTACCCGCTGCCCGAAGCCCAGCTCGACCGGTTCCTGATGCACGTCAAGATCGGTTTTCCCGATGCGGCGGTGGAACGGCGCATTCTGCAGCAGGCCCGGGGTGAGGCGCTGAATGGCGAAACCAAGCCCGAGCGCCGCGTGAGCCAGCAGGCCATTTTCTCCGCACGCAAGGAGATCCTCGGGTTGTACATGGCCGACGCCGTGGAGGAATACCTGGTGCAACTGGTCATGGCCACCCGTACGCCGGCCAAATTCGACCCGGAAATGGCCGAATGGATCGCCTACGGCGCCAGCCCGCGAGGCTCCATTGCCCTGGACCGGTGCGCCCGTGCCCACGCCTGGCTCGCCGGCCGCGACTTCGTCAGCCCCGAAGACATCCAGGCCGTGCTGTTTGACGTGCTGCGCCACCGCATCATCCTGTCGTTCGAAGCCGAAGCTGCCGGCATTGACCAGGACCGCGTCGTGCAGCGGATTCTCGACGTCGTCGCCGTCGCTTGAGTAGCCAGCCATGAACAACCCACTGGCGCCCGTCCCGGGCATCCGCGTCAGCCTTTCGGAGCTGATCGAGATGCGCCATCGCGTGCGTGAAGTGCAGTTGTTCTCGACGCCAGGCCAGCGCAGTCCGCTGATCGGTCTGCATCACTCCAAGCTGCGCGGGCGCGGCGTGGATTTCGATCAGGTGCGGGTCTATCAGGCCGGCGACGATGTACGCACCATCGACTGGCGCGTGACCGCCCGAACCCAGGAGCCCCACACCAAGCTGTTTCATGAGGAGCGGGAACGACCGATCTTCATCATGATCGAGCAAAGCCATCGGCTGTTCTTCGGCTCGGGGCTGGTGTTCAAGTCGGTGCTCGCGGCCCAGGCCGCCAGCCTGATCGGCTGGGCCGCCCTGGGGCACAACGACCGGGTCGGCGGGCTGGTGTTCGGAGATAACACCCATTACGAGGTCAAGCCCAGGCGCAGCAAACAGAGCCTTCTGCAACTGCTTAACCGCCTGGTGCGGGTCAATCAGTCGCTGCATACCGAGGGCGAAGCGGACCGCGATTCGTTCGGCAACGCCTTGCGCCGGGCCCGGGAAGTGTTGCGTCCTGGCAGCCTGGTGATCGTGATTTGCGATGAGCGCGCGCTGTCCGACAGCGCCGAGCAACAGTTGAGCCTGCTGTCACGCCATTGCGACCTGTTGCTGTTGCCGCTTTCGGATCCGCTGGATCACGCCCTGCCCGCCGCCGGATTGCTGCGTTTCGCCCAGCGCGGTGCGCAGTTGGAGCTCGACACCCTGAATTTCGAACTGCGCCAGACCTATCGGGCCCAGGCCGAGGCCCGCCAGGAGCGCTGGGAATTGCTGGCCCAGAAGCTGCGGATTCTGCTGATGCCCCTGAGCACCCAGGGCGACATGGTCGAACAACTACGCGAATACCTGAACCCCAAGCGGTCGGGGAAGAGCCGATGAGCAGTCTCGATCAACTGCAACCACTGATCACGCCGCCACCCATCGGTTTCTGGCCCCCTGCGCCGGGCTGGTGGCTGCTGCTGGTCCTGTTGCCGTTGCTGGGTCTTGGACTGTGGCAATTGCGCCGGTTCCTTCCCGCCAAGCGCTCCACCGTGCGCGCCGAGCAGCCCCTGGACCCTGCGCGCCTGGCCGCTCTGGCGGAACTCGCCCAGTTCCCCAAACCCTACGATGGCGCCCCTGCCGGCGCCTGGCTGCAACAACTCAACGGGCTGCTCAAGCGCCTGTGTCGCAACCACTACCCGTACAGCCAGAGCCACACCCTCAACGGACGTAAATGGCTGGCTTTCCTGGATAACCGCTGCCCGGCGGCAGGCCTGACCCGTTGGATGGTGCTGGTGGAAGGCGCCTACAAACCCGAATGCAAGCTCGATGACAAAGCCATTGCCGGCCTGACCCACGCCGTCGAAATCTGGATTCGCAAACATGTTTGAGTTCGCCTGGCCGTGGATTTTCGCGCTGTTGCCGCTGCCCTGGCTGATGCGTCTGGTGCTGCCGGCGGCCGACAGTGGCGAGCCGGCCCTCAGGGTCAGTTTCCTGGGCGATCTCGAAGGTCTCGTGGGGCGCCGGGCCCGAAGCAATCTGCCGACCTGGCGTCAGCAGGCGCCCTTCATCCTGCTCTGGCTGCTATTGCTGATTGCCGCAGCCCGCCCGCAATGGTTGGGCGAGCCGTTGCCGATTGCTGCCAGCGGCCGAGACCTGTTGGTGGCGGTAGATGTTTCGGGGTCCATGGACTTTCCCGATATGCGCTGGCAAGACGAGGACATCAGTCGTCTCGCGCTGGTCCAGCATCTGCTGGGAGATTTTCTCGAGAGCCGCGAAGGTGATCGGGTCGGCCTGATCCTGTTCGGCAGCCAAGCCTACCTGCAGGCGCCGCTGACCTTCGACCGGCGCACCGTGCGGCTCTGGCTGGATGAAGCGCGCATCGGCATCGCCGGCAAGAACACCGCTATCGGCGACGCCATCGGCCTGGCGCTCAAGCGTCTGCGTCAACGTCCGGCAAACAGCCGTGTGCTGATCCTGGTGACCGACGGGGCCAACAACGGCGGGGAAATCGACCCGCTGACCGCCGCCCGGCTGGCCGCTGAAGAAGGCGTGAAAATCTACCCGATCGGCATTGGCGCCGATCCGGAAGAAAGTGGCACGGCAGGGTTTGTCGGGGTCAACCCGAGCCTGGACCTCGACGAAGCGACACTCAGGGAAATTGCCCAAGCCACGGGCGGCCAGTATTTCCGCGCCCAGGACGGTCAACAGTTACTGGCGATCAAGACCACCCTCGATCAGCTCGAACCGGTGACCCAGCAACCGACCCAAGCGCGCCCCGCCCAGGCACTTTACCAATGGCCCCTGGCCGTTGCGCTGCTGCTGAGCGTTTTGCTGGTAGCCCGGGAACGCTGGCCGGACAACCCTTTGCAGCGCCTGTTCACCCAGCCCTTGTTCCAACCGGCAGAACATTCCGAGTGGCGCCGGCGACTCAAGCGCATGCGCCTGGGGAAACGCCGATGATCGCTCTCTGGCCACACTGGCTGCGTCCCTGGTTTCTGTTGCTGCTGCCTGTGTTGGGCTGGCTGCTGTGGCAGCTGTGGCACCGGCAGAAACGCGTGGGCCGCTGGCAAATGATTCTGCCGCCGGCGTTTCATGCCGTGCTACTCAGTGGCGGCAGCGGCCGCGAAAGCAAGCTCCCGTGGGTTGCCCTCGGCCTGGGCTGGTTATTGGTAGTGCTCGCGCTACTGGGCCCCAGTTGGGCACGGGTCGAACAGACCAGCCAAAAACCTGCCGATCCGCTGGTGGTGGTGCTGGAGCTGACTCCGCAAATGCTCGCCGCCGACGTCCCGCCCACGCGTCTGGAGCAAGCCCGACGCAAAGTGCTGGACTTGCTGCATAGCCGCAGCGACGCCCAGACGGCAATCATCGTCTATTCCGGCAGTGCCCATACGCTGGTGCCGCTGTCCGACGACCTGTCCACCAGCGCCAACCTCCTGGAGGCACTCACCCCCTCGATCATGCCCCAAAACGGCCATCGCGCCGACCTGGCGGTCAACAAGGCCAAGGCCCTGTTAAATCAGAGCGGGCTCGGCCACGGTCGGATTCTGCTGATTGGTTCGTCGTTGAACGACCAGGAACGCGAGCATATCCGCCAGATCCTCGATGGATCTGCCACGCAATTACTGATGCTCGGCATCGGGACACGCGAAGGCGCCCCGGTAACCCAGGAAGATGGCAGTTACCTCAAGGATGCCCAGGGCGCGATTCTGGTACCGCGCCTGGACAGCCCGAGTCTCAAGTCCTTCCTCAATGAGCTGGACGGTCGCTATCGCCCGGCGCGCCTGGACGATAGCGACCTGCGCGGCCTCGGGCTGCTGGACGGTCCTCGCCATTTGCGCAGCGACGGTCAGACGTTGCGCCTGGATACCTGGGCGGACCATGGCTACTGGCTGCTTCTGCCGCTGTTGCTGCTGGCCGCCTGCGCGGGACGTCGTGGCTGGCTGTTCTGCCTGCCGTGGGTGTTCATGTTGCCGCAGACCGGTCATGCCTTCGAACTCCAGGACCTGTGGCTGCGCCCCGATCAACAGGGCCAGCACCTGCTCAAGCAGAAGCGTCCGGCCGAGGCCGCCGCCCACTTCGAGGACCACCAATGGCAAGGTGTGGCCCTGTATGAAGCCGGTGACTACAGCGAAGCCGCCCGCCGCTTTGCCGAGGGCAACGACGCCCGCGCCCACTACAATCGCGGCAACGCCTTGGCCAAAAGCGGCGAACTGGACGCCGCGCTGGATGCGTACGAGCAAGCCCTGGAATTGCAGCCGGACCTGCGTCCCGCCCAAACCAACAAAGCGCTGGTGCAGAGCCTGCTCAAAGAGCAGGCGGCAAAACCTGCCGAACCTGAGCCTAGTGAAAGTGAGCAGCCAGGGCCCGCCGAGCAATCACCGAACGCCAATGCCCAGGTACAAAGTTCTGCGCCGGGACAGCCCTCCCCCGAAGCGACCGCGACACCGGAACAATCCCAGGGCCCCCAGGCACCGGCACCGCCCGGCGCCCAGGATGTGCCGGGCAGTGAACTGCCCGATGAGCGGACCACGACCCCACCGCTGCGTCCCGCGGCCGGCCAGCGCAATGACGAAGAACAGCGCCAGGCACTGGAACAATGGCTGCGCCAGATCCCGGATAATCCGGGCGAACTGCTCAGACGTAAATTCTGGTATGAACAGCAAAGCCATCAGGCCCAGGGAAAAACCCCATGACCCGCTTCACCGCCTACCTCCTCGTCTTGCTGCTCTGGGCCTCTGGAACCCAGGCTGCACAGCTGACTGCCAGTGCGGACCGCAGCCGCCTGAACTCTGGGGAAACGGTGGAACTGACCCTGGAATCCAATGACGCCACACTGTTCGGCAAACCCGACCTGAGCCCGCTCCAGGCGCTGTTCGAAGTGCGCGGCACCCGCCAGGTCAACCAACTGACGACGCTTGACGGCGAGAATCGCGCCACCACCCGCTGGATCGTCACCCTGCTGCCGCGCCAGAGTGGCACCGTGGTCATTCCGCCCCTGCAATTGGGCGAAGTGACGAGCCAGCCCATCAGCCTGCAAGTGATCGAAAGCGAAACGCGCAATGAGCCAGGCAAACTGGCCCCGGTGTTCATCGAGGCCAGCCTCGACCAGACCCAGGTCTATGTGCAGGCACAGGCGATCCTGACCTTGCGCATCTACCATTCGGTGTCGCTGTACGACGACAGCAGCCTGACGCCGCTGCACATCCCCGATGCCCGCACCGAACAACTGGGCGAATCGCGCACCTACGAAAAGGTCATCAACAACTTACGCCACGGCGTGATCGAACTGCGCTATGGCATCTACCCCCAGCGCAGCGGCGAACTGACGATCCCGGCCCAGACCTTCAGCGCCACCCTGGTCGAGCCGGTGGCCCAGGGAGCTGCCCCGTCGGGGCCCAACCCCGGCCAGTTGATACGTGTCAGCTCCGAGCCACTGCGCCTGACCGTCAACCCCAAGCCCGCCAGTTACCCGGCTGATGTGCCCTGGCTGCCGGCACGCAGCCTTTCCTTGAGCGAAAGCTGGAGCCCGGAACCGACCCACAGCCAGGTGGGTGACTCCCTGACCCGCAGCCTGACCCTGGAAGCCGAGGGCCTGGCCAGCGCCCAGATCCCCCCCCTGCCGGCCACTGAAATCAGTGGCCTGCGGCGCTACCCCGACCAACCGGTACTCAGCAGTCGCAGCAGTGAGCGCGGTTTGGTCGGCAGCCGTGAAGACCGCGAGGCCCTGGTGCCCAACCGCAGTGGCACCATTGAACTGCCGCCGGTGGAAGTGGTTTGGTGGAACACCCTGGAGGACCACCTGGACCGCACCAGTCTTCCAGCGCGGACCCTGCAAGTGGCGAACAACCCGAGCCTTATGGTGGACACGCCAACAAGCACACCTCAGATCGTGACAATCGTCGACAGCGACACCTTGTGGTATTGGCAATTGAGCACGTTCATCCTGGCCTGCACCACGCTACTGGGCCTGGGCCTGTGGTGGCGCGCCCGTTCGCAGCCGGCGATCCTGCGCGCGACCCAGGCCGGGCCGAGCCCGCGGACCTTGCTGGACGACCTCAAGCGTGCCTGCCTGGCCAACGACTCCCACGCTACACGCCAGGCGCTGGACGCCTGGGCTCGCCAGCAACCGGAAACCCTGGCCGACATGGCCGCGCGCTTCGTGCCCCTGTCCGACGCCCTGGACGGCCTCAACGGCGCGCTCTACAGCGAAACGGGTCAGTATTGGCAAGGCGAAGATTTATGGCGGGCCATTCGTACCATTCCCGCTGCGGAAGGCTTCCAGGACCCGGCCAGCGACAGTGGCTTGCCGCCGCTCTACCCCAAATAACCCCCTTTGCGGGACATAGAGCATCTGTGGCGAGGGGATTTATCCCCGTGGGGCTGCAACGCAGCCCTGAAACCCGACATTTCGATCAGCTTGGTTGATTGAGTTCGCTTCATGGGGCTGCTTCACGCAGCCCAGCGGGGATAAATCCCCTCGCCACAGGATTGGTGCCAACTCATTTGTAGAGGTTGTCCGGGTTCTCCGCCCTGTTTCCCAGTAAACTCTGCTTCTTTTAGCCGCCCATCTTTCCGCGGCCATCACCTGTTTTCTGGAGTTCCCCTTGCGTCTGTTCCACACCTCCGACTGGCACCTTGGGCAAAACCTGCACGGTCAGGAACGCGATTTCGAACACGCCTGTTTCCTTGACTGGCTGCTGCGTCAGTTGACCAGCGAAAAGCCCGACGTGCTGCTGATTGCCGGTGATATCTTCGACACGGTGAACCCGCCGGTCAAAGCCCAGGAGCGGCTGTACGATTTCATCGTCAGTGCCCATGAACAAAACGCCAATCTGACCATTGTGATGATCGCCGGCAACCACGACTCCGGCTCGCGCATCGAACTGCCGGCGCCGCTGATGCGCCGGTTGCGCACGCATGCCCTGGGCCGGGTGTTGTGGCTGGACGACGGGCAACTGGACGTCGAGCGCCTACTGCTGCCGCTGCCCGATGCCAAGGGCAAGGTCAAGGCCTGGTGCCTGGCCCTGCCGTTCCTGCGGCCTGCCGAGGTGACCGGCGCACAACTGGGTGACGACTACCTGCGCGGCATCGGTCAGGTCCATGAATGGCTGATCGCTGCCGCCAACGACAAACGCAAGAAGGGCCAGGCGCTGATCGCCATCAGCCATGCGCACATGGCCGGCGGCTCGGTGTCCGAGGATTCTGAGCGCAGCCTGATCATCGGCAACGCCGAAGCCCTGCCCGCCAGCCTGTTCGGTCCGAGCATCAGCTACGTCGCCCTCGGCCATTTGCACAAGCCGCAAAAGGTCAACGGCGAAGAGCGCATCCGCTACAGCGGCTCGCCGATTCCATTGTCGTTTTCGGAGATCGGTTATCAGCATCAGATTCTCGATATCACCCTGGACGGCGAAACCCTGGTCAAGGTCGAGCCACGGCTGATTCCCCGGGCCGTCAATCTGCAGCGCCTGGGCCCGGCCCCCCTGGCCGATATTCTTGTGCAACTCAAGGACCTGCCGGACATCGACCTGTTGGCCGATGTCCAGCGCCAACCCTGGCTGGAGGTGCGGGTGCGCCTCGATGAGCCACAGCCGGACCTGCGCCATCAAGTGGAAACCGCCCTGCAAGGCAAAGCCGTGCGCCTGGTGCGCATCGCCGCCGAATACGCCGGCAACGGCGGCAGCGCAAACGCCGATGATGGCGCCGCCCTGGTCGAACTGGATCAGCTGAGCCCACAGGAGTTGTTCAGCCGCGCCTGGCAGGACAGCTACGGCAACGAAGTGGACGAACAGACCCTCAAGGATTTTGCCGTGCTGCTGCAAGACGTGCAGATGGAGGGCGAGCAACCATGAAAATTCTCGCGATCCGTCTCAAGAACCTCGCGTCCCTGGCCGGACCTTTTGAAATAGACTTCACCGCCGAACCGCTTGCCAGTGCCGGTCTGTTCGCCATCACCGGCCCCACGGGTGCAGGCAAGAGCACTCTGCTCGATGCCTTGTGCCTGGCGCTGTTCGGCGCCGTGCCGCGCCTCAACAACACCGGGCGCGACGCCAAGGTGCCGGACGCCGACGGTGAAATCGCCACGGGCGACCCGCGTACGCTGTTGCGCCGTGGTACCGGCGATGGTTACGCCGAAGTGGATTTTCGCGGCATCGACGGTCGTCGCTACCGGGCGCGCTGGGAAGCCAATCGCGCCCGGGAAAAGGCCGGTGGCAAGCTGCAAGCCAGTCGCCAGAGCCTGCGGGATCTGGACAACGATCAGTTGCTGGCGAGTCAGAAAGGCGAATACAAAACCCAGCTCGAAGCCGCCCTGGGCCTGAACTTTGAACAGTTCACCCGTGCCGTGTTGCTGGCCCAGAGCGAGTTCAGTGCATTCCTCAAGGCCGATGACAACGACCGCAGCGAACTGCTGGAAAAGCTCACCGATACAGCCCTGTATACCCGACTGGGCCGGCGAGCCTTCGACAAGGCCAAGCAAGCCAAAGAGTCCCACAAGCAATTGCAGGACCAGGCCACCGGCGTCACACCGCTGGCCCCCGAGGCCCGCGCCGAACTGGACCAGCGCTTCAACGAAGCCCAGCACCAGCTCAAGGCCCACCAGGCGCAACTCAAGCAACTGGAGCAACAACACACCTGGCTCAAGGAACTGCGCCAGTTGCAAGAGCAACAGGCCAGCGCCGCCGAGCAACTGCAACAAGCCCAGGCCGACTGGAACGCCCTGGCCGACGAACGCCTGAAGCTGACCCGCCTGGAACAACTCGCGCCGCAACGGCATCAGTTCATCCGCCAGACGGAGCTGACCCGGCAGCTCGAACCCCTGGCGGTACAGGTCCAGCAGCTCACCCAGCAACAGATCGATCTGCATGAACGCCAGGCCGAGCTGGAGAAAGGCCTGGGCGTTGCGCAACTGGCGCTGACCGCAGCCCGACAACAAAGCACCGACAGCGCCCCCTTGCTGCGCCAGGCCTTTGAAGAACAAGGCACCCTCGCCCGCCTCGACAGGGAGGCTCGCCAAAGCGCCGAACGCCAGGAGCAGGCACAACACGCCTGTAGCGAAGGCCAGCGCACCCTCGACACTCTGCTTGAGCAGCAAAAGCAGGTGGCCGGGCGCTTGCAGAGAATCGCCGGAGAGCTTGAACAAAGCACCCACCTGGCGCCGTTGAGCGACGCCTGGCAGGCCTATCGTGATCGCCTCCAACAGCTGATGCTGATCGGCAACCGCCTGAACCAGGGGCAGGTCGAACTCGCCACCCTGGAGCAAAATGCCACCCACGCCGCCGAGCACCTGGCAACCCACCGGCAAAACCTCGAAGTGCTCTACAAGGAAGCCGACGCCGAGCCGCAAGCGGTGGCCGAGCAGATCCAGTTGCTCGCTAATCTGCTGCAAGACAATCGCAAGCAACTGCGTGCATTCGAGGATCTGACGCGGCTCTGGGCCAGCCAGCAAGAACTGGACAAACGAGGTGCCGAGCTTGAACAGCGCCAGCAACAGGCGTTGCAGGAACGCGACCGTCTAGTGCGCGAAGGCAGCGAAGCCAAGGCCGAACTTGCGATTGCCGAACAGACCCTGAGCGTCACCCGGCAACTGCTGGAGCGTCAGCGTCTGGCCCGCAGCGAAAGCGTGGAACAACTGCGTGAACAGCTCAAGGATGACCAGCCATGCCCAGTGTGTGGCAGCGTCGAGCATCCTTACCATCAGCCCGAAGCCTTGCTGCAAAGCCTGGGGCGTTTTGATGAAACCGAAGAGGCCAATGCGCGCAAAGCCGTCGAGTCGCTCCATGAAAAAGTCATCGACCTGCGCGCGCAATACAGCGGCGTCATCGCCCAGCTCAAAGAACTCAAGCAGCAACAGGAACAGCTCGCCAGCCAGTATCAAAGCCTGGCGCCCAGCCTTGAAGGCCATCCGCTCTCGGCGCAACTGCTGGCCCAGGATGCAGCCAAACGCGACGCCTGGCTGGACCAGCAAAACAGTCAGCTCAACCTGCGTATCAGCCAGGACGAACAACGCCAGACCGCCCTGCTGACCCTGCAACAGGACGCCGCGCGCCTGGCGCAGCAATTGCGCGAGGCTGAAACTGCGCATCAGCAGGCATCACTGCACCTGAACAATCAACAGCAGGAGCTGGCCCGGGATCGCCAGCGCCTGGACGAGGAACTGAGCCACTTCAGTGCGTTGTTGCCGGCAGACACGTTACAGGCCCTGCGCACCGAGCCCGCCGCGACCTTCATGCAACTTGACCAGCAGATCGCTCAACGCCTGGCGCACCTGGAACAGCAACGTGACGAACTCAGTGAGCAGCTTCAGCGTCAGCAGACCCTGGAGAAAGAACAGGATCGCCAGCAAACCCGCCTCCAGCAGTTGGAGTTGGCGCAACGGCAACTGAGCGCCCTGACTGAACAACAGCAGGCCTGCCAGCAACGGCTCAAGCAATTGCTGGGCGAACACATCAGCGCCGAACAGTGGCAGCAGCAACTCGACCAGGCTCTGGAACAGGCCCACAGCGCCGAAACAACGGCCAATCAACAACTGCAAGCGCTACGCCACAACCTCGTGGAACTGGCCGCCGAACTCAAAGCCCGCCAGGAACAGGCCCAAGCGCTGGACACCGAACACACGGCACTGGCCGCCGGCATCGCACAATGGCGCGCCTGCCACCCGGAACTGGATGATGCGTCTCTGGCCGCCTTGCTTGACTTGGACGAGCAAAGCGTCGGCCAACTGCGCCAGCAACTGCTCAACAGCGAAAAAGCCATTGAGCAGGCCCGCGTGCTGCTCACTGAACGCGAGCAGCGCCTGCAACACCATCAGGCCCAGCACAACGGCAACCTGGAATCTGAACAACTGGCCCAGGCCCTCACCGAACTGCAAACCCAATTTACCGCCAGCGAGCAACGCTGCGCCGAACTACGCGCCGAACAGGCCGAAGACCAGCGCAGGCAGAACGCCAACCAAGCCTTGGCCCAGCAGATCGAACAGGCTTATACCGAGTACCAGCGCTGGGCACGGCTCGATGCGCTGATCGGTTCGGCCACCGGCGACCGCTTCCGCAAGTTGGCGCAGGCGTACAACCTCGATTTGCTGGTGCATCACGCCAACGTGCAGCTACGACAATTGGTGCGCCGCTACCGGCTCAAACGCGGTGGCAGCATGTTGGGGCTGCTGGTGATGGACACGGAGATGGGCGATGAGCTGCGTTCGGTGCATTCGTTGTCCGGCGGTGAAACCTTCCTGGTTTCCCTGGCCTTGGCGCTGGGCCTGGCCTCGATGGCTTCCAGCACGCTGAAAATCGAGTCGCTGTTCATTGACGAAGGCTTTGGCAGCCTGGATCCCGAGTCCCTGCAACTGGCCATGGATGCCCTCGACGGTTTGCAAGCCCAAGGACGCAAGGTTGCGGTGATTTCCCACGTGCAGGAAATGCACGAGCGGATCCCGGTGCAGATCCAGGTTCGTCGTCAAGGTAATGGTCTGAGTACCGTGGAGGTGAAATGAACCGCGCCACGCTCTACTCCTTCCGGCGTTGTCCCTACGCGATGCGAGCGCGCATGGCGTTGCGCTACAGCGCGGTCGAATTGAACATTGTCGAAGTCAGCCTCAAGGCCAAGCCGCCCGAGATGCTGGCGCTTTCCAGCAAGGGCACGGTGCCGGTGTTGCAGGTCGATGGCGAGGTGATCGATGAAAGCCTGGAGATCATGCGCTGGGCCCTCGCGCAGCATGATCCGGATAATTGGCGGTTGCTCGGCAACCTCGAAGGCCAGGCGTTGACGGCCGCGTTGATCGAGGAAAACGACCAGGTCTTCAAGCTTCATCTGAACCGCTACAAATACCCCGAGCGCTATCCTGAGTACCCCTTGGAGCATTATCGGGCCGAGGGCGAGGTCTTCCTGCGCAGACTGGAAGCATTGCTTGAAGCCCGAGCATTTCTGGCAGCGGCTCACCAGAGCCTGGCCGACGTGGCGCTGATGCCGTTCGTGCGGCAGTTTGCTCATGTCGACCGCGAATGGTTTGCCGCAGCGCCCTACCCTCGCCTACAGCGTTGGTTGCAAGGCTTGCTGGATTGCGAGTTGTTCGTGGCGATCATGGCCAAGCAATCACCCCACCCGTGAACAGCTTTTGTGGCTTGCTTCAGGCAGCCACGCTGCACATGCGCACCACTGCACAGTCGATCTGAAAAGGCCCGAAGACGGCAACCCTGGGCTTGACCGGCGGATTCCCCACCAACGCCCCCAAGGCCTTGGCAGTCAGGATGTTGTGAGCGATGTTGTGGTTGCACTCGATGGTCCGCGCCAGAGATCCCGCCGAGGCTTGCCCCAGACCCAGCAATGAAAAACCATTGGTGATGAACGTCAGGAATGCGATCACCCAAAACTTGCTTCTGTTCATGCGCCGACCGCCCCTTTTGCTGCGCCATGCTCGAGCGCCGCGTGGGCAACCGGGGGACCATAATGAACAGAAGGCCGGGCGGCCTGGAGGGAGGTTTGGGCAGAGCCTTGGTATTGGGCACCAAGGCTGACCACCAACACCATCGCCACGTAAAGGCCGATGGCAATGTACGCGCCGTGTCTGGCAGAAGAAAGGATAGTGCTGGCCATGGGGTTCTCCGTGGGCATGTTTCAGTGCCCACAGAATCAATCAACTAAACCGATTTTAATAGCGATCAATACGCATAGTGTCTATCAGTTTTATTGATTACTCACCCAAACAGATCAGTCTTCAAGCAAGCTCAATAATCGCTCACGCGCCACTTCCGGCTCGCCGGGGGTCGGCTGGGCGGCCGAAACAATGGGGGTGGAATAGAGGAACAGCAGCATCATTGCCAGACGCATCGCCATAGTGTCGATCTCTTGTTGGAGAAGGAGTCAATTTACTAGCGTCAAATTTAAACACATGGCCAAGTGATATTACAGCGGGTTTTTCGTAGGAGCAGGCAAAGCCTGCGATTTTTTCTCTTTTCAAAGATGAAAAGATCGCAGGCTTCAGTTCTCAGCGCGGTTCAGTGTTGGGTCTTGTGGTCCAGGGCGGCGTAGAAGTTGGCGCTCTGTTGCAGGTATTTTTCGGTGTAGCTCTGGGTGCGGTTTTTCTTGTTGCTGATTTCAATGCTGGCACTGGCGGGCAGCGCCACGGTAGCGGAGATAGCGGAAGCAGCGATCACAGAAAAGAGATTCAGATTCATGTCGGTAGTCCTCGGATTCAGTTGGCTTATCTGCCCGGTTGGGCCGTGAAGCAAACTTACGCGCCGAGGCGTCCCGCTTTGAAATGCTTTGCAACACTAGCGAATATCAGTCTTGTTGATACAGCGACGCAGGCCCCGAAAATCGGGGCCTGCGCTTTACTGAGGGGCCATGAACTTCAAGTCGCTCGGTGCATCCATCGCCAACTTCTGCACGGTTTTGCCCAGCAGGCCGGTCTTGGCGTCACGCTCGACAACCACGATCTGGTTGCTCTTCTGATTGGCGATCAGCAGGAATTTTCCGCTCGGATCGAGGCTGAATTCCCGCGGGTGATCCCCCTCCACGGAGCGGCGCTGAAGCTCTTTCAGCGTGCCGGCCGCCGGGTCGATGGCGAACACCAGCACTTCGTTGGTGGTGCCACGATTGCTGACGTACAGGAACTTGCCATCCTTGGAGGCATGCAGCGCTGCCGCCGCCCTGCCGGGCTGTGGTTTACCCGCTGCCAGGTCGACCAGTTGCCGCCGGCTCAAACGCCCATCCTGATAGTCGAACACCGCCACCTGGGCAGTCATCTCCATCGTCAACCACGCATGCTTGCCGTCGCCACTGAACAGCAAATGACGTGGCCCACTTCCCGGCGGCAGTTGCACGAATGCCGGCTCGGCGGCGGTCAATGGCAGCTCGGGATTAGCCTGCGGGTCATATCGATAGACAAATACCTTGTCCGCCCCCAGGTCGCTGGCGAACACGTATTTACCATCGGGCGAAGACACGGCCGAGTGCACATGAGCGGACATCTGCCGCTCGGGATTGACCCGGCTCGGTTGATGGCTGCTCAGTTGCACCACCGGCGACAGCTTACCGTCGGCGCCCACCGGCAACGCCGCCAGGGTGCCGCCCGGGTCTTCCACCACCGAATAGTTGCTGACCAGCAGATGTCGACCATCACCGCTGAGGCTGGAATGGGTCGGCTCGTTGCCCAGGGACTGCACCTGGTTGATCAGGCTCAGTTCATGGGTTTCCGGGTCAATGGCGTAGCTGCTGACCTTGCCCACCGGGTCTTTTTGCCCTGGCCCGTTTTCATTCACCACGAACAGCCGGCTCATGTCCTTGGAAAGGGTCAGCCACGATGGGTTGTCGGTCTTGATCACTTGCAACGGCTGGGCATCGAGCTGGCCGCTGCGGCTGTCGAACTGCAGGCGGTAGATGCCCTGGCTCTGGCCGGCGGTATAGGACCCCACCAACAGTTGATGGCGCTCATCGGTCTCTGCCTGGACGCCCATGGCGCCCACGCTGCCGGCCATCAACAAGGGCCAGAAACTACGCATCCTCATGTTCGTCGTCCTCATCGTCGTGGCCGCTCGTCGCTTCCACGCACTCCAGATGGTGGTCACCCGAATCACTGGTGATGATCCAGTGTTTCGAGGCCTTGTCGAACGTCGCGGCCTCCATCTGCGCAGGCGTGAAGCGCCAATGCTCGAGGGTGCGACCGTTCATGCACTCGACGTGCAACTGGTCTTGTTCGTCGAGGGAAAAGTCGAATGCGTGCAGCCCGTCGATGATCAGCATGTCGCAGGATTCGAGGGCGTGCAGCAGGGTGTCGGTCAAGGCAGTCATGGTGATCAGTCGGTCGTTGGGAAAGTTGTCATGATAACCCAATGGGCGAGTCGGCCTTGGGCCAAAAGGTTCGAAAGCACTGTCGACTGCCAGATCGCATCGCGAGCAGGCTCGCTCCCACAATTGGATTTGCAGCAAACACACATCTTGTATTTACCACCCATCCACTGTGGGAGCGAGCCTGCTCGCGATGGCGGCAGCCCGTTGAACCTCAATGCAACTGCCTTACTGCGATCAGAGCGCCTCGCGCCCCGGCACCCCATCGACCAACCGCTGAATGCCCAACGGATTGGCGTTTTTCAACGGCTCGGGCAACAGGCTGTCGGGGTAGTTCTGGAAGCACACCGGGCGCAGGAAACGATCGATCGCCAGCGTACCTACCGAAGTCCCACGGGCATCGGAAGTCGCCGGGTAAGGCCCGCCATGGACCATCGAGTCGCAGACCTCGACGCCGGTTGGATAACCGTTGAGCAGGATGCGGCCAACCTTTTGTTCCAGCAGCGGCGTCAATTCGCTGAACCGTTCGAAATCCGCCGGCTCGCCAATCATCGTCGCGGTCAGTTGACCGTGCAGGCCTTTCAGCGCAGCGCTGAGTTGCGCCTGGTCCGCCACTTCGACAAACACTGTGGTTGGGCCGAACACTTCTTCCTGCAACGCCTCGTCACCGTTGATCAACAAGCTGGCATCAGCCTTGAACAACTGCGGCTGGGCCTGGTTGCCCTGCTGCTCGCGCCCGGCCAGGTGCTCAATACCTGGGTGAGCCAGCAGCTTCTGCAGGCCCTTGCCATAGCTTTGCAGCGTGCCGGCGTTGAGCATGGTCTGGGGCGCCTGGTCGCCGATCAACGCGGCCACTTGCTGGGTGAAGGCGGTAAATTGCGGCGAACGAATGCCGATCACCAGGCCAGGATTGGTGCAGAACTGACCACAGCCCTGCACCACCGAGGCGGTCAAGTCACGCGCAACGTTCTCGGCACGGGTCTCCAACGCTTGCGGCAAGACGATCACCGGGTTGATGCTCGACATCTCGGCAAACACCGGGATCGGCTGCGCACGTGCGGCCGCCATGTCGCACAGGGCCCGGCCGCCCTTGAGGGAACCGGTGAAGCCCACGGCCTGGATCGCCGGGTGCTTGACCAGCCACTCACCGACACCACCACCGTAGATCATGTTGAACACACCGGCCGGCATCGCGGTTTTTTCCGCCGCACGGATGATCGCATCGGCCACGTGCTCGGCGGTCGCCATGTGACCGCTGTGGGCCTTGAACACCACCGGGCAACCGGCGGCCAGAGCCGACGCGGTGTCACCACCGGCCGTGGAAAACGCCAGGGGAAAGTTACTGGCGCCGAACACCGCCACCGGCCCCAGGCCGATGCGATACTGACGCAGGTCCGGACGTGGCAACGGCGTGCGTTCCGGCAAGGCGCGGTCGATGCGCGCACCGTAGAAATCGCCACGACGCAGAACCTTGGCGAACAGGCGCATCTGGCCGCTGGTACGACCGCGCTCGCCCTGGATCCGTGCCGCCGGCAGCGCGGTTTCACGGCAGACCACGGCCACGAACTCATCGCCCAGGGCATCCAGTTCATCGGCAATGGCCTCGAGGAACTCGGCCCGGCGCACCGCGCTCAGGCTCCGGTAGGCCGGATAAGCCGCAGCCGCGGCCTTGGCGGCGGCGTCGACTTCTTCTGCCGTCGCCTGGATGAAATCATGGGGCAAGGCCTCGCCCGAGCTGGCGTCGACGCTTTGCAGGCGGGTCTGGCCGGCCGCGCTGCGCGCCCCGCCGATGTAGTTGTGGCCAAGGATCTGGTTCATCGCAAGTCTCCTTTTAAAGTGTGCCGATAGTACCCGGGTTGAACACCGCGTCTACCGGGGCAATGCCATTGACCAGCGGCGCGCCGAATTCAGCCTGGCTGATTTCGAACACATCCCCCGGCTGGGTGCGGATGCCGTCGGCGAACGACAGGGTCGCGGTGCCGAAGAAATGAACGTGCACGTCCCCCGGGCGCAGGAACTGACTGTACTTGAAGTGATGGAACTCCAGGTTTTCGAGGCTGTGGCACATGTTGGCCTCGCCGCTGAGGAACTCGTTCTGCCACAGCACTTCGCCGTTGCGCAGGATACGACTGGTCCCGGAAAGATGTTGAGGCAGTTCACCCACGCGAAGTTCCGGACCAAAACTGCAGCTGCGCAATTTCGAGTGGGCCAGGTACAAGTAATTCTTGCGTTCCATGACGTGGTCGGAGAACTCGTTGCCCACCGCGAAGCCCAGGCGATAGGGCTTGCCGTCGTGGCCGATGACATACAGCCCGCTGATTTCAGGCTCTTCGCCGGCGTCTTCGGCAAAGGGCGGCAGCGGGAACGGATGGCCAGGACGGACCACAATGCTGCCGTCGCCCTTGTAGAACCACTCGGGCTGCACGCCAGCCTGTCCGGCCTGGGGCTTACCGCCCTCCACGCCCCATTTGAAAATGCGCATGGTGTCGGTCATGGCGCTTTCGTCGCCAGCTTGCTGGTGCATCTTGTCCCGGGCCGAGGCACTGCCCAGGTGGGTCAGGCCGGTGCCGCTGACCAACACGTGCGCCGGATCCGGGTGATCCAGCGGAGGCAGGATGCGCAGTTCACTGAGTAACCGGGTGTAGTCATGACCGGCGCCCAGGCCCAGGCTGTTGACTTGTTGCTCAAGCTTCACGCCCGCCTCGATGGCCGCCAGCGCCAGGTCGCGCACGCTACCGGAGCCCTGCACTTCCCGCACCTGGTCGCCGTCGACCACACCGACCCGGCGTTCGCCGTTAGGCAATTCGAACTGAACTAAACGCATGGAATTTCTCCTGTGAAACAAAACATGAATATGCAGTGAACTGTCAGGCCCTATTGCCAGCTTTTGTGGCGAGGGAGCTTGCTCCCG
>NZ_JABWQV010000055.1 GCF_014268615.1 Pseudomonas tehranensis | reverse complement strand
GGAGCGGGCTTGCTCGCGAAGACGGCGGTAGCTTCAACCTTGATGTTGACTGACACTACGCTTTCGCGAGCAAGCCCGCTCCCACAGGGAGATTGTGATTAGCCGTAAAAACGCGGGCGTTCGGGCAGTTCGACTTTGACGATCTGCCCACTCTGCTGCGCTTCAACACAAGCATCCGCCGCCACTGCCGCGGCAAAGCCGTCCCAGGCCGACGGCCCGCCCACCTGCCCGGCGCGTACACCGTCGATGAAGGCCTGCAATTCAACGTCGTAGGCGGCGATGAAGCGATCCTTCCAGTCCATCAGGATTGCATTGGACAGCTTGGCACCACTGCGCAGTTGCACCTGGGACGGTTCCGGGAGTTTGGCGATGCCGGTCTCCCCCACCACTTCACACTGGATGTCGTAGCCGTACTGGCAGTTGACGAACACCTCCACATCGATGCGCGTGCCCTTCGCGGTTTCCAACAGAACGATCTGCGGATCGCGCAGGTGCGCCAGCGCCTTGCTGGTCTTGCGCGGGAATACCACCTGCACCGAAACGTAGTCATCGGCCAGCAGCCAGCGCAGCACATCCAGCTCATGAATCAGTGTGTCGGTGATCGCCATGTCGGTCTTGTAGTTCTCCCCCACGCTGGGATTGCGATGCGCGCAGTGCAGCATCAGCGGTTCGCCGATCTGACCGCTGTCGATCACCGCCTTGAGCGCTCGATAGCCTTCATCGTAAGGGCGCATGAAACCGACCTGAACCAGCCGCTTGCCATGGGCGACTTCGGCTTCGACGATCTTGCGACAGCCTTGGGCCGTGACCGCCAGAGGCTTTTCACAGAACACCGGTTTGCCGGCCGCGATCGCCGCCAGCACGAACTCTTCGTGGCTCGGCCCCCAGGACGTGACCAGGATCGCCTCAACGTCTGGCGCACTGATCAAGGCATGCCCATCGGGATACACCTCGGCGGTCAGTTTCAGGTCGGCCAGCACCTTCGCCGCCTGGGCGAGGTTGATGTCGGTCACCGCCACCACCTGGCTGTTGAGCAAGGTCTGGCTGCAACGCCGGATATGGTCCTGGCCGATGGCCCCGGTGCCGATGACGCCCAGCTTCAAAGACATGAATAACTCCTTTCGTAGGGTTGGGGGCGGTTAATACTGGCGAGCTTCGGCCAGTCGTTCATTGAGGGTTTTGGCGACCGCATCGGTGCGCGCGCTGGTGGAGACTTGCGCCACGCCGACCCGCCACCACGACAGGTAGCTGTGGATCATGGTCTTGGGCAATACCTTGATGTCGATGAGGGTCGAGACCGTTTGCAGCCGCGCATCGGCCAGGGCCGCGTGGAGTTCATCGAGGGTTTTGACCTTGTAGGTCTTGCAGCCGTAGGCCGCCGCGCTCATGGCGAAGTCCACCGGCACGAAGCCGCCATCGAGCTTTCCGGTGTCCGGGTTGCGGAAGCGGAACTCGGTGCCGAAGCTGTCCATGCCGTTGCCCATCTGCAAATTGTTGATGCAACCGAACGTCATGTTGTCCAGCAGCACCACATTGATCTTGCGACGCTCCTGAATCGAGGTCGCCAGCTCCGAATGCAGCATCATGTAGGAGCCGTCACCCACCAGGGCATAGACCTCTTTGTCGGGCTCGGCCAGCTTCACCCCCAGCGCCGCGTTTACCTCATAGCCCATGCACGAATAGCCGTATTCGACGTGATAGGTGTTCACCCCCTTGCTGCGCCAACTGCGCTGCAAATCCCCTGGCAGGCTGCCGGCGGCGGCAACGATGATCGCCTCATCGGCCAGGGTTTGGTTGAGGGTGCCCAGCACGCGGCTCTGGGTCAGGCAGGAACCGGTGAGTTCGATGAATTCGCGAAACACCGCCGGGTCCATGCGGTCGTTGATTTCCGGGATGAAGTCCTCGGCTTGATAATCGGCCTGGTAGATCCGGTCGACCTCGGCGTCCAGCTGGACCTTGGCGTCGGCGATCTGCCCGCCCCATTCAGCGCGATAATCGCCCATCGCCGCGGACAGGGCCTCCAGGCCCGAGCGAGCGTCGGCCAGCAGTTGCACGCCATCAAGCTTCAAGGCATCGCACGGGCTGATATTGAGGTTGAGGAACTGCACATCCGGATGCTGGAACAGCCATTTGGACGCGGTGGTGAAATCGCTGTAACGGGTGCCGATGCCGATGATCAGGTCGGCTTTCTTGGCCAGCAGGTTTGCCGCCAGGCAACCGGTTTCGCCAACGCCTCCGACGTTCAGTGGATGACTGGACACCACCGCGCTCTTGCCGGCCTGGGTCTCGGCAAAGGGGATGTCGAAACGCTCGGCAAAAGCTAGCAGCGCCGCGTTGGCTCCGGCGTATTTGACCCCGCCGCCGCAGATGATCAGCGGCTGGCGCTTGCCTTTGAGCAGCGTCAACGCATCGTCGAGCATGGCTTCGGTGGCCGGGCGCCGGTCGATGCGATGCACGCGTTTTTGCAGAAAGTAATCCGGGTAATCGTAGGCCTCGGCCTGTACGTCCTGGGGCAGCGCCAGGGTCACCGCACCGGTTTCAGCCGGGTCGGTGAGCACGCGCATGGCGTGGATGGCGGCAGTCATCAGTTGCTCGGGGCGGTTGATCCGATCCCAGTATTTGCTCACGGCCTTGAACGCATCGTTGGTGCTGATGCTCAGGTCATGGAACTGCTCGATCTGCTGCAACACCGGGTCCGGCTGGCGACTGGCGTAGACATCGCCAGGCAACAACAGCAACGGGATGCGATTGGCCGTCGCGGTGGCGGCGGCGGTCAGCATGTTCGCCGCGCCAGGGCCGACCGACGACGTACAGGCGTATATTTTGCGGCGCAGATGCTGCTTGGCGAAACCGATGGCAGCGTGGGCCATGCCCTGCTCGTTGCGGCCCTGATGGACCACCAGGTCGCCGCTGTCCTGCTCCAGCGCCTGGCCCAGCCCCAGCACATTGCCGTGGCCAAAAATGGTAAAGACCCCGGCGACGAATTTGCTCTGGACGCCATCGACCTCGACATACTGGTTATCGAGGAATTTCACCAGGGCCTGGGCCATGGTCAGTCGTGTTGTGGTCATGCTTGCACCTTGTCTGAAATGCAAATCTGGCAGTCGGTTCGATCCCCTGTGGGAGCGAGCCTGCTCGCGATAGCGGTGTGTCAGGCAACTTCGAGATGACTGTCAGTCCGCCATCGCGAGCAGGCTCGCTCCCACAGGGGTCTTCATCATTTTGATAACGGTGTCAGCCATGGAGGTTTTGCAAATGATTCATGCTCACCCCCAACGCCTGACGGATGTCGGCCAGCTCATGGACGCTCTGGGCAAACGGTTCGAAAGACAGGTAGCCCTCGTAACCACCGGCCCGCAACGCCTCGATCTGCACGGTATTGCCGAGGATGTCGGCTTCGCCCACCAGCACGCGGTGGCCGTCGCGGATGGTCGTCAAGGGTGCCTGGGCATCCTCGACACCGGAGATGTGCACCAGCCCGGTCAGCTCGGGGAAAAACTCCTGCTCACCGGCCAGGTGATGATGAAAGGTGTCATGCACCAGACGGAACACATCCAGCCCGCCAATGGCCTTGATCGCTTCCACGGCGGTGCGCTTGCGGCGCAGCGAACACTCTTCAAACCCCAACGGCTCGATGAAACCGTAGATGCCGAAAGCCCGCAGGATCGGCGCCAGCTCACTGAGGGCCGTACGCAGCCCGGCGGCGCGTTCGGCCTCGCTACGCGGGTCGGCGCGGTCGTTGAGCGGGCACATCACCAACCCCTCGGCAGCGCATTCGCGGGCATAGTCGGCCAACCGCACGGCCTGGGCACGGCGTTCCTCGTTCCATACGTCGAAGGGATACAGCGCGTTGATCGACAACACCTTGATACCCCGCGCCTCACATAACTCACGCACCTGTGCGGGCGGCATGCCGTTTTCGATCTCGACGCCCTTCAGATCGTTGCGGATCTCGATGGCATCGGTTTTCAGCGCCAGCGCCAGGTCGATGAATTCGGGCAGAGACAGGTGCGGAGCAACCATTCGGTTCAAGGCAAAACGCAGGGGCTTGTTCATTGTTGTTATCCCTCCGGCATTCATAAACGGTTATTGGGCAGTCGGCATGCTGAACTCAGGGCCCTTGGCGATGCTGTCGGGCCAGCGCTGCATCACGCTTTTGTAGCGGCTGTAGAAGCGCAAACCTTCTTCACCGTAGGCATGGTGATCGCCAAACAGCGAGCGCTTCCAACCGCCAAAGGAGTGCCAGGCCATGGGCACCGGAATCGGCACGTTGATGCCTACCATGCCGACCTTGATGCTGCGAGCAAACGAGCGGGCAATGCCGCCATCACGGGTGAAGCAGGACACGCCGTTGCCGAACTCATGGGCATTGATCAGGGCCACGGCGCTGGCGAAATCCGCCACGCGAACGATGCCCAGGACCGGACCGAAGATCTCTTGCTGGTAGATGCTCATCTCGGCGGTGACCCGGTCGAACAGCGTCGCCCCGACAAAGAACCCTTGCTCAGCCCCCGGCACCTTGAAACCACGGCCATCGACGATCAGACGAGCACCTTCGGCGACCCCGGCGTCGATGAAGCCTTCCACCTTGGCCTTATGCTCGGCGGTGACCAGCGGCCCCATGTCGGTGCCGGGTTGCTGACCGTTGCCGACCTTCAACTGGTCAATGCGAGGCAACAGTTTGGCGATCAGCTCATCGCCCACATCCCCCACCGCCACGGCAATGGAAATCGCCATGCAGCGTTCACCGGCCGAGCCGTAGGCCGCGCCGATCAGCGCATCTGCTGCCTGGTCGAGGTCGGCGTCGGGCATAACGATCATGTGATTTTTCGCCCCGCCCAGGGCCTGGACGCGCTTGCCATGCGCCGTGCCCTGCTGGTGGATGTACTCGGCAATCGGCGTGGAGCCGACGAAAGAAATCGCCTCGATGTGCGGGTGCTGCAACAGGGCATCCACCGCCACTTTGTCGCCCTGGACCACGTTGAACACACCGTCCGGTAACCCGGCCTCCGTCAACAGTCGGGCCATCAGCAGGCTGGCGGACGGGTCACGCTCCGAAGGTTTGAGGATGAAACAGTTACCGGCCACCAGCGCCAAGGGGATCATCCACAGCGGCACCATCACCGGAAAATTGAACGGCGTGACTCCGGCACACACACCCAAGGGCTGGCGCAGGTTCCAGTTGTCGATGCCGCCGCCGATGTTGTCACTGAAATCGGTCTTGAGCAGGTTTGGTGCACCGCAGGCGTACTCGACGATCTCGATGCCACGGGTGACTTCGCCATGGGCATCTGACAATACCTTGCCGTGCTCGCGGCTGATGATCTGCGCCAGTTCGTCATGATGCCGATCCAACAGTTCCTTGAACTTGAACATCACCCGCGACCGGCGCAACGACGATTGCTCGGACCAGCCCGGGAACGCCGCCAGCGCTGAGGCCACTGCGGCCTCGACGGTGCCCGGCTCGGCCAGCGCCACCCGGGCCTGTACCCCGCCGGTGGCCGGGTTGAAGACGTTGCTGAACCGCAGCGTGTCGCTGTCCTGCACTCGACCGCTGATGTAATGGCCTACTACCGGGGCATCGCTCATTGTTCTTGTTCTCCGTGCAAAGGATGGAAGTCAGAGATCAAGCAGCCAACTGTGCTGCGGATCGTTATGGAACTGCCAGACCCGCTTCGGGCCGGCCATGACGTTCAGGTAATATGACTCGTACCCGTAGGGCACGCTGACCGGGTGGTAACCCTTGGGCACCACCACCAGGTCGCTGTTTTCCACGGCCATGGCCTGGTCGATGCTGCGGTCGTCGGTATAGACCCGCTGGAACACGAAGCCCTGGGACGGGTTGACCTGGTGGTAATAGGTTTCTTCCAGAAAGCTCTGGTGCGGCAGGTCGTCGGTGTCGTGCTTGTGGGGCGGGTAGCTCGACGAATGTCCTGACGGCGTGCGCACTTCCACCACCAGCAGTGAGTGGGCCGGCTCACTGTCGGGCAGGATGTCGCAGACATAGCGGGTGTTGGCGCCCTTGCCGCGCACGCTGCGCTTCATGCTGTCGGGGCGGATCAATCGTGGGCCGTATGGGTTTTGGGCTGAACCCGGCGCGGCACACACGGCGATCTGCACATCGCTGAGGGCGGTCACCTGGGCCTGGCTGCCCGGCGGCAGGTACGCGGCATAGGGCGATTTGTCCTCGAACACCGATTGACGATCACCCAGGTTGTCCCAATCGAAGGCACCCTGCCCCGGTGCTTCGCCCTTGAGGTTGATGCGCCCGCTAAGCAAGACCAGGCACAGTTCCTTGTCGGCGGCAGCCACCGGCAGCTTTTCACCAAGACTCAAACGGTAGGCGGCAAACCCGACATACTCCAGTTCACCGGCGGGTAGCTGGACCATGGTCTGGCCGCTGGGCTGACTTTTGATCAACAGGCTCATGACGCAGTCCTCTCTTGCAGCAAGGCGCGCAGGGTGTCGTAGCCTTTCTTGGCGTAGGCATAACTCGGGGCCACGGCCGGATCCTGTTCGGCTTCTACCACCAGCCAGCCGTGATAGTCGGCTCCCAGCAGGACTTCCAGCAACGCGGCGAAGTCGATGTCGCCATCTCCCGGCACGGTGAAGGTGCCGTTGATGATGCAGTCGGGGAAACTCCAGAGGTTGTTGCGCGCCAGTTGCACCACGGGCTTGCGCACGTCCTTGAAATGCACATGGCAAATGCGCTCGATGTGCTTGCGCAACACCTGCAACGGTTCGCCGCCGCCCATGTAGCAGTGGCCAGAATCGAACAGCAGGCCGACCTCGCTGCCGGTCAGGGCCATCAGTTTGTCGATGTCCGAAGGCGATTCGACATAGGCGCCCATATGATGGTGATACGCCAGGCGCACACCCCGGGACAGGGTGAAACGCGCCAACTCGGTGAGTTTGTCAGCGTAGTCTTGCCAGGTTTCGTCCGTGTGAAAACGCGGTCGCTCGATCAGTGGGATGCGCTGGCCTTGAATGGAATCGGCCACCTCGCCGTACACCAGCACCGTCGCGCCGTTTTGCGCCAGCAACTCGACATGGCTGGCGATGGCATCGATCTCTTCGGCCGCCGAGCGCCGGGCCAGGCGACTGGAATACCAGCCGGAGACCAGCGCCAGGTCATAGGGTCGCAGCACATCGCCAACGCCCTTGGCATCCTTGGGAAACTTGCCGTTGAGCTCGAAACCTTCGTAACCGATTGCCTTGCCTTCGCTCAGCGCCGTACTCAACGGCGTCTCGCCACCCAGCGATGGCAGATCGTCGTTGCTCCAGGAAATCGGGTTGATGCCAATTCGAATAGCGGGCATGGCTGTACCTTTTATTGTTTTTCACAAATCAGTAAGAACGACGCTGAACACTTGTGGGAGCGGGCTTGCTCGCGAAGGCGGCGGCATATTCAACAAGGATGTCGCCTGACACACCGCTTTCGCGAGCAAGCCCGCTCCCACATTGGATTGGCGTTAACTCATCTATCCCGCGCAGCCCGCCACGCCTCGATCAACTCCACAAACCTACCCTGCACCTGCCGGATCAACGTTTCATCGTCGATTTCCCCGGCCAGCCAGGCGCGACTCGGTTCCTGGAAGATCGTCCGCCCGACGGCAAATCCACGGCAGGTTGTGCTCTGGCTGGCCTGGCGGAAGCCCTCGGCCAGCACGGCGGCCGGGGCGTTGAGGCCCAGCAGTACCACACCTCGGCAATAGGGATCACGCTGTTGAATCAGCTCATCAAGTTGCTTCCATTCGTCTGCCGTCTGGGCTTCGATCTTCCACCATGATGGGAAGATGCCCAGGTTGTAGAGGCGTTTGAGGGCGCGATACAGCACATCCGGGTGCGGCGACGGATGATCCTTGGGTGGAATGACTTCCAGCAACAGTTCATGGCCGCTGACCTGGGACGCCTGATACAGCGCCATGAGTTGCGCCTCCTGTTCCAGGCGCAGCAGCGGTTCGTCGTCGGGGTGAAATTGCACCAGGCACTTGATGATCTGTTCCTGGGGCCAGGCGATCAGGTTGCTGCCGATGGAGCGCCCGTGTTCGAACGCCAGCGGCCGTGACCCCTGCACCTCCACTGGCCGCGCCACCCACCAGTCACGTCCAGTGGCGGCATTCAGCGAGTCCTGGCCGAAACGTTGATCGGCCAGCAAACCGACATCGGCCTCGACGCCCTGACGTTTCAGGTCGGCTTCGACCCGTTCCACGGCCTGGATGAACAGTTGTTTGAGTTCGCTGATGGCGCTCAGCTCACGCCCGCCTTTGTGGGCCAGCTCCACCAGTTGCCAGCGATGATCGAAGGCAAAGATGAACAGTTGCTTCCACTGTTTGCGCGGCACGCTGACCTGATGCAGACGCTGCAAGACCACGTCCCGATCCGGCCGGGTAATCGCCACCGGGCTGTTGAACAGGTAGTCGAGTTCAGCCCGGGTCGGCATCGCCGGGGCACAGGCATGGCGCGACACCACCAGACCACCGCAGGCATTGGCCAACTGGCAGCAGCGCTCATCACTGGCGTCCTCCAGCCAACCGGCGAGAAAGCCCGACATGAATGCATCACCTGCGCCCAATACATTCAGGACCTCGACCCGTACACCAGGATAAATCGCACCGTCTTCAAGTCGGGCCGGGATGGCACCATGAATCACCGTGCAACCTTGCGGGCCGAGCTTGACCACCAAGGTCGCCGACGTCAGCGAGCGCACGGTACGCAACGCGCTCAGCAGATCTTCGCTGCCGCCGGCGATCAGGAATTCTTCTTCGGTGCCGACGATCAGGTCGAAACGCGGCAGGATGCGTTGCACGTGTTGGCTGACTTTCTGGTCGGCGACGAAACGGGTTTCCCCATCGGCCTTGCCTGCCAGGCCCCAGAGGACCGGGCGATAGTCGATGTCCAGCACGCGCTTGACGTTGTGTTTCTCGGCGTAATCCAGCGCCTGGGTGCTGGCCTTGTAGACACTTTCGGTAGAGAAATGCGTGCCGGTGATCAGCAGCGCCTTGCTGGAGGCAATGAACGTTTCATTGATGTCCTCGGCGCGCAGCGCCATATCGGCGCAGTTTTCCCGGTAGAACACCAGGGGAAAGGTTTCCCGGTCCTTGATACCCAACAGGACCATGGCTGTCAGACGTTCAGGGTCGACCTTGATGCCACTGACATCGCAGCCTTCGCGGGCCAGGGACTCCACCAGGAAACGGCCCATATGGTCGTCCCCTACCCGGCTCAGCATCGCCGACTTGAGCCCCAACCGCGCGGTGCCGAAGGCGATGTTGGCCGACGAGCCACCCAGGTATTTGGCGAAGCTTGCGACATCTTCCAGACGCGCTCCGATTTGCTGCGCGTAAAGATCGACGCCCAGGCGTCCCAGGCAGATCACATCCAATTGACGCCCACTGGCAAAACGAGTCTGGCCCATGCTGGCTCCTATTATTTTTATCAGCCCGCGCTGGCCACCGAAACCGGCGCCAACGCTCTTGGTGGATGCAGACTAAAACGAGCGGCAGCCAACAATCAATAATTATTCTATAAATTTTTTACGTGGAATATTTTTTCCAATACGCTATCACTGGAGCGTGCCAGACGCGGTGCATCGTTTCAGCCTGGTCATAACGATGTCTGCTCATGATTTTCCCCATGCCTACGCTGTAGACTGCGATCAGCCAACCTATTGTCGAGGACCGCTCTTTTCACCGGGCAGCCCTATAAGAACAAGCCAGAAGGATTTTCTATGAGCCGCACCGATCTGCCGGCGCCGTCCGAGAGCGCGTCAGAATCCGCCCTCCCAAGCCCACCGATCAATGCCGAGCGTCTGCTGCAACTGATTACTGACGAGTATGAAAGCCTGCCGCGCCAGCTCAAACGCATCGCCAGCTACATGAGTCAGCAAAGCGACCGGATCATGGTCGATCGCATCAGCGACATTGCGCGCGAATGCGAAGTGCATCCGTCGGCCATCGTGCGGTTTTCCCAGCGTTTCGGCTTCAGCGGGTTCAGCGAAATGCAGGCCTTGTTTCGCGAGGCCTATACCCACAAGACCACGCCGGTGCAGAACTACCAGCAGCGCATCCGCAGCATGATCGCCAACAAGTCGCAGAAAGCCAGCGGCGGCGACCTGGCGCGCGAATGCGTCAACGCCACCCTCTCGGGTATCGAACGCCTGGGCCTGGAGCTGGACGATCAGGCCTTCGACAAAGCCGTGGACCTGGTGGTCAACGCCGACAACATCTATGTGGTCGGGGTGCGGCGCTCGTTCGCAGTGGCCGATTACCTAGTCTATAACCTGCAACACACCAACAAGCGCATTCACCTGGTTTCCGGGCTGGGGGGCAGTTATCGCGAGCAGATGCGCAGCGTGCGGGCCAACGACTTGGTGATCGCCATCAGCTTTACGCCCTACGGTAAGGAAACCCAGCACTGCCTGCGCATTGCCCAGCATCATCAGGCCAAGACACTGATCATCACCGACAGCAACCTGTCGCCCTTGGCCAAACGGGCCAATGCGGTGCTGTTGGTGAACGAAGGCAGTTCCTTCGCCTTCCGCTCGTTGAGTGCGACCCTGTGTTTGTGCCAGGCTCTTTTTATCGCCGTGGCTTATCGGTTGGAGCTCAAGGTCGATGAAATCCATGAACAGGTGGGCTTCGAGGATTGACGTCCGGGGTTGCCTTATAAGTTGTCTTATAAAAAGTCGCTAAAGGAAAAGCCATGAAACTGATCGGCATGCTGGATTCACCCTATGTGCGACGTGTCGCCATCAGCGCCAAGTGCCTGGGGATCGCGCTGGAGCACGAATCGGTTTCGGTGTTCAGGCATTTCGAGCAATTCCAGAGCATCAACCCGGTGGTCAAGGCCCCCACTCTGGTGCTCGACGATGGCGGCGTACTGATGGATTCCACGTTGATCATCGACTACCTCGAGACCTTGGCCGCGCCGGGCAAAAGCCTGATGCCGGTCGACAGTGGGCAACGGCTGCGCGCACTGCGCGTGATTGGCCTGGCCCTGGCAGCGTGCGAGAAGTCCGTGCAGATCTACTACGAACGCAACCTTCGGCCGACAGAAATCCAACACGCCCCCTGGGTCGAACGCGTGGAAGGCCAACTGGCGGCGGCCTATGACATGCTCGAACAGGAATTGGTGAAACAGCCCCTGGCCACCGATGGCCCCCTCGATCAGGCGGGCATCACCGTGGCGGTGGCCTGGAGCTTCACCAACCTGGTGGTGCCGGATCAGGTGCAGGGCAAGTCATTGCCGTCGATCAGCGCGTTTACTGCCTATGCCGAAGGGTTGGAGGCGTTTGTCAGCACGCCGATGGAATAGCCGGCTGCGAACAAAAAATCCTGAGGGTAACCAGAGTACCTGTGGGAGCAAAGCTTGCTCGCGATAGTGCTGGATCATCCTGCAACAATGTTGACTGGTATACCGCTATCGCGAGCAAGCTTTGCTCCCACAGGCTCGCACTCAGTTTGTTTGCGGGGGACCGCAGGATATGTGTTCACCACAAATCCCACATAGGATTTGCTCAGACCAACTCCATTTCCTTTGGCTTTACCATCGGCGCCACCTCAAACCGATCCGCCAGGAACGGCGTGATGTCCAGCGGCAGCGGTTCGTGGTTCACCAGTTTGTCCAGCAACACTCCGGTGATGGCCGAGGTCAGGATGCCGGTGCGGAAGTGCCCGCAGGCATTGAGGTAGCCTTCCACGCCGCGCATCGGCCCCAGGATCGGCAGTTCATCGGGTGAACCGGGACGCAAACCGGCCCAGGTGCGTTTCAGGTTGATGTCGGCCAGCTGCGGTATGCACCGCACCGCGCCCTGCACCAGCCCCTCGATCTCCGGGTAGGTGGTGGTCACGTCGAACCCTTTGTCTTCGGTGGTACTGCCGATGAGGATTTCGCCGTTGTCCTTTTGCGCGACATAGCAGTCGCTGGTGGTCAGGCACCCGTTGAGGATCTTCGGCATGCGCTCGGTCAGCAGGATTTGCCCCTTGACCGGCTTGACCGGGATGCGCACACCCGTGGCCTGTTCGCTCAGGTCCGCGGCCCAGGCACCGGCGGCATTGATCAGCGTCCGGCAGTTGAACGTCCCGGCTTCGGCGGTTCTCACCCCCGTCACCCGCGCCCCGTCTCGAAGCACCTGCGCCACGTTGGTGTTGAAGAACAGATCGACGCCGTTCTGCCGGGCACCTTCGGTGTAGGCGTCGGCCAGCCGGAACGGGCTGACCTGATGGTCGCACAGGAACTCCAGCGCCCCTCGGGCCTCGTGGCTGACATTCGGCTCAGCCTCGCGCAGGGCTGCCCGGTCGAGCCAGCGTACCTGATCGGCCAAGTGGGGAATGCAGGCGACGATGTGCTCGGCGTACAAACGGTCTTCGTCGTCGTAGATCACGAACTTGAGCCCGGTCTGCTCAAACTTGAAGTCCATGCCATGGTTGTCCATCAGCTCGCGGTGCAGTTGGGGGTACATCGCATTGGACTGCAAGGCAAAATCGAAGAATGACTGGGGCAGGATGTGCGGCGTGCTGGCGTCCACCGCCACGGCGGCGCTCTGATCCGCTATCGGGGCCTGGCGCTTGCGGTTGGCCGACATCATCCGAAAGAAGATCACCCCGCAACCCAGGCCCACGGATTCACCGATGGCCCACAGG
Organism: Pseudomonas tehranensis; assembly: GCF_014268615.1. Classification (GTDB taxonomy): domain Bacteria; phylum Pseudomonadota; class Gammaproteobacteria; order Pseudomonadales; family Pseudomonadaceae; genus Aquipseudomonas; species Aquipseudomonas tehranensis. The sequence goes on along the minus strand of NZ_JABWQV010000055.1, from coordinate 12,045 downwards.
CCGCCGGCCGAAGCTCGGGTGGCGTTGCCGGGGCGCTTGGCGTCGATCAAGGCGATCTTCAGATGCTTGCGCTTGGACAGTTGATAGGCGCAGGAAGCACCGATCACGCCCCCGCCGGCGATGACGACGTCATAGTGTTTGCGGTCTGGATGCTCAGTCATGCTGGACGGCCTCCGGACCAACGTTCTGAAAAGCTGAAAAGGGAATCGGGTCGATGGGAAAACGTGGCCGCAGCCAGCCAACATCGGCACGCCCGGTGGCCTGGCGCAGGCGATCACTGCAATAGCCCACGCACATCCGTCCCTGGCAATCGCCCATGCTCACGCGGGTGCGCATTTTCAGGCTGGCCATGTCTTGCACGCCCTGCTCCAGGGCGCGGTCGATGTCGGCGCGGGTCGCGTGTTCGCAACGACAAATGACCGTATTGGCGGTCGGCAAATCGGTTTGACCGGCGCCGCGTTGCGTGTAGCGGTCTACGGCAGCGCGAAAACGAATAATCCGCTCCAGTTGCGCTCGATACCGGTCGCGGTGCTCCAGGGCAGTGGACGAAGCCAGCAGGTCGGCCTGCATCAGGATCGACAGCGCGGCCATGCGCCCGCTCAGCATGGCGGCTTCACCACCGCGAATCCCGCCCACGTCGCCGGCCAGGTGAATGTGCGTCTGGCTGCTTTGTTGCCAGGCATTGGACACCGCCCGTAAATAACCGTCATCGCTGAAGCCATGCTCCAGGCCCATCTGTTGGCTCAATTGGGTGCGCGGGATGAAACCATAGCCAACCGCCAGCGTCTGGGCCGGGACCTGCTCGGCTCGTTCGAGGTCAGGCTCCCAGGTACTGGAATACGGTGCGACGGTGACGATGTCCAGCTCGCCCTCGCCGTTGGCCTGCACCACTCCCCAGCCATAACGCACGGGGATGCGATGCAGTTTGAGATAAGCCAGCATGCTCAGGCCGTCGAGGAACAATTGTGGTTTGTTCAGCAAGGCCAGGCTTTCCCTGGCGATCTTGCCGAAGGCACAAGCCTCATAGACGCCCGCCACGGCCACGCCCGAAGCGTGAAGTTGACAGGCCACCAGCGGCAGCAACGGGCCTGTACCGGTGATCACCACCGGCCCCGGCGGTTTGACCGCTCCGCTCTTGATCTGCAATTGCAGACCACCGAGCAGCATCACCCCCGGCAACGTCCAGCCAGGGAACGGCACGCTGCGTTCATGACAACCGGCCGCCAGCACCAGGTGGGAATAGGCGACCTCGCGCAGTTGTTCATCGGGATTCAGCAGCATCAGCGCCTTGAACCCTTCGGCGCCGATGACGCGGTGGTTGAGTCGCACATCGATCAGCCCGGCGTAGCGCTGGAACTCACCGTGGAGTTTCTTCAGGGCTTCGCTGTAGCGCGGCCCCAGGTATTCCAGGCTCACCCCGTCGCGCAGCGGCCCGCGGTAGACCACGCCACCCAGGCGCGGCGCTTCCTCGAGCAGGGTGCAACGCACCCCGTGGGTGGCCAGCTCGATGGCCGCTGCCATACCCGCCGGCCCGCCGCCGACAATCACCGGATGGAGGTTCATGGGGCCTCCCTTTCGGCGATGCGATTGGCCCGGGTTTCGATCTGCATGCCGGGACGCACTTGGGTCTGGCAGGCGCGGCGCTTGTGGCGGCCGTCGATCTTGACCAGGCAGCATTGGCACACGCCCATGCCGCAATATGCGCCACTGAGTTGGTCGTGATCGTTACGGGCTACCTGGCGCTGGCCCAGGGACTGGATGACGCTGAGGACGGTTTCACCTTGCGCCGCGCTGACGGACTGCCCGTCAAGGTGCACCGTCATGTCGGCCTGTTTCAGCGGCTGGATATCAAATTTTCGGCGTAGAAGGTCTTGAAGTTGCATCATGCAGCTCTTCCTTGAAGGTTCAGTGAGGTCTCGGCTCCTTGCGGCACACCATCACCGGTTCGTGTTAGTGCCCATCAGCGACAGCGCGCCAAAGCAGGGCAACGGACGCAGCATGATGGTGCGCGCTGAATTTATGTTAGGGATTATTTGTGACCAAGTGTTGATCCAGGCCAGTGAATACCGCTGTCGGCGTCCATGAACATTTTTTCAGAAAGCCGACAGGTATTTTTTGGCAGAATGCTGCGCAATGGCTCCAATTTCTCACCCGGTACCGCCCATGAACCGCATTTTGACCATCGAAGACGACGCCGTGACCGCCCGTGAAATCGTCGCCGAACTGACCCGCAACGGCCTGGATGTCGACTGGGTCGACAACGGCCGCGAGGGTCTGGAACGGGCGGTGAGCGGCGATTACGACCTGATCACCCTGGACCGCATGCTGCCCGAACTCGACGGGCTGGTGATTGTGACGACGTTGCGCACCATGGGCGTGGCCACGCCGATCCTGATGATCAGCGCCCTCTCCGATGTGGACGAGCGGGTGCGCGGCCTGCGGGCCGGTGGCGACGATTATCTGACCAAGCCATTCGCCACCGACGAAATGGCCGCCCGGGTCGAAGTCCTGCTGCGGCGCAACAACGGTGCCCGCGAGCCGGAAACCGCCCTGCGGGTGGCCGATCTGGAGCTCAACCTGATCAGCCGCGAAGCCAGCCGCAACGGGCAACTGCTCAGCCTGCTGCCCACCGAATACAAGCTGCTGGAGTTCCTGATGCGCAACAGCGGCCAGATTCTGTCGCGCATGATGATTTTCGAAGAGGTCTGGGGCTATCACTTCGACCCCGGCACCAACCTGATCGACGTCCATATCGGCCGCCTGCGCAAGAAAATCGACCCGCCGGGCCTGGAACCGCTGATTCGCACGGTACGAGGTTCCGGCTATGTCATTGCTGAACCCCGCTAAGGGCTGGCGCTCCTCCAGCAGCCGCCTGCTGGCACTGTACAGTTCGCTGTTCGTGCTCTGGAGCGCGGTCCTGATGGGGGTGATGTATTACGAAGTGTTCGGCTACCTCGACAGCCTTGCCAAACACTCGCTGATGCAGCGCCAACACCTGTTCGCGCGCATTCATGGCGATCAGTTGGAGGATGCGCTCTTGGCCAGCCTGACCCTGGATGAACGCGGCGTCGACGCCTACGGCCTGTTCGATCCGCAACTGCGCCACTTGAGCGGACCGATCCGGCGTGTCCCCGCCGACCTGCCGCTGGACGGCAAGATTCATATGCTCGGTGGCTGCGTCGACTCCAGAGATCCAGGTATTCCATCCGACAGTTGCGACGCGGTGGCGACCCGGACCCAGGATGGACGCTGGCTGGTTCTGGCGCGGGACAACGGCTCGCTATTCGCGGTGACACGCATCATTCTGCACGCGCTGTTCTGGGGCGTATCCCTGACCATCCTGCCGGGCATTGCCGGCTGGCATCTGTTGCGCCGACGACCGTTGCAACGCATCCGCAAACTGCAGGCCAGTGCCGAGGCCATCGTGGCCGGTGACCTGACCCATCGCCTGCCGCTGTCGAGCCGTCGCGATGAGCTGGACATGCTGGCCGCGATCGTCAACGCCATGCTCGATCGCATCGAACGCTTGATGAACGAGGTCAAGGGCGTGTGCGACAACATCGCCCATGACCTGCGCACCCCACTGACTCGCCTGCGCGCCCAGCTTTATCGCATCCAGCAGCAAGCCCCGGACGGCTCGCCCGAAGCGTTACAGATGGATCAGGTGATTGCCGAAACTGACACCTTGATGGCCAGGTTTCGGGGGTTATTGCGGATTTCCGAGCTGGAAGACCAGCAACGGCGCTCAGGGTTTGTGCGCCTCGATCCGTTGCAATTGTTGCAGGAGCTGCACGATTTTTATCTGCCGCTGGCCGAGGAGCGGGAACTGACCTTCACCCTCGAAGTGCCCGATGCCCTACCCTTGCTCAACGGTGACCGGGCACTGCTGTTCGAGGCCGTGTCCAACCTGCTGAGCAACTCGATCAAATTCACCCCGCCGGGCGGTGAAGTGATCCTGCGGGGTGTTGATCAAGGTGACAGCAGTCGCATCGAAGTGCTCGACTCCGGGCCCGGAATCCCCGAGGCGGAGCGCAAGGCTGTGTTTCGCCGCTTCTACCGCGCCGAGGGTAGCAGCCAGCAAAGCGGCTTTGGCCTGGGGCTGTCGATCGTCGCAGCGATTGTCAATTTGCACGGGTTCACGCTGGATGTGGGCAGCAGCGAGCAAGGCGGCGCTCGGCTGGCACTCGATTGCCGGGCGACGCTGCTGTAGGTAGCGGCTACACAGTTCAGCGGATCATTCAGGCGGGGTCACTTCGATACAGCGGGGTGTTTTCAAGCTCATACCGCAACTCATCGATCAGCTTTGCCAGGCTTTCTTCCGAGCGGACGCTGTCGACGCTCATGCCGCTCACCACCAGATCCACCTCCCCGCTTTCGCGGTGATACAGGCGTACGGTAAGGGTTCCATCGCCGTTGAGGCTGCATTCGCAGGCCAGTGGCTTGAAGCTTTCTTCGAGTCGGGCGCGCAGGGGGGCCAGTAGGGTCATCCGTTGCTCCTCAGCGCTGAAGCCGCGAGCGACCGGCGGGCAGTTGCCCGGCAAGCGTCCTGGCGATTGCACAATTGATTCGTTCACTGCTCATTGTGGCGTGTTCCTTGACTGCTTCGTGGGGGACGCGGCATTACGCAGAGAATGCCGCACCCTCACAGCCTAAGGAGCCAACGACGCGGGCAAAACCCGAATTTGCACCAGCACGCCCGGTGCATTTGCACTGGCCATCATGGCGCCTTCATTCGCCACTCATTGGCGAACAGGCCGCGTTCCCGAGCCCAGACGATCGCCTCGCTGCGGCTGTGAACATCAAGTTTGGAATACAGCGTCGCCACGTGATTGCGCACGGTGTTAGGGGCAAGCTTCAAGCGCGCGGCGATTTCCTTGTCGGCCAGGCCCTGGCAGATCAGCCCCAGCACATCACGCTCCCGAGCTGTGAGCTCGGTAAATGAAGTGCTGGGCAACTGGGCGTTGATGCTCTTCACATTGGCCAGTTTTTCAATCAGGGTCCGACTGAACCAGGAGGCATCTTTCATCACCTCTTCGATAGCTGCCACCAGTTCCAGCTCCGAGCGTTTGCGTTCGGTGATGTTCATCAACACCAGCAAATAACACGGCTTGTCCTGAATGACGACAGTATCGGCGGCCATCTCGCAGTCGATCTGTTCCCCGCCTTTTTTGTGAACCTTGACGTCGACACTGGACACGGTTGCAGTTTTTTCCAGCGTGGCAAACAGCGCGGCGCTGGCATCCGGGTCGAGAAAGCCGATTTCCTCCACGGTTTTGCCCAGCAGCTCTTCACTGGAATAACCGCTGGTCTGAAGAAAGGCTTCGTTGATCTCCAGCAATTGCTGTTCGGCGCTGCACACCAGGGTTGGCACGGGCGTGAGGCGGAACGATTTGGCAAAGCGCTCCTCACTCTGGCGCAACGCCGTTTCGGCCTTGCGGCGCGGCTCCATGTCCATGAAGGAAAACAGCATGCAATCTTCGTCATGCAGGTCATCCAGCGGCTGGCCCGCGACAATCACTTGCTTGCTGCCGCCCCCTGGCAATTTCAACTCAGCCTGCATTTGTGGAATGGTCGCGCCCTGCCCCAGGCGCTCGATGGCCAAGTCACGTTTCTCGGCCGCCTCGAGCACGTCCAGCTCATACACCGAACGCCCGATCACCTGCTCGCGGCTGTAGCCGGTCATTTCCAGAAAGCCCTGGTTGACCTTGATATAGCGCAAGTCACTGAGGCGGCAGATCACCGCCGGCGCTGGGTTGGCACCGAAGGTTTTTTCAAAACGCTGCTCGGCGCTGGCCCACTCGGTGGCGTCGCTGAGAATCAGCACCAACAACTCCGCCTCACCGCTGCGGTCGGTCAGCACCATGCTGCGAATCCGATGAACCCAAGTACGGTCCGGATCAGCCTCGGGCGTGACCTCCACCAATACATCGCTGAACTCATCGCCACGGGCGACCCGAGCAATGGGGTAGTTGTCCGCGGTCAGCGGGTGGTTGTTGCGATAACGCAAATTGAACCGCTGGACGTATTCCTCGGCGTTGGCCCCCAGCTCGTTGAGGTCAGTGACCCCGTGCATGGTCAACGCCGCTTCGTTGGCCCAGGCGATGCTCTGATCGACTTCGATCAACATCACCCCGTCAGACAGCCCGGCGATGATTTGCAGCAGTTGACGACGATTGGTATCGGTAGTCGGGACATCCTGGCTCATCGGGTCTCCATGTGGTCAGAGGAGCATGGAAATTACGACCATCCACGGCGATGACACGTTCCGTGTAGGAGCTGTCGAGTGCAACGAGGCTGCGATCTTTTCAATGCCTCGTTGAATCGAGAGTCGAATCAGGATCAAAAGATCGCAGGCTTCGCCAGCTCCTACAGAATCTATGCGCTGAAATATTGCGCAAATGCTTTTGCCATCGACCTTGCACTTCAACAGCTAGCTTTCTTGATGATTATATCTATCTGGAGATCAGGCAATGCCCCCAGCTGTACATGGATGTCGTTTGCGTAAAGGTCGATTGAGCGAGTCTGGACGCATTTATCTACTGACTGCGGTGACGTATCAACGCCGTCCGGCTTTTTCGGACTGGCGTCTCGGCCGGTTGCTCGTCGATCAGTTGCGCAGTGCCGAAGAAGCCTCAATGGTGACATCCCTCGCCTGGGTGGTAATGCCGGATCATCTACATTGGTTGGCGCAATTGCATCGCGGCAGTCTGGCCGAGTTGATGGGCCGCATCAAATCCCGCAGCAGCCGAGCCGTCAACCTTGCCCGTGGCGGGCAAGGCCGACTTTGGCAGCGAGGGTATTATGATCGCGCACTACGCAAGGATGAGGATTTGAAAGACGCTGCACGGTACATCGTCAACAATCCCCTGCGCGCCGGATTGGCGAGGCGGGTTGGTGACTATCCCCTGTGGGATGCCATTTGGGTTTGATGAGCAAAAGATCGCAGGCTGCGCCAGCTCCTACATACCGCCAATGGCAACGCATTCCGCTGTAGGAGCTGGCGCAGCCTGCGATCTTTTGATCTTTCAGGCCGCCATGCGTCCCTCGGCAATCGCCTGTGAGGCAGCCAGCATTGCCCGCAGCAATACCGCGCAGCCAGCGGCAAGATCGTCGGGGGCGGCGTTTTCGATTTCGTTGTGGCTGATGCCGCCTTCGCACGGCACGAAGATCATCCCGGCCGGCCCCAGTTCAGCGAGGAAGATCGCGTCGTGGCCGGCGCCGCTGACGATGTCCATATGGGACAGGCCCAGCCCTTGGGCCGCACCTCGCACCGCTTCGACACAGCCCTTGTCGAAGTACAGCGGCGGAAAGTCGGCCGTAGGGGTCAGTTCATACGTCAGGCCGTGTTGCTGGCAGGTGTCATCAATGACTTGCCTGACCTGGGCGATCATCGAATCCAGACGCGCCGGCTCCAGGTGACGAAAATCCAGGGTCATGCGCACTTCGCCGGGGATGACATTGCGCGAACCGGGATAGGCTTTCAGGCAGCCAACCGTGCCGCAGGCGTGGGGTTGATGGCCAAGGGCGGCATGGTTGACGGCACCGACGATGATCGAAGCACCCACCAAAGCGTCCTTGCGCAAGTGCATCGGGGTCGGGCCGGCGTGGGCTTCGACGCCCCGCAAGGTCAGATCGAACCACTTCTGCCCCAGTGCGCCCATCACCACACCGATGGTCTTGCGCTCGTCCTCCAGGATCGGCCCCTGCTCGATATGCGCCTCGAAATACGCCCCCACCGGATGCCCGCTGACCGGGCGTGGTCCGGCGTAGCCGATGGCGTTGAGCGCTTGGCCCACGGTAATACCCTCGGCGTCGGTCTTGGCCAGGGTTTCTTCGAGGGTAAACTTCTCGGCGAATACGCCGGAGCCCATCATGCACGGGGCGAAGCGCGAGCCTTCTTCGTTGGTCCAGACCACCACCTCCAACGGTGCTTCGGTCTCTATCTTCAAGTCATTGAGGGTGCGCAGCACTTCCAGGCCGGACAGCACACCGAAGCATCCGTCGAACTTGCCGCCGGTAGGCTGGGTGTCGATGTGGCTGCCGGTCATCACTGGCGGCAGGTTCGGATTGCGCCCCGGGCGACGGGCGAAAATATTACCCACCGCATCAATGCTGACGGTGCAGCCGGCTGCCTCGGTCCATTGCACGAACAAGTCCCGGGCCTGACGGTCCAGGTCGGTCAGGGCCAACCTGCACACCCCGCCTTTGACCGTGGCACCGAGCTGCGCCAAGTCCATGAGCGACTGCCACAAGCGGTCGCGATTGATGTGCTGTTGGGTGGACTGTAGAACGTCGACGGCTGCGTTCATGGGGATCTCCAGTTTTTTCAGGCATTTTCTCGTTGTACTTGAGGCCGCTATCGCGAGCAGGCTCGCTCCCACAGGGGATCTGCTGTGCACACAGACTTGCATTCACCCCAATCCAGTGTGGGAGCGAGCCTGCTCGCGATGGGGCCCTCCTTTACACCGCAGTTTTAGCGATGGACGGGCTCGCCCGCATACTGCACAACCCGTAGTAAATCACCCCGCCCAGTGCCGAGCCGGTGAACCAGCCGTAGCTGTAGAACCAACTGAACGCGTCGCTGCCCAGGGACAGCAGCGTCAGCACCACGGGTACGCCAAAGGCGATGAAGCCGTTCCAGTTCCAGGCCGGGTAGACGTCGTCGCGGTACAGCCCGGCCAGGTCCAGTTGCTGTTTCTTGATCAAGAAATAGTCCACCACCATGATCCCGGCAATCGGCCCCAGCAGGCTCGAATAGCCCAGCAGCCAGTTGGAATAGACCGACTCAAGGCTGACCTCGGAAACGATCAGACCGAGCTTTTTCAGCAGTTCATGGGCCATCAATGCCAACCCCACCAGGCCGGTCAGCATCACCGCCTTGGTACGGCCGATCAGTTTCGGCGCCAGGTTCTGGAAGTCGTTGGTGGGCGAAACGATGTTGGCGGCGGTGTTGGTCGAGAGCGTGGCGATGATGATCAGCACCATGGCCAGTGCCACCCACAGCGGGCTCTGAATGTGCCCGATCAGGGTCACTGGGTCAGAGACGGTCACGCCCACCAGTTTCGCCGAGGCCGCCGTCATGACCACGCCGAGGGCGGCGAACAGGAACATGGTCAGCGGCAGGCCGATGATCTGCCCCACAATCTGGTCTTTCTGGCTCTTGGCATAACGACTGAAGTCAGGAATGTTCAGCGACAGCGTGGCCCAGAACCCCACCATCGCCGTGAGCCCCGCCAGGAAATAACTGGTGACGCCGGCACCTTCGGGTCGCTTGGCCGGCTCCGCCATCAGCTCGGTCAGGGAGACGTTGGGCAACGCCCACATCAGCAGGCCAACTCCCACCAGCACCAGTAGCGGCGCGGACAGGGTTTCCAGCCATTTGATCGACTCGGCACCGCGCAGCACCACCCACAGGTTCAGGACCCAGAACACCATGAAACCAATCACTTCGCCGGTGCCACCCAGGCTCTTCCAGCCTTCGAACACCGAGCCGAGAAACAGGTGAATCGCCAACCCGCCAAACATCGTCTGGATGCCGAACCAGCCACACGCCACCAGTGCGCGGATCAGGCAGGGAACGTTGGAGCCAATGACGCCGAAGGACGAGCGCAACAACACCGGAAACGGGATGCCGTATTTGGTCCCGGCAAATGCATTCAGCGTCAGGGGGATCAGCACGATGATATTGGCGAACAGGATGGCCAACAGCGCTTCGCCCACCGACAGTCCGAAATAGGCCGTGAGCACGCCGCCCAGGGTGTAGGTCGGCACACAGATCGACATGCCGACCCATAACGCGGTGATGTGCCATTTATTCCAGGTTCGCTCATGCACCTGGGTTGGCGCGATGTCATGGTTGTAACGGGGGCTGTCGAGCACGTCGCTGCCGGCCTCAAGCTCGAATAACCCGTCGCGCTCGGTCACTGTTGATCTGGTCATGTCCGCTCCACTGTTTTCATTATTTTTGCTCATCGACTGGCGATGGCCGGAGTACTTGCATGTAAAGCGCGCGTTCAACCGGCGGCCCTGCCTGGCAGCGACAGCACTCAATAACTGTGCCGATTGCCGCGCCGGGTTGACCGGTTGAACGAAATAACGCTGACAACTTTTTGATCTTTAACGCTTTAATTTAATTTCATTGTTCACTCGCCCCGCGCGCCAGTGCCCTTGAGGCTAGATGACCTGCACGTTCTGTCGAGCCCGAGATTCAAAGTGGTGCACCTCACAATATTGCGAAGCGTCTAAACCGCACTTTCACATCTTTCAAGCTGCTGATTTAGCATGATAAATCTCGCTCAAATAATGAACCTGTCAAGTGCGTCAAAATGGTGAGGCAGCTCACCATTTTGGTGAATTACTGATTTAATTGATATTTTTCAATGAGTTAAACATTCAAACAGTCTATTAAAAATAATCTTGCCGATTCGTTAAACTCCAGCTAGCTTCTAATCCTGACAGCCGTGACAGGATTAAAACTCTGCACGACTTCATCACTTCCCCATCATGATCTATACAACATAAAGAACCGGCATCAGTCGGTCATGCCTGCGAGGAACTCGGAATGTCTTTGTTGATCCGTGGCGCCACCGTAATAACCCATGATGAACGTTATCGCGCCGATGTGTTGTGTGCCGAGGGTGTGATCAAAGCCATTGGTGAAAACCTGGATGCGCCCGCCGATGCCGAGGTACTCGATGGCAGCGGCCAATACCTGATGCCGGGCGGCATCGACCCGCATACTCATATGCAATTGCCGTTCATGGGCACCGTCGCCAGCGAAGACTTTTTCAGTGGCACGGCGGCAGGCCTGGCGGGAGGCACAACGTCGATCATCGACTTTGTCATCCCCAATCCCCAGCAGTCGCTGATGGAAGCCTTCCACCAGTGGCGCGGCTGGGCGGAAAAAAGCGCCAGTGACTACGGTTTTCACGTGGCGATCACCTGGTGGAGTGAACAGGTTCGTGAAGAGATGGCCGAGCTCGTCAGCCAGCACGGGGTCAACAGCTTCAAGCACTTCATGGCCTACAAGAACGCGATCATGGCGGCCGACGACACCTTGGTGGCGAGCTTCGAGCGGTGCCTGGAACTGGGCGCCGTGCCCACGGTGCATGCCGAGAACGGCGAGCTGGTTGATCACCTGCAGCGCAAGTTGCTGGCCCAGGGCATTACCGGTCCCGAAGCCCATCCGCTGTCGCGGCCTTCGCAAGTGGAAGGTGAAGCCGCGAGCCGGGCCATCCGTATTGCCCAAACCCTGGGCACGCCGCTGTACCTGGTGCATGTGTCGACCAAAGAAGCCCTGGATGAAATCACCTATGCCCGCAGCCAGGGCCAGCCGGTTTACGGTGAAGTACTGGCCGGGCATCTGCTGCTGGACGATAGCGTTTATCGCCACCCCGACTGGCAGACCGCCGCCGGTTACGTGATGAGCCCGCCCTTCCGCCCTCGCGGACACCAGGAGGCGCTCTGGCATGGCTTGCAGTCGGGCAACCTGCACACCACCGCCACCGACCATTGCTGTTTCTGCGCCGAGCAAAAAGCCGCCGGCCGCGAAGACTTCAGCAAAATTCCCAACGGCACCGCCGGTATCGAAGACCGCATGGCGGTGCTCTGGGACGAAGGGGTCAACAGCGGCAAATTGTCGATGCATGATTTCGTCGCCCTGACCTCCACCAACACGGCGAAGATCTTCAACCTGTACCCGCGCAAAGGGGCCATTCGCGTCGGTGCCGACGCCGACCTGGTGCTCTGGGACCCGCAAGGCAGCCGCACGATTTCGGCCAAGACTCACCATCAGCAGGTGGACTTCAACATCTTCGAAGGCAAGACCGTACGCGGCGTGCCCAGCCACACCATCAGCCAGGGCCGACTGGTCTGGGTCGACGGTGACCTGCGGGCCGAACGCGGGGCGGGGCGCTACATCGAACGACCGGCGTATCCGGCGGTGTTCGATTTGTTGAGCAAGCGGGCGGAGTTGCACAAACCGGTTGCCATAAAGCGATAAGCGAACGCCGTACATGTAGGAGCTGCCGAAGGCTGCGATCTTTT
>NZ_JABWQV010000054.1 GCF_014268615.1 Pseudomonas tehranensis | reverse complement strand
TGCATCGCGGGCAAGCCTTGCTCCCACAGGGTCTTGCTCAATCCTTGCCGTATTCGACAAATATAAAAAAGAGGCACTCACATGCAAGCGCACACCCTGAGCGCGCAAGCGTCGTTGGTGACGCCCAGCCGCAAGCGTTTTTTCATCATGGTCCTGCTGTTCATCACCGTGGTGATCAACTACCTGGACCGCAGCAACCTCTCAATCGCCGCCCCCGCGCTGACCAGTGAGCTGGGCATCGACCCGATCCACGTCGGGCTGATTTTCTCGGCGTTCGGCTGGACCTACGCCGCCATGCAGATCCCGGGTGGCTGGCTGGTGGACCGGGTGCCCCCGCGTATTCTGTATAGCGTTGCACTGTTGTTGTGGTCGGTGGCCACGGTGATGCTCGGTTTTGCCGCCAGCTTCATCGCGTTGTTCGTCCTGCGCATGGCGGTGGGGGCCTTGGAAGCACCGGCCTACCCAATCAATAGCCGCGTGGTCACCACTTGGTTTCCTGAGCGTGAACGGGCTACGGCCATCGGTTTCTACACGTCCGGGCAGTTCGTCGGGCTGGCCTTCCTGACGCCGGTATTGGCGTGGCTGCAACATGCTTTCGGTTGGCACATGGTGTTTGTCGCCACGGGTGCGGTGGGCATTCTCTGGGCGGTGATCTGGTACGCGGTGTATCGCGAACCGCGGGATTTCAAAGGGGTCAACGCCGCCGAGATCGAACTGATCCGCGAAGGCGGCGGGTTGGTGGATATACAAGCCGATACAGCCAAGGCCAAGTTCAGTTGGGCCGACCTGGGGATCGTCCTGACCCAGCGCAAGTTGTGGGGCATCTACCTGGGCCAGTTCTGCTTGAATTCCACATTGTGGTTTTTTCTGACGTGGTTCCCGACCTACCTGGTGAAATATCGCGGCATGGACTTCATCAAGTCCGGCCTGCTGGCGTCGTTGCCGTTCCTCGCTGCGTTTGTCGGTGTGTTGTGTTCCGGGTTCTTCTCCGACTGGTTGATCCGTCGCGGTTCCACGGTGGGGTTTGCCCGCAAGCTGCCGATCATCGGCGGGCTGCTGATCTCTACGGCGATCATCGGCGCCAACTTTGTTGAGTCGACACCGCTGGTGATCGCTTTCCTGGCCCTGGCATTTTTCGGCAATGGCCTGGCGTCGATCACCTGGTCGCTGGTGTCGACCTTGGCGCCCGCGCGGTTGCTCGGGTTGACGGGCGGGGTGTTCAATTTCATCGGTAACCTGGCGGCCATTGCCACGCCCATCGTCATCGGTTTTCTCGCCAGCGGCGATTCGTTTGCCCCGGCCATCACCTATATTGCCGTGCTGGCGTTGATTGGCGCGCTGTCCTACATCCTGCTGGTGGGGAAGGTCGAGCGCATCGAGTTGTAGTCCGACGGGGCGGGCGACCATAATGCCGCCCGTTCCCCGCTCACTGTTGAAGGCCGGCTATGCAGCAAGACGATCCAAAAATCACCAAGGACGCGGCGCCCACTGGCACCCAGACACTGCTGCGTGGTCTGGGAGTGGTCCAGGCGGTCGCCAGCGGTGCCCGTGACTTGAAGGAAATCGCCCGGTTGATCGGCACCACCCGCAGCACCACCCATCGCCTGGCCAGTTGCCTGGTGGATGAACGCTACCTGCGCGTGGTGCCGCAAGTGGGTTATCTGTTGGGGCCGAAGCTGATCGAGCTGGGTTTTCAGGCCCGGGAAGAGTTGCCGCTGGTGAGTCTGGCAGGGCCGTATCTGGACGAGTTGTCGGCGCTTACCGGTGACACGGTTCACCTTGCGATACGCGAGGGTGACGAGGTGTTGTACCTGCTGAAAAATCCGGGGCGCAATGGCCCGGAAATGCGTTCGCGCGTGGGCCATCGCATGCCGCTGGCGCGTACCGGGATCGGTAAGGCGCTGATGCTCGATGACTCTCAGGAACAATGGAAAAGGCTGTATGAAATCAGCTTGCCGGCGGGTGGGAAGAATCAGTTCTGGCCTCAGCATCAGGAGCAATCCTGGGAGCAGTTCCAGCAGCGGATGGTGGAGTATGTAGCGGGTGGTTATGCCTTCGATCTGGAAGACAACGAACCGTCGATTCGTTGTGTGGCGGCGCCGATCCGAGACGCCGGCAAGCGTATCGTCGCCGGTATCAGCATCGCCAGCACCGTACCGTATATGCCGCTGGAAAAAATGGCCGAGCTGATTCCCCTGGTCAAAGGGGTCACAGCCCGGCTGTCGGCCGAACTTGGCGCGAAGGTCTGACGAGCGTCAGGCTTTGAGCGTTGCCATGTCGATGACGAAGCGATACTTCACGTCGCCTGCGATCATGCGGCTGTAGGCCTCGTTGATCTGGCGGATGTCGAGCATTTCAATGTCGCAGCTGATGTTGTGTTCGGCGCAGAAATCCAGCACTTCCTGGGTTTCGGCAACACCGCCGATCAACGAACCGGCCAGGACCCGACGGCCCATGATCAAGTTGGCCGCATGGACTGGCGGATCGATCGGCTCGACCAGGCCCACCAGGATGTGTACACCGTCGAACCGCAGGGTACTGAGGTAGGGGTTGAGGTCGTGCTGCACCGGAATGGTGTCCAGCAGGAAGTTGAAATGACCGGCGGCAGCGGCCATCTGCTCGGCGTCGGTGGACACGATCACATGGTCGGCGCCCTGGCGACGGGCCTCGTCAGCCTTGCTCGCCGAGCGGGTGAACAGCGTCACTTCTGCGCCCATGGCCTTGGCGAACTTGATGCCCATGTGGCCGAGGCCGCCCATACCCAGCACGCCAACCTTGTCGCCGGCCTTCACGCCATAGTGCTTGAGGGGCGAATAGGTGGTGATGCCGGCACAGAGAATCGGCGCGGCGCCGGCCGGATCGAGGGTTTCCGGGATGCGCAGCACGAAGTGCTCGCTGACCACGATGCTGTTGGAATAACCGCCCATGGTGTGGCCGCCGCTCACACGGTCCGGGCTGGCGTAGGTTTGCGTCATGCCCTGATAGCAGTATTGTTCCAGGTCAGCGCGACAGGCTTCGCACTCGCGGCAGGAGTCGACCATGCAGCCAACGCCCACCAGGTCGCCGATCTTATAGCGTGTGACATTCGCACCGACGGCGGTGACTTTTCCGACGATCTCATGGCCGGGCATCAACGGATAAACGGCAATACCCCATTCATTGCGGGCCTGGTGGATGTCGGAATGGCAGACGCCGCAGTAGAGAATGTCGATCGCCACATCGTCGGCTCGCGGGCTGCGGCGTTCGAACTTCATCGGGGCGAGGGGAGTGGTGGCCGATTGGGCGGCATATCCGATAGCAGTGTACATAATGGACCTCGCTTGGCTGTGAACGGTGAGAGGGTCCATTTTGCGAGTCCTGCCGGTTTGGGGCGATGGCGATTTCTACGGATGTCATGCCTATTCCTCCGACGTTGGCTATGGTTTGATACTGCCAGGCGTCAGACCTGCGATGATGTTTTCATCCCTTTTTTCGCGAAGTTTTTCTCATGATGTTGACCCGCCATCTCGATGCCAACGCGGCGCTGGTTTCGCTGATCGAACCCCTGGCGACCCGTGACGGTTTTGTTCCTACGCCGCTGCCTGGCGTACAAGTCCTGCGGTGCAGCCAGGACATCGCCCGAGGTCCGCAGCTCTACGAGCCAAGCCTGGTGATCATTGCCCAAGGCAGCAAACTGGCTTACCTGGGACCTCGCACACTGGAGTACGGCGCTGGGCATTACCTGATCCAGGCGTTGCCGGTGCCGTTCGAATGCGAAACCTATGCCCTGCCCGATGCTCCGTTGCTCGGGATTTCCGTGGCGATTGATCGGGCGATGTTGGGGGAGCTGGTGCTGGCCATGGGGTTGACGCCGGGGCGAAGCCTGGCGGCGCAGACGCCGGAGTCCATGACCATCGCCACGCTCGATGGTGCTATGCGAGGGTGTGTCGAACGGCTGTTGCACTGCTTGCACGATCCGTTGGAGTGTCAGGTCATGGGCCAGGCGCGACTGCGGGAATTGCTGTTTGTCGTCTTGCGCGGGCCCCAGGCCGACGTACTGCGCGCGCTGGTGGAGCAGCAAGGCCAGTTTGCCCGGATTGCCGCTGCACTGAGCCATCTGCACGCGCATTTCACCGAGCCGTTGAACGTCGAGACGCTGGCCAGTTGCGCGAACATGAGTGCTTCGACCTTCCATGAACATTTCAAACGCAGCACGCTGTTGTCACCGGTGCAGTACCTCAAGCGCCTGCGTCTGCTCAAGGCTCAGCGGTTGCTGCTGATCGAGGGCATGGGCGTGGCCCAGGTTGCGCACCAGGTGGGGTATCAGAGTTCGTCGCAGTTCAGCCGGGAGTACAAGCGTTACTTTGAGCGCAGTCCCGGGGAAGAGCGCGCCGCTTGATCCCGCGCAGATCCCCCTGTGGGAGCGGGCTTGCTCGCGAAAGCGGTTTATCTATCAGTATTTTTGGTGACTGACACGACGCCTTCGCGAGCAAGTCCGCTCCCACATTTTGGACCGTGGTGGTTCTTGAAATCGCAGGCAACAAAAAGGCCCCCATGTCGGGAGCCTTGATGTTCAGCGAATCGGCTTACATGTTCGGGTAAGTCGGCCCGCCGGCGCCTTCCGGCGAAACCCAGGTGATGTTCTGTGCAGGGTCCTTGATGTCGCAGGTCTTGCAGTGAACGCAGTTCTGGGCGTTGATCTGGAAGCGTTTCTCGCCGTCTTCCTTGGTCACCACTTCGTACACCCCGGCCGGGCAATAGCGTTGGGCCGGTTCGTCATACAGCGGCAGGTTCTTGCTGATCGGGATGCTCGGATCGGTCAGTTTCAGGTGGCAGGGCTGTTCTTCTTCATGGTTGGTACCGGAGATGAACACCGAGCTGAGTTTGTCGAAGCTGAGCTTGCCGTCCGGTTTCGGGTAGTCGATCTTCTTGCAGTCAGCCGCCAGTTTCAGGCAGGCGTAGTCCGGTTTGGTGTCATGCAAGGTGAACGGCAGCTTGCCGGCGAAGATGTTCTGGTCGAGCCAGTTGAAGCCGCCGCCGATGATGGCGCCGTACTTGTGGATCGCTGGGCCGAAGTTACGACTGGCGAACAGCTCTTCATACAGCCAGCTGTTCTTGAAGCTGTCGACGTAAGCAGTCAGTTCATCACCGCCTTCGGATTCGGCGAACAGGCGATCGGCCACCGCCTCGGCGGCGAGCATGCCGGACTTCATGGCGGTGTGGCTGCCTTTGATCTTGGCGAAGTTCAGGGTGCCGAGGTCGCAACCGATCAGCGCGCCGCCCTTGAAGACCATTTTCGGCAGCGAGTTCAGGCCGCCCTTGCAGATAGCACGAGCACCGTAGCTGACGCGCTTGCCGCCTTCCAGGTACTGCTTGAGCACCGGGTGATGCTTGAGGCGCTGGAACTCGTCGAACGGCGACAGGAAAGTGTTGCTGTAGGACAGGTCGACGATCAGGCCGACGACCACCTGGTTGTTTTCCAGGTGATAAAGGAAAGAGCCCCCGGTATTTTCGGTGCCCATGATGTCCAGCGGCCAACCGGCGGTGTGCACCACCAGGCCCGGTTGATGCTTGGCCGGGTCGATTTCCCAGATTTCCTTCAGGCCGATGCCGTAGTGCTGGGCGTCGGCGTCGCTGTCCAGGTTGAAGCGCTTGATCAGTTGCTTGCCGATATGACCACGGCAGCCTTCGGCGAACAGCGTGTATTTGCCACGCAGCTCCATGCCAGGGGTGTAGAGGCCTTCCTTCGGCTTGCCTTCACGGTCCACACCGAGGTCGCCGGTAATGATCCCGCGTACGACGCCATTTTCGTCGAACAGCGCTTCCTGGGCGGCGAAGCCCGGGTAGATTTCCACGCCCAGGTTCTCGGCCTGCTGGGCCAGCCAGCGGCACAGGTTGCCCAGGGAAATAATATAGTTGCCTTCGTTGTGCATGGTCTTGGGCACAAAGAAGTCAGGGATTTTGCTCGCGGTCTCGGCGTTTCTCAGGACATAAATGTCATCGCGCACGACGGGCGTGTTCAACGGTGCCCCGAGTTCTTTCCAGTCCGGGAACAGTTCGTTCAGGGCGCGGGGTTCGAATACCGCACCGGAGAGAATGTGCGCACCGACTTCGGAGCCTTTTTCGACCACGCAGACGCTGATTTCCTTACCGGCTTCGGCGGCCTTCTGTTTCAGTCGGCAAGCGGCAGACAGGCCAGCGGGGCCGGCACCGACGATGACCACGTCGAATTCCATGTATTCGCGTTCCACAGGCTATCTCCTACTCAAGGCTCAACAGTTTTTTCTAATTGGAGGTTTGGCGTTGCATCCACGATCTGCTTCGCGAAATCGACGAAAGCGGCAATGAATGACCCGCGCTTCTCTCTTAAGCGGCGCATTATATCTACACCACTCTCAGGGTCCAATACAAACGTTTGTTTGAAATAGCCGCAGGCCAGATAAATCACTGACGTACGGCTTATGACTGACCATTTTGCCGTATTGACCGGAATGGGCGTTCCGGTCAAGATACGGGCGGTTTTGCGCTCGCCGTAGGCTGACTGTTGGTTCCAAGAGCACCTCTAAAGACAGGGCGAAGGCAGCACAAAGTGACGTATTGCGTGGTTCGGACGCGCAGTTTACACGCCGCGATAATGAATGACTTGTCGGTCATCACTGACGAACGGTCTTCACTCCCGTGAGCAAGGTCATGTGTGGTTCATGCCGGCGTTTTTAGAGGTGCCCTTGCGCCCATGAGCATCAACCGCCAGGTTCGCCTAGGCGACTTTCTTTTCACCGGAGAGTAACGAGGAATCCATGAAGGTTCTTGTAGCTGTCAAACGAGTGGTCGACTATAACGTCAAGGTTCGCGTCAAGGCGGACAACTCCGGCGTCGACCTCGCCAACGTCAAGATGTCGATGAACCCTTTCTGCGAAATCGCCGTAGAAGAAGCCGTACGCCTGAAAGAAAAAGGCGTGGCGACTGAGATCGTCGTCGTCTCCATCGGCCCGACCACTGCCCAGGAGCAACTGCGTACCGCGCTGGCGCTGGGTGCTGATCGTGCCATCCTCGTCGAATCCGCCGAAGACCTGACTTCCCTGGCCGTGGCCAAGCTGCTCAAGGCTGTGGTCGACAAGGAACAGCCATCGCTTGTGATCCTCGGCAAGCAGGCCATCGACAGCGACAACAACCAGACCGGCCAGATGCTCGCGGCATTGAGCGGCTACGGTCAGGGTACGTTCGCGTCCAAGGTTGAAGTGTCCGGCGACAGCGTTGCCGTGACGCGCGAAATCGACGGCGGCGCGCAGACAGTTTCCCTGAAACTGCCGGCCATCGTCACCACCGACCTGCGTTTGAACGAGCCGCGTTATGCGTCCCTGCCAAACATCATGAAAGCCAAGAAGAAGCCGCTTGAAGTGCTGACTCCGGACGCTTTGGGCGTTTCCACCGCCTCCACCAACAAGACCCTCAAAGTCGAAGCGCCGGCTGCACGCAGCGCGGGCATCAAGGTCAAGTCGGTGGCTGAACTGGTCGAGAAACTGAAAAACGAAGCGAAGGTAATCTAATTATGACTATCTTGGTAATCGCTGAACACGACAACAAAGTGCTGGCTCCGGCCACGCTGAACACTGTTGCTGCCGCTGTCAAGATCGGTGGCGATGTCCACGTCCTGGTAGCTGGGCAGGGCGCTGGCGCCGTGGCTGAAGCGGCTGCGAAAATCGCGGGCGTGAGCAAAGTCCTGAACGCTGACAATGCCGCTTACGCGCACCAGTTGCCGGAAAACGTTGCTCCTCTCGTCGCTGAGCTGGGCAAGGGTTACAGCCACATCCTGGCTGCCGCCACGTCCAACGGCAAAAACATCCTGCCGCGCGTTGCCGCTGCGCTGGACGTCGACCAGATCTCCGAGATCATCTCGGTGGAAAGTGCCGACACCTTCAAGCGTCCGATCTATGCCGGTAACGCCATTGCTACCGTGCAGTCCAATGCTGCGGTCAAGGTCATCACCGTCCGTGCCACCGGTTTCGACCCGGTTGCCGCAGAAGGTGGTTCGGCTGCCGTTGAAGCCGTAGGCGCTGCCCACGACGCCGGTATCTCCAGCTTCGTCAACGAAGAACTGGCCAAGTCCGATCGTCCGGAACTGACCGCTGCCAAGATCGTCGTTTCGGGCGGGCGTGGCATGCAGAACGGTGACAACTTCAAGCACCTGTACGCCCTGGCCGACAAGCTGGGCGCAGCCGTCGGTGCTTCCCGCGCCGCGGTCGACGCAGGTTTTGTACCCAACGACATGCAGGTCGGCCAGACCGGCAAGATCGTTGCGCCACAGCTGTACATCGCCGTCGGTATCTCCGGCGCGATCCAGCACCTGGCCGGCATGAAAGACTCCAAGGTGATCGTCGCGATCAACAAGGACGAAGAAGCGCCGATCTTCCAGGTGGCCGACTATGGCCTGGTAGCGGACTTGTTCGAAGCCATCCCTGAGCTGGAGAAGCTGGTCTAATCCGGCGTCTTCACTTATAAAGAGCCCGGCCCTTTGGCCGGGTTTTTTATTATCTGCACGTTGTTGTCACTGCAAGGGGAGCATATCGCCATGGATCTTCGCCGTTTGGCTGGCGTGTCGTTGCTGTGGGCGCTGGCCGTCGTGCCAAGTCTGTCTGTAGCCGCCGGCAAATGTGAACGCCTGATCGCCACCGGTAGCCCGGATGCGCCGCCCTACTTATGGCAAGACCCCCAGGACCCCAAGCACCTGATCGGCGCCAGCGCCGACCTGCTGGCGCAAGTGGCGACGGAGCTGGGGATCAAGATCGAATTGCTCTATGCCGGCAAGCGTGCCCAGGCACTGGACGAAGTGCGCAGCGGACGCATGGACCTGCTCGTCGACGCCGCGCTGACAACCAGCGGGCTTGAAACCCTGGACTACGTTCATCCGCCCCTGCTGGAGAACGATTACCTGGTGTGGACTCGCAAGGATTCGACACTGGTCATCACTCAGCCCGAGGACCTTCAGGGGCATCCCGGGGCATTGTCGCAAAAGGCGCGAATGACCCAGGCCTTTGGCGTGTTTGCCGAGCAGCAATTGTCCCTGACCCGTACCCCCAACCTGACTGAAGCCTTTCAGAAACTGCTGCTGGGGGAGGTGGAGTATGTCCTGGCAGGGCGTTACTCGGGCCTGGCGATGGCCCAGACATTGGGCATGGCCAATGACCTGCAGGCCGCGCCGCAACCGGTGGATGCCCCGGGGCTGTTCCTCGCGGTTTCCCATAACTCCGCCTGCAATGACCCATGGTTGCGCGGACAGCTGGCGCAAAAGATGACAGAATTGGCCGCGTCCGGCCTGACGGAGGCTGTGTTGCAGCGCAATATCGAGCGTTGGAAAACACAGTTGCAGCCACCTGTTGGTGCCCCAAAACAGTAGGGAACATTAGTGACTATTCGACCTCTTTTCGCTGCCCTGGCCGTACTGGCTCTGGCGGGTTGCGCAGCCGATCCGGCGCCGAATGAACAGATTCGCCTGACCGAACAGGCGCTGGAGCAAGCCCGCGCCGTGGGCGCCACATCCGAAGAAGTGCCCGAGTTGAAACTCGCCGAAGAAAAGTTCGCCCGCGCCAAGTCCAACATGGCCGATGAGTCGTTCAAGAAGGCCCGCATGCGCGCTGAGCAAGCCGAATTGGATGCACGCCTGGCCGAAGCGAAGGTGCTGACCCTCAAGGGCGAGGAACATCTGAACGTGCTTAACACCCGCATCGAGCGCTTGCGCAAACAGTTGAGAGATGATGCCCAATGAAGCAGTCCCAAGTATTTGGCGGCCTGATTCTCGCGGGCCTGGCCAGCTTGTACGGTTGCGCGGGTCAGCGCAGCGACGTGGCGCTGGAAAAAGCAGGTGCCGACTTCCAGAAGGTCAAGGAAGACTCCAACGTATTGCGAGCCGCGCCCAAGGACGTCATCCGCGCCGGCGAATCCCTGGCCCGGGCCGATCGTTTGTCCAGCTACTGGGGTAGCAGCGAGGATGTGCTGCATTACGCCTATCTGAGCCAGCGTTACAGTGAGATTGCCCGTGAGCACAGCAATCAGGTGCTCAATGAGGAGCGCGCGGCGAAGCTCGAACTGGAACGCCAGCGTCTGCAACTGGCCCTGCGCGAGTCCAAGTTGCTGAGTGTCCAGCAACAGGGCAAGTGGCTGGAAGAGCAGATCATGGCGATGGCGACCACCCAGACCGATCGCGGCCTGGTGATGACGCTCGGTGACGTGCTGTTCGACACCGGCCAGGCGCAGTTGAAGAACTCGGCCAACCGGGTTGTGCTCAAGATCGTGCAATTCTTGCAGCTCAACCCCAAGCGTGTGGTGCGCATCGAAGGTTACACCGACAGCACCGGCGGCAAGCAGGAAAACCTCAAGCTGTCCCGTAACCGGGCCCAGGCGGTGGCGGACGTGCTGGTGGACTTGGGGATCGACGAAAAGCGCATTCAGGTCGAAGGCTACGGGGATGAGTTCCCGGTCGACGTCAACGCTTCCGAGCGTGGTCGGGCACAGAACCGTCGGGTTGAAATTGTGTTCTCCGACGAGAAAGGCCAGCTCGGCGCCGCCCGCTAAGGGTTGCGTTGCTGGAAAACCCGGCCCCTTCAGAGGCGCCGGGTTTTTTTGGGCCTGCGAATCAGTCATTCATGAGTAACAGTTGGGGCTGTCACTGCCCTGTAGGGTCGAGTAATCTGGCAACTGTCCCAGTACACTTCTAAACTGTTCCGGTATTATCTGTCACAAAAATAAAATGCCCGTGAAATCGAGTGCTGCGTCATGACCAACCTCTTGCTCTATCAACGTATTGCCCAACAACTGGCTGAAGACATCCGGCGCGGTGTGTATCAGCCCGGTGAACGTGTGCCTTCGGTGCGCAAGATGAGCTCGCAGCTCAACGTCAGCCATGCGACGGTGCTGCAGGCCTACGCCAACCTTGAAGATCAGGGGCTGATCCGCGCGCGGCCGCAGTCCGGTTATTACGTGCATCAAACCCCGGCTCTGACGGCGCCGACGCCGGACATCGCGCGGGTAGAGCGTCCGGGGCTGGTCACGCGCAGCAGCATCATCCAGCAGGTGTTGGTTGAGTCGCGCCGCGAAGGGGTATTTCCCCTGGGCGCGGCGGTGCCGAGCGTCGACTACCTGCCTGTACGGGCGCTGCACCAGCAATTGGCCAAGGTCACGCGCTTCCACAGCCCGCGGGCGTTCAGTTACATGTTCAGCCCGGGCTTTGAACCCTTACGGCGTCAGGTGGCGATTCGCATGCGCGATGCCGGGGTCGTGGTGGATCCCTCCGAGGTGGTGATCACTCACGGTTGCGTGGATGCCCTGCAAATGTCCTTGCGAGTGCTGACCCGGCCAGGAGACCTGATCGCCGCCGAATCGCCGACCTACTACGGCTTGCTGCAACTGGCGGATCTGTTGGGCCTCAAGGTCATCGAGATCCCCAGCGACCCGGTCACTGGCATGAGCCTGGAAGCCCTGCAACTGGCGGCCAACCAGTGGTCGATCAAGGCGCTGGTGCTGACCACGCGTTTGAGCAACCCCCTCGGCGGGACGATGCCCGAGGAGCGGCAAAAACAACTGTTGCGCCTGGCCTCGGATTTCGACATCCAAGTCGTCGAAGACGATATTTATGGCGAGTTGATGTTCGAGCAAGGACGCACCAAGGCGCTCAAGGCCTATGACCGGTTGGACCGGGTCATTTACTGTTCGAGTTTTTCCAAGACGTTGTCACCGGGCGTGCGCATTGGCTGGATGATCGCCGGTAAATTCCAGCAGGAAATCCAACGGCTCCAGACCTTCAGCACGCACTCGGCATGCAGCGTCACGCAAATGGGCATTGCGGCGTACCTGGAAAATGGCGGCTATGATCGGCACTTGCGTTATATCCGCCAGGAGTACCGCAAAAACCTCAGTGCCTTTCAGTTGGCAGTGCAGCAATACTTTCCCGAAGGTACGCAAATGAGCCGTCCCACTGGAGGCTTCATTCTATGGGTCAGCCTGCCGGGACGGGTCAACACCCAGGAGTTGCATGTACGGGCGCTGCAGCAAGGTATCAGCATTGCGCCAGGGCTGATTTTCAGTAACACCGAACAGTTCAACCATTGCATCCGCCTCAATTGCGGTACGCCTTGGAACCGCGAGGCCGAACGGGCCTTGATGACGCTAGGCCTGCTGGCCACCCAACTGTGCCAGGAGACCGCCAGCGGTTTTTGATAGAAACTGGCGGCCCCCACCTGATGTGCTTGTCAGCGGCTGATTAACAGGCGAGCATGGGGATCTCTGCCGTAAGTGCCGTAGTGTCTATGAAAGCCATTGCTCCTGCCGCCTGGGTTTTGATCGGCCTGTTGACTGCCTTCCCTTCGGAAGGTGTCGTGGCTGCGTCGGCGCAGGAGAAGCCGGCCGCCAGCGCCACTAAAAACGCGTCGAAGAAAAAACCGGCAGTGGTTAAAAAAGCCCCCGCTAAAAAAGCCGCAGCAGCGAAGAAAAAACGTGCCCCGGTCGCCTCCAAGAGCAAGTCTGCCCGTGAGGTCGCCAAGACCCGGTTACCGCCGGCCAAGCTGGATTTGAGCCTGCCTCAAGACATGGTTGAAGATCTGCAGCCTCCGGGTGCGGTGCCGTTACCCAAGCGTGAGCCTTTGTTGCCCTCCATGTTTGGGGAAAAACCGGGACCGTTTCAACTCAATGGCCGCTTGCTGAGCAATGAAATGCAATTGCCTTTGCGCAATCAAGAGCGCAATGAAGTCGAAGGTGCGGCGTTGGATTTCGAATTCAAGCAGTAATCCTCCCATCTCGTCGCTGACTGTATGGTCATCCTGGCGTAAAAGAAAAAACACACGGACGGTAATTTAAAACGAGTGTTTTAGCCGTTACTCTGTGTTCTGTTACCAATCATTACTTGTCGTGAGGATGTTGTCGTCATGAAATGCCGCGAGGGCTGTGGCGCCTGCTGCATCGCCCCTTCCATCAGTTCGCCGATTCCTGGCATGCCCCACGGCAAACCGGCGGGCGAACGTTGCGTGCAGCTGTCAGTCGATAACCTGTGCCGGATCTTTGGCCAGCCGGAGCGGCCGATAGTGTGCTCGGCGTTTGGGGCCGATATCGAGGTTTGCGGCAACAGCACTGAAGACGCCATCCGGCTGATCGGTTGGTGGGAGCAAATCACGGCAGCGTAATGGGCCAGTTCGGAACTTCGATAACAAGGAAAAAAACTATGGGTTCGCTGCATCGTATGGCTGTGTTGTGTGGTTTGACCGTGCTGCTGGCAACGGCTACCGCCCAGGCAGAAGACTGGAAAGTCGCCAAGGAAGAGGACGGCATCAAGGTTTCCCTCAGTGAAGTGGCCGGTTCCAAGTACAAGGCCTACCAAGGCGTGACCGTCATGAAAACCACCATGGCCAAGCTGCAAGCTCTTCAGGAAGATGTTTCGGCTGCCTGTGCCTGGATTCACGAATGCGAGAGCCAGGAGCTGCTCAAGCATGAAGGCGACCAGAGCTGGACCTACACCCAGTTCAACACGCCCTGGCCGGTTACCCCGCGGGACTCGGTGTTGCAAGTGACCACCGTCAAAGGTGCCGATGGCAGCCTGACCCGCAACCTCAAAGGCGTGCCAACCTACCTGCCGGAAAAAAAGGGTTTTGTACGGGTCACTCAGGTCGAAGGCTTCTGGAAATTCACGCCCAAGGACGCCGGCCAGATCGAAGTGATCTATCAGGTCCACACCGAACCAGGTGGCGATGTTCCTTCCTGGCTGGCCAACAAGTTCGTAGTGGATGCGCCGCTCAATACGTTGAAAGCCTTGAAAGAACGTGCCGAGAAATAATCGCTGGCGCTGCTTGAAAAAACCGCCCATGAGGCGGTTTTTTCATGCCTGCCGTCCACCGACTGAGCGGAACGATTGTTCAACCCTCAATGTCGAGATAAAGGTAAGCCAGGCCCTGAATTGATCGAGGAGACACCGATGCAAAAGTGGGAAATCACTTTCGTTGATGATCACGGCGAAGCCATCGCCGAGCAGTTCGACTATGACCAGGAGCCCACCATGGAGCAGGCTGCGCAATTGATTCGCCAAAAGCTGCTTCCAGTACCCGCCAAGCTTGATCTCAATGACCTGGAGGGTCGCACCGAAGACCCTACGGTCAAGAGTCTCAAATCCCAGCACAGTATCGAAATCATCAGCATTACACCGATTTCATGAAGTTCACTGCCTGGCCCCGCTTGGCAGCGACCACGACTTACAGCTACTCTGCAATTGAGATCAGCGAAAGGATCGCTTAGGTCCGGTCTTGTCAGCTACATGCTTGTGTCCCGACGGTCATTTGATGCCGTATCGCTGCAGCCCAGGGGGTTGCCCGCACGGGAAGACGGAAAGTCTATCCATCGGTTTGAGGAGGACGTTTCATGAGCACAGCCTATCAAGAAGACATCAGCACCAGTGTGCTTCGCCGCATGAAAGAAGGCGGTTTCGATTTCTCACAATTCCATCCCATCGAGTTCTACGCCATTTTCCCGGATGAGGAGCGGGCGCGCAGGGCGGCAGGTCAATTTCGGGGTGAGTCATTGAATGCACAGATCAGCCCTCGGGACGACGGGGCCTGGTCATTGGAGTTGAGCCGGGTGATGTACGCCACCTACGATGACATTGGAGACTTCGAACAAAACTTCGAGGCCGTGGTGGAGCCTTTGGGTGGCATCATCGAAGGTTGGGGTGTCAAACAGGAAATACGGCGCCTGCACGCCTGATCGTTCATTCACGCAACCCGAGCAACGGCTGACCTATGTGTCGGCCGTTTTCATAGGTGTGCTCCCACAAAATCACCTCACCCACAGAGCTGACTCATGGGGTCAACGGCTGTTTACGCCCCGCCATATGCTTGAGATATCCCACCAGCAGCTCCAGCTCCGCATCCGGCAATACCGTGGCCGAGAACCCCGGCATCTTCCCTTGGGGCCAGCGCCGCAGACTTTGTGGGTCGCGGATATAGCGCTTGAGGAAATCCCCGGAAAAGTACTCGGTAGGATTGAAAGGGATGTTCAGGTCCGGGCCAAACTGCGCGTCGCCTGCGCCGTTGAGTCGATGGCATGCCAGGCAGTTTTTCTGGAACAGTTCAAAGCCCTTATAGACCGGGTCATCCTGAGTCACCGTGGGCGCTGGCAACAGGGCAGGGAAGCGCTCGGCTACCGCTGACAGGCGCTTGATGGTCGCCACCGCGTACGGCCATTGTTCGGGGCTGATGTGACCTGCCTGAGGGTGGGTCCAGACCAGATAGAAGGGCCCGGCGCTGCCCTTGCCTTCACCCAGCGCGGGCCAGGGTTGGGCCGGGTCTTCAATCGCCAGCCAGGCCTGAGCACCGGTGCTGTTGAGTAACGGTGCCGCGGGCAATTCGGCGGCAAATCCGTCCAGCGCCACGGCCTGGAGATGGTCGTCGGGGCGTACCCCGGTCAACAACGCGGTCAGCGGCACGGCGCGATAACTCATCGGCTTTTTGTAGGAAACGTCTTCAGCGATCTGAATCGTTCGGGCCTCAGGGTGCTGGAGCAGTTCTTCGGTCTGCCAGGTGCGGGCAGTCGTGCCCAGCTCCAGCACCAGCTGCGCGGCAAACAAGGGCGTGCTGAGCAGCAGCGCCCCGAACACAATGAGAGCTTTCACGAGGATCGTCTTCCATGTCGAAGGAGTGCCGCAAAGGTTGGCACAGCTACTGCGACTCGAACAACGAGCCTGTCACATTTTTTGGCGATACAAGCGATAGCGCTTGCCGATGATACAGGCGCCCGCGCGCAGGATTCAGCCGATCATCTTGGTGATATTCGGCACAATCAACAGCAACGTCGTGGCGAAGAGGATGAGTCCGGCTTGGCGAACTTTCGAATGTTTGAACATGGCTGACCCGCCTTTTTGTTATTTCCTGAGGCCAGCCTGAATATCTCCTGGCGGCTGGCGTTGCACTTCCTGTCTGACAAGCGCCTCGGCAAAACCCGACGACTATCTTGTACAAGGATTACATTAGGGGCCGCAGCCGCCTTGGTTTAGATCCAATTCGTATTAGTTTGCTGCTATCCGCTCTTAAAATGATATGAGGCCTAGTGCCACCTTCGTGAAGGCCCTTTTGCTAGACACTTTGCTCACCTGAATCGGTTAACCCGATAGCAGGCTACCGTTCGTCTGAGCGTGGCCGTCAACGTCGTTGAGCACTGCGGTCATTGAATCTCGGGCCGCTGGGCTTATGGTTGGAGCCATTGCATTGCCCCAGTGGTTTGAGGATGTCATGACCGAAGCTTTGATTTTTGATGCATTACGCACCCCCCGTGGCAAGGGCAAGGCCGATGGCGCTCTGCACAGCGTCAAACCGGTGAACCTGGTGGGCGGCCTGCTCACTGCCCTGCAGCAGCGCATGGGCCTGGACACCAGTCAGGTTGACGATATCGTGCTCGGTTGCGTGACGCCGATCGGTGATCAGGGCGCCGACATCGCCAAGACCGCCGCGCTGATCGCCGACTGGGATGTCAGCGTGGCAGGCGTGCAGCTCAACCGGTTCTGTGCCTCGGGCCTGGAAGCGGTAAACCTGGCGGCCATGAAAGTGCGCTCCGGGTTCGAGGACTTGGTGGTGGCCGGCGGTGTCGAATCCATGTCGCGCGTGCCCATGGGCAGCGACGGCGGCGCTTGGGCGCTCGACCCCCAATCCAACCTGCAGGGCCACTTCACGCCTCAGGGCATCGGTGCCGACCTGATCGCCACCCTGGAGGGCTTCAGCCGCGAGGACGTCGATGCTTTCGCGCTGCACTCCCAGCAAAAGGCCGCCCGGGCCCGGGCCGACGGTTCGTTCAACAAATCCCTGGTGGCGGTGCGGGACCAAAATGGCATCGTGCTGCTGGATCACGACGAATTCATCCGTGCTGACTCGACCCTGGAGGGCCTGGGCAAGCTCAAGCCGAGTTTCGAAGCCATGGGCCAGATGGGTTTCGACGCCACGGCGCTGCGGGTCTACAGCCATGTGGAACGGATCAACCATGTCCACACGCCGGGCAACAGTTCCGGCATCGTCGATGGGGCGGCGCTGATGCTGATCGGCTCCGAAGCCAAGGGGCAAGCCCTGGGGCTGCAACCGCGGGCGCGGATTGTCGCCACGGCGGTCACCAGCACCGATCCGACCATCATGCTCACCGGCCCGGCGCCAGCTACCCGCAAGGCTCTGGTCAAGGCGGGGCTGCGGGTGGAGGACATCGACCTGTTCGAAGTCAACGAAGCGTTCGCCTCAGTGGTGCTCAAGTTCATCAAGGACATGGCCATCGACCCCGCCAAGGTCAACGTCAACGGCGGCTCCATCGCCATGGGGCATCCTTTGGGGGCTACAGGCTGCGCAATCCTCGGCACTTTGCTCGATGAGCTGGAGGCGCGTCGCCTGCGCTATGGCCTGGCGACGCTGTGTGTCGGCGGCGGCATGGGCATTGCCACCGTTATCGAACGTCTCTGAGCCCCGACTTCAAGGAATACTTTTGATGAGCGATGCCATCCGCTACGAAACCGGCCCGGATCAGATTGTCGTCCTGACCCTGGACATGCCAGGCCAGAGCGCCAACACCATGAATGCGACGTACCGCGAGGCCATGGCCGCCTGCGTCGCCCGGTTGATTGCCGAAAAAGACTCGATTGCCGGAGTGATCATTACCTCGGCCAAAAAAACCTTCTTCGCTGGCGGCGACCTCAACGAATTGGTCAAGGTTGAGAAACCCCAAGCCAAGGCATTCTATGAAATGGTTCTCGGGCTCAAGGCGCAACTGCGTGCCCTGGAAACCCTGGGAAAACCGGTGGTGGCTGCGATCAATGGCGCGGCCCTGGGCGGCGGCTGGGAAATCTGTCTGGCTTGCCATCATCGTGTGGCGCTGGATCATCCATCGGTGCAGATTGGCCTGCCGGAAGTCACCCTGGGCCTGTTGCCAGGTGGCGGCGGGGTGGTGCGGATGGTGCGCTTGCTTGGCTTGGAGAAAGCCTTGCCGTATTTGCTCGAGGGCAAGAAGGTACGCCCGCAACAGGCGCTGCAGGCCGGTCTGATCGATGAGCTGGCGGCGGATCGCGAGGACCTGCTGAACAAGTCCCGGGCCTGGATTCTGGCTAACCCGAGCGTGGTTCAGCCTTGGGACGCGAAGGGCTATCAGATTCCGGGGGGCACACCGTCGCATCCGAAAGTCGCGCAGATGCTGGCGATAGCCCCTTCGATCCTGCGCGACAAGACCCAGGGTTGCCTGCCCGCGCCGGAGAAAATTCTCTGCGCGGCAGTGGAAGGTGCCCAGGTGGATTTCGACACCGCCCACGTGATCGAAACCCGCTACTTCACTGAGCTGACCACTGGCCAGGTGGCCAAGAACCTGATCGGCACGTTCTGGTTCCAGCTCAACGAAATCAAGGCCGGCGGTTCGCGCCCCCAGGGCTTTGCACCTTATCTGACGCAAAAAGTCGGGGTACTCGGCGCCGGCATGATGGGGGCTGGTATCGCCTACGTCAGCGCTATGGCCGGCATTGCGGTGGTGCTCAAGGATGTCAGCCTTGCCGCCGCCGAGAAGGGCAAGGCTCGTGCGGCGGCGCTGCTGGATAAGAAGGTCGCCCGCAGGCAGCTCACCGCCGAGCAGCGCGAAGCCACGCTGGCGCGGATTCAAACCACTGACAGCGACGCGGACCTGGCCGGTTGCGATCTGGTCATTGAGGCGGTGTTTGAAGACCGCGCCCTGAAAGCCAGTGTCACAGCCGCTGCCCAAGCGGTTGTTGGGGTGGACGCGGTGATCGCCTCCAACACCTCGACCCTGCCCATTACCGGCCTGGCGACGGCTGTACCGGATCAGACGAAGTTCATCGGCCTGCATTTCTTCAGCCCGGTGGAAAAAATGCCCTTGGTGGAAATCATCAAGGGCGCCCGCACCAGCGACGAAACCCTGGCACGCGCTTTCGATTTCGTTCTGCAAATCAACAAGACGCCGATTGTGGTCAACGACAGTCGAGGCTTCTTCACTTCCCGGGTATTCGGCACCTTTACTAACGAAGGCATCGCCATGCTGGGTGAGGGCGTGAGCGCGCCGATGATCGAGACCGAGGCGCGCAAGGCCGGCATGCCAGTGGGGCCTCTGGCAATCTCTGACGAAGTGTCCCTCAGCTTGATGAGCCATATCCGCGTGCAAACCGCCAAGGACCTGCAAGCGGAAGGGAAAACACCGACCGAGCACCCGGCGTTCGCCGTGATTGACTTGCTGCTCAACGAATACAAGCGGCCAGGCAAAGCAGCCGGGGCCGGTTTCTACGAGTATCCGGCCGACGGGCAGAAACATCTGTGGCCGGAGCTCAAGAATCGTTTCGAGAATGCTGACGGGCAGATTTCGCCACAGGACATCCGCGATCGCCTGCTGTTCATCCAGGCCCTGGAAACCGTGCGCTGCGTGGAGGAGGGCGTGCTCACCTCCACGGCGGACGCCAACGTCGGTTCGATTTTCGGTATCGGTTTCGCCGCCTGGACTGGCGGAGCCTTGCAGTTCATCAACCAGTACGGCCTGCTGGATTTTGTCGCCCGCGCTCAGTACCTGGCCGAGCAGTATGGCGAGCGTTTTTCACCGCCGGCCTTGTTACTGGAGAAAGCCGCCCGGCAAGAACGGTTCTGACTGGCAGGGGAAGGGGCTTGCCTTGGGACGGTGTTTCAAGGCACGCTCAGGGTGTGCAATATTCCCATCATCGTGTCAGGTATTTTTTATGTCGTTGCGCATCTGCATTTTGGAAACCGATATCCTGCGTCCGGAACTGATCGACCAATATCAGGGTTACGGGCAGATGTTCCAGCGCCTGTTTTCACAACAGCCCGTCGCGGCTCAGTTCATTGTGTATAACGTGATGCAGGGGCAATACCCCAACGACGATGAGGTGTTCGACGCTTATCTGGTGACCGGCAGCAAAGCCGATTCCTTCGGCACCGATCCCTGGATTGAAACCCTCAAGACCTTCCTGCTGGAGCGCTACCAGCGCGGCGACAAGTTGCTGGGCGTATGCTTCGGTCATCAACTTCTGGCGCTGTTGCTGGGCGGCAAGGCCGAGCGTGCGAGCCAGGGCTGGGGCGTGGGGACACACCGCTACAAGCTCGCGGCCAAGGCGCCGTGGATGAGCCCGGTGATGGAAGAGCTGACCCTGCTGATCAGTCATCAGGATCAGGTCACCGAACTGCCGGAAAACGCCACGGTGATCGCGTCCAGCGATTTTTGCCCGTTCGCGGCCTACCACATCAACGATCAGGTGCTGTGCTTCCAGGGCCACCCGGAATTCATCCACGATTATTCCCGGGCGCTGCTGGAGATTCGCCAGCAACACCTGGGCGAGCAGATCTACAGCCAAGGCATGGCCAGCCTTGAACACGCGCATCACGGCACCACAGTGGCTGAATGGATGATGCGTTTCGTTGCGCACAAGCCTGAGACCGCAGCGGCCCAAGACTAAAACACCATCGCCTCCCATACTTGATAGGCAGACGATCAAGTGTGGGAGCGAGCCTGCTCGCGATGAATGTCACCCCAGCCTCAACGGCATACAAGCCGTCTACAACCACCCCGATCGCTTGAAGCTCCCCCACAACGCGGTACAGCCCACCGCAATAAACCCAAGCACCAGAAAATACCCGTAGTGCCAGGTCAATTCCGGCATGTTCTCGAAGTTCATCCCATAGATGCCGGCGACCGCTGTGGGGAACGCCAGGATCGCCGCCCATGCGGCGAACTTGCGCTGCACCACGCTCTGGCGCGACGCTTCGAGCAGCACGCCGATTTCAATGGTCTGGCTGGCGATGTCCGCCAACGTCGCCAGGTCTTCCATTTGCCGCGTGACATGAATCTGCACATCGCGGAAATACGGACTCATGTTTTTGTCGATGAAGGGAAAGTCCAGTCTTTGCAGTTCTTCGCTGATTTCCACCATCGGTGCTGCATAACGACGCAGGCGTAATACGTCACGGCGCAAGCTGTGCAAGTTCTGAATATCCCGCTCGTTCAGGGCACTGCACAGTACGTTGCGCTCCAGCTCATCGATCTCGGCATGGATGGCTTCACCCACCGGCTGGTAGTTTTCAATGACGAAATCCAGGATGGCATAGAGAACGAAATCTTCCCCGTGCTCCAGCAGAATGGGCCGCGCCTCGCAGCGCTGTCGCACGTGGGCGTAGGACGCCGAGTGGCCATTGCGGGCGGTGATGATGTAGCCGTTGCCGGCGAAGATATGCGTCTCGATGAACTGCAGCTTGCCATCCCTGCGCACCGGCGAATACGTGACGATAAACAGCGCATCGCCAAAGGTCTCCAGCTTGGGGCGGCTGTGCTTTTCCATCGCGTCTTCAATCGCCAACTCATGCAGGTTGAATTGGCGCTGCAGATTGGTCAGCTCCTGGGTGCTGGGCTCTTCAAGGCCGATCCACACAAAATGACCTGGTTTGGCTGCCCAGGCGCTGCCTTCGTCGAGGGTGATGTTGGTGACTTTCTTACCGGCGCTGTAAACCGCAGCAGCAACGACTCTACCCATGATGGTGGTTCACTTCTTCTTGGAAAATGGCAGTGGCAGGCAATCTGTAGCTTAGTGTGCCTTGCTGCTTGAGAGTCAGCAAAATCCGCCGAGTTCGCCGGTAGAGTCAAATGCCATGCAGGTAACAGAGTCGATCGGGCTTCTGTGCCCGGCTGGCTATTGTTTTAACTGAGTCGTCAAACAGCCTGCACCTGCCGGTCCATCGCCGCGATGCACTCGCGCATTTGCTCACGGCATTGGGCGATGAGCCGGGGCATGTCATCCAGGCTCAATCCTGCTGTAGGAATCGCTGGCAGCGAGCGTATGAGAATGTCACCGCTGCGCCAGCGATTGAGGCGCATGTGCTTGATGTAACTGCTGACGCACACTGGAATAATCGGCACCCCGGCGGCGATCGCCATCTGGAAAGCACCTTTCTTGAAGGGCAGCAGATCCTCGCCGAGATTGCGCGTGCCCTCCGGGAACACCCAGATCGATGTGTCCTCATGCTGCAACGTATGAGTAGTGGTCAACATCGACTGGCGCGCCTTGATCGCGTTCCCTCGGTCGATCAGCACATTGCCCGCCAGCCAGAACAATTGCCCGAACAACGGCACCCACTTCAGGCTTTTCTTACCGATGCACACGGTGCGGTAGGGCACGACGTTGCCGAACACGAATAGGTCATAGTTGGATTGGTGGTTGGCAATGATCACGCAGCTCTGGGACTTGTTTACCAGCGTGTCGACCTCGGCCTTCACCCGCAGACGCAAAATGCACATGGCGGGCCACGCATACAGCCTGGCGCATAAACGGCTGTTGTCTGGATTGAACGGCCGACACAGCCCCAGGATCACCCCGAGCACACCCGCCAGCACAAAATGCAGACCCATCAACAACATACGCAATACAAAGAGCATCTACAGGCCCCATCGGGACAAAAGGTGGCGCAGTGTACGGATGTGCACTGTTTTCGGCAATTGCCGCTATAGAGGTAGGAGATGGGCGATGTTTGAGCGCATGTTTCCGATTAGCGTGTCAGAAGCAGGCTAGAGCGGTTGTCGTTTTTTAAACGACGCGCGTAAGAAAAAGCCCGACGCTGAAGTCGGGCTTTTCGTTTTATCCTGTGGAGGGTTAACCCATGTGCTCCTGATCCAGCAGGATTGCACTGTCCAGCGTCTCCAGCAGGGCCTTGCGCACTTTCAGCTTGGTGTTCTTGTGGGCGGTCATGTTGATTTTTTTCAACTGACGCGCCGCCTCCAGCGCCGCACCTTGCAGTTCATCGGTCGACACCACCTTGTCGAGGAAGCCGGCATCCACAGCGCTCTGCGGGTTGAACATCTCGCCATTGATCACCGAGCGATGAAACGCGGATTTGCGCAGGCGATCACGGGCCAGCTCGATACCGGCGTGGTGCATGGTCATGCCGATCTGCACCTCGTTCAAGCCAATGCTGAACGGTCCATCGACACCGATGCGGTAATCCGCCGACAGCAGCAGGAACGCACCCTTGGCCACTGCATGCCCAGGGCACGCGACAACAACAGGGAAGGGGTGCGACAACAGGCGACGGGCCAGGGTCGAGCCGGCCGTGACCAAACTCACCGCTTCCTTGGGACCGGCGGTCATTACCTTCAAATCGTAACCACCGGACAAAATCCCCGGTTGCCCGGTAATGATCACCACCGCCCGATCCGCCACAGCCTGATCCAGCGCAGTGTTGAACGCGGCGATCACATCCGGCGAGATGGCATTGACCTTGCCGTTGTTCAAGGTCAGGGTCGCGATACCGTCTTCGAGATGGTAGGCAATCAGGTCGCTCATGGCGCTATTCCTTGTAAGAGAAGTGACGCAGACGTTACCCACCGCCGCAGGCCAGGTAAAGCGCCGTGACTGACTCACCGGTCAGCCCCCAGCCCCCATAAACCGTCTGGCCGCCCCATCGCCCGCGCCTTGCTCCATAGAACACTGCGCGCACAAACCCGAAGATTGGCCGGTTTGCCATGCTCCGCCGCGTTTGAAATGCCCGATCACCTTAACCGCATGAAAATTCTGAAAAAAACCTTTGCCATCGGAAAAGCTTTCGACTACATTAGCGCGCCTCGACAGACTGAACAGTTTGCCGAGACACGGTGAAGTGTCCGAGTGGCTTAAGGAGCACGCCTGGAAAGTGTGTATACAGGAAACTGTATCGAGAGTTCGAATCTCTCCTTCACCGCCACATTCTGAAAACACAAACCCCTGATTTTCCTAGAGAAAGTCGGGGGTTTGTGGTTTTTGGTGTCTGAAAAAGGGCGATATGGGAACGATATGGGACCGGAGGGCGAATACCCGCGTGCTGGCGGCAACCACGCATGAACCAGACGCAGGTCTCCGCGCCGTTCCACCAAGCAGCATCAGGCAACCTCTCAGCAGCATCGAGCAAAAGCTTCCGCGCCCATGCCGTTAAGGTTCCTCTTGAAGAGGTTCCTATCAACGATATTGTTGTGAGAAGAAGATCATGACCCCATGGATGAGTTTGGCTGTGCGCCTTCATGCTGTCGCGCTGTGTTTGGTGCTTTCAACGAACACGGTTTCAGCGTCGCAAGCCGCTGATCAAAACATCAATACCGACCTGGTGCGCCAAGCGTTTACTAACTGGCAGCAAGGCCAAGGCACGGTTTTCGATCTGCTGGCACCCGACGCAACGTGGACCGTATCTGGATCAAGCCCGGTTTCCGGTGTGTACAACAGCAAGACGGATTTAATCGAACGAGCCGTACGACCCATCACCGCTCGGCTGGCGACGCCCATTTCCCCGACCGTCCAGAGCATTGTGGCCGAGGACGATGTCGTGGTGGTTCTCTGGAAGGGTGAAGCCATGGCGCTTGACCGCAAGCCCTACAACAACTCTTACATGTGGCACATGACATTCAAGAATGGCCAGATCACAGAGGTGAAAGCTTTTCTGGACACCTATGTGTTGAACGATCTGATGGAGCGGGTGAAGCCTGTGCAGTAATCGGGTCAGTCGGCAACCCGTTGCTCATAGCTCTTTGAGTGCTGGCTCATCCTCGCGCATCGGCTAAGATTGGCTCAGAACAAAAACGAAAGTGAGCAGTCTTTTAGATACAAAATTCAACTCACCCCGAGGTTGCGTAATGAGCCTGATTGATTGCCCTGAATGCTCTTCCCGAATTTCCGACAAGGCCTACGCCTGCCCTCAGTGCGGTAACCCCTTTCGGGAACCAAGTTTCCGCCTGACAGAAAAGAATGTTGGCCAAATTGCCGGAGTTACCGGTGTTTGGCTCACGGCGCCTTGGATAGCCCGAATGGTATTCGGGGTGGTGTTGGTGATAGCGGTGGCCGCCGTGTTGATTCTGCGCTGATGCGCAGCGAAAACCGGCATTGGGTTGTCATAAAAAAACGGCTCGTCGAATAGACGAG